>NZ_JARWLB010000022.1:0-102109 GCF_047445835.1 Rhizobium sp. BR 317 | reverse complement strand
CTTCTCATTCATCACCAAGAACTGGCGTGGCAAACCGCTTGTCAGCTACCATACCATTGTCCAACTGATTGCCGCAACCACGACCAAAGCCGGTCTCACAGTCAAGTCCGAGATCGACACCAATATCTACCCCGCCGGCATCAAGGTCAGCGATGCCGAGATGGATGCGATCAACATCAACCGTCATCAATTCCATGGCGATTGGAACTACACAATCAGCCCAATCATCCCACCACCGGTGCGATAATTTATCAACAGTGCCTTAGCGGACGATCTGTCCCCGCTCAAGCATCGCGATGCGCTCCGTCAAGGATCGCGTCGATGCCCTCCATCAATTCGTCGTGGATGTGTTCCGGCGCATCCGCCAGCCGATAACTCTGCACTTGCTGCTGTCCCTTCAGCCGATCATAGGCTTCAGCCGTCAGGATCACCAGCTTCTGCTTGCCACGCTTGGTGAGTGCGACCGGCTCAATCAGTGCCGTCTCAAGGATTTCCCCGGAGGCGCGGTTCATATCGGAAAAGGTAAACTGCTTCATCGGGACCTAGTGAATGGTTTTACCTAAAATACGTATTTCATGCGAAATCTGCAATAGACGTTCGGATCGTTGAGATTGGAATAACCGAACTGGCATCATCTGTTCCCGCCGATAGCACGCCATCAACTCCGCGAACTGGGGCATGGCTGGAGCGCTTGGCGCGATCTTGTTGCTCTCCACAATCCTGCTCTACGGCATCTATAATCGCCTGCAACCGAACGAGGCTCGAACCTGATGCCTCGAACGATGATCATCGCCAAGCCGTTGTTCGGCGCTCTCATGATGGCGTTCCTGCTCGCTCCGCTTGCGGCAATCTTGCCGCTCGCCTTCACATCGAGTGTGTTTCTCGCCTATCCCATCCCTGGATATTCCATGCGCTGGTTTGAGGAACTCCTGACAGTTGATGTCTGGCGGATGTCGATCGTCAACAGTTTGCTGATCGGTGCCGGCACCACGCTTCTTGCAGGAGCGCTGGGAACATCGGCGGCGCTCGGCCTTCGGAAAGGCGGCCTTCTGTTCGCCGACCTATTCCGGACCGTGTTTCTCTTGCCGATGGTCGTCCCGGCCGTGGTTCTCGGCGTCGGTATGCAACTGATGTTCGTAAGGATCGGTTTGGCCAACACCTACGTCGGCGTGATCTGTGCCCACACGGTAGTTGCGGTGCCGTTCGTGATCGTGACGGTATCCGCTTCGCTGGCCGGGATTGATCGGCGTATAGAGCAGGCGGCTCAGTCTCGGTGCACCCGCAATCACCGTGTTCCGTCGTGTCACGTTCCCGCTGGCTTTGCCGGGCATTCTCTCCGGTGCCGTCTTCGCATTTGCTACCTCACTGGACGAGGTGGTCCTTACGCTCTTCGTTGCCGGACCGAACCAGCGTACCTTGGCCCGCCAAATGTTCTCCACGATTCGCGAGAATGTCAGCCCGGCAATTGCAGCTGCAGCGTTCCTGTTCATCATCGGCACTGTTGCTATCGTCGGCCTTGCCATGTCGCTTCGATCTCGCTCAAATCAACCAGTTGAGAGGCCCATGGACTGCTCACTCCTGTTTCCTATCCCCTTGCCGTTATACTGTTTTTGAAAAACAGTATAACGGTGGAGAAGCACCATAAGTGACGGTTTCGGAGTCTGCGAACGCCGCGGCGAGAAGGCTTGGAGATGGAGTAAGGCCTCACGAAAGTACTCCCGTGGTGGCCGGAAATGGCAACCGTCTTCCGTCAGGGCGCCTTTGGACGAACTACAGCGATTTGCCTTATTCGAAGATGATCGTCGTTATTCGCGTCTGATTTCACTGACCCAGCAAGCCGACAAACCTTGTTGTTACGTATATCCGCTTGACATATACAAACTTGAGATATACATCGTGTATATACCAGATGGAGGCCATCGCGATGTCACGAACCACCATTTTTCAATCAAACCGAACCCAGGCAGTTCGTTTGTCAAAAGATGTCGCTTTTCCCGACAATGTGAAGGAAGTGGCAATTCTACGAGATGGCAACCGCCGTGTAATTGTCCCGGCCAACAGTATCTGGGATGATTTTTTTGATGCGCCCGGTATTGATCTTGGTGAGCGTAAACAACCCGCAGCACAAGTCAGGGAAAACTTCTGAGATGTTGCGCTATATGCTCGACACCAATTTGTGCATCAGGCTTCTGCGTGACAGGCCACAGGGCTTGCGCGACCGTTTCAATGAAAATGCAGACGCACTTTGCATTTCAACGATCATCCTGAACGAACTTCTGTATGGCGCCGAAACATCTGCCGATCCTGTGAAGCATCGTGCAAATGTCGAGAATTTTGCTGCTCGCCTCGTAATTCTTCAGTTTGACGAAGCCGCCGCCGCTCATGCTGCGAATATTCGAGCGGTTTTGGAGCGAAAGGGACAAATGATTGGCGGTTACGACGTGCTAATCGCCGGACACGCCAGAAGTGCCGGCCTTTCAGTCATTACTGGAAACCTGCGTGAATTCACGCGTGTTGACGGGTTGATCGCCGAAGATTGGCTTCCCGAAAAGCCAGACTCCAACTGAGTTAAAAGAGGGGGGGATATTCCAATAATTTCGAGAAGAGATATCCCCGACTTGTGCGGAAGGTTTCCTAGCCGCGGCCGTTGATTTCCGTGACGATTTAACCCGGTTTTGCGTTTGGTTATGACCCAACCGGAAATTTAAATTATCAATCTTTTCAAGGTATTGCATCTATTTAGGCGGGTTGGTGCAAAATGACAGTCGGGGTCAAAATCTCGCAGAACTCAACAATTATAGGCTGGAGCAGATTGATTCGGAGAAGTTCATAATTCCTATTCGCCACAAAAATTGTCGCCCAACCACGCCGGCCTCGGAATACAACTCGGACGCTTGGACACCGAGCGGCTGGTCGTAGGGCCGGACACGCCAGAAACCTGCACTTCCTTCATTTCGAATTTTAATCGAAAGCCGCAATCGGAACGGACAAAAGTAAACATCGGTTGAAATTAATCCGCCACAGCCGCATTTCCGCTAAACGCACTGGTAAGCTTCGCGGTCAGTCGCCGCGCCGGAGATGCCGAAGGCCTCGATACCGTGCTGGCAGCGGCAATAGTCGCTGGTCTGTTGGGGGCKAACGTCGTTTKAGCGCTTATTCTGAATTGCGACAGCAGTTGGAATAAAGCCTCGGCCTCCGATGCAAGGTTGTGAGCCGCCGCGGTTGCCTGTTCGACCATGGCGGCGTTTTGTTGCGTGCCTTGATCCATCGTGTTTACGGAGGTGTTGATTTCCTTGAGGCCCGTTGCCTGTTCCTTCGAAGCTTCGACGATCGCCCCGACATTGCCGTCGACCTTTTGGACCTGGGTGACGATCTCTTCCAGGGCCTTGCCGGTTTCCCCGACCAGGGATACGCCGCTTCTGACATGGTTGTTGGAGGTGTTGATCAGATCCTTGATCTCTTTCGCGGCCTTTGCGGAGCGCTGAGCCAGCTCACGCACTTCCTGGGCGACGACGGCGAAGCCTTTTCCGGCTTCGCCGGCGCGTGCTGCTTCGACGCCGGCGTTCAATGCGAGGAGATTGGTCTGGAAGGCGATCTCGTCAATGACGCCGATGATATTGCCGATTTCGGTCGCAGAAGCCTCGATCTTGTCCATGGCTTCGACGGCGCTGCGCACGACACGTCCGGAGTGTTCGGCGCTTTCCTTCGTCTTGCGCACGAGATGGCCAGCTTCCTGGGCGCGGTTACTGGAGCCTGACACGGTTATCGTGATCTCTTCCAGGGCTGCGGCGGTTTCTTCCACCGAGGCAGCCTGCTGTTCGGTCCTCTTTGCAAGGTCGTCGGAAGCAGAGCGAATTTCCTGTGCGCCGGATGCGATGGCACTGGCATTCTCTGCGACCTTTTGCATCGCCAGTCGCAGTTTGTCGACAGCCTGGTTGAAATCGACGCGCAATTGGTCGAGCGACGGAATGAAGGGGCCGGCGATCTGGCGCGTGAGGTCACCGTTCGCCAAGGCCTGAAGGGCGTCTGCAAGCTGGTTCACCGCCGCATTGGTTTGTTCGGCAAGAGCCTCGCGCTCCGCCGCCTCGGTCTGTAGCCGGTTGCGTTCTTCGGTGGCTCGCCTTGCATCCGAATCCGCGTCGTGCTCCGCCTTTGCCGAGATTGCGTCGCGGAGCGATGCGACAGCGCGGGCCAGCATGCCGATCTCATCGCTGCGCTTTTCCAGTTTGCGATCGCCCTCCATATTGCCTTGCGCCATCGATACAAGCGATGTCTGGAGTTTAGCCAGCGGTCCAACAATGGAGCGGGCGGTCAAGGCAGCCGCCACGCTTGCCAGGAAAATCGCGATGGCGAGCGCTGTCAAAGCCAGCGAGTTGAAGCCGCCGGCGGCGCTTCGAACGTCACTTCCGATCGATTTGTTGAGCGCTTCCTGATAGTCGATGAACTTGTTGATCGCTTTCAGCCAGGCGACGAAATCAGGTCTTGCCTGTTCCAGAAGGATCTTACGCGCGCCTTCGCCATCGCCTTTTTCCTGACGTGCTATAATCTCGGCGACGAGCGGATTGGTCTTGGCCTGTATTGCGGCAATTTCATCGAGGATGGCCTTCTCCTCAGCCGTCGCACCGGCCGGCGAGGCGACCATATCCGCCATCTTCTTTTCATTGTCGGCATAGGACGAGGCCAGCGTCTCGATGAGCTTTTCAACCGCTTGGCGTTCTTCCGCTGACGTGACGAGGGTCACGTCCCTGATTGCAATCGCTCTGTCGTGAACACTGCCGCGGTAATTGATTGCAAAGCGCTGTTTCACACTGTTGGTGTCGTTGATGACGCTAAGATTGCGGTCGATCGTCTTGACCTGGCCGATCGAGTAGAGCGTCAAACCGATCATCAGGATGAGCAGAAAGCCAAATCCCGTTGCCAGACGCGCGACAATGCCGAATGTTTTCCAATTTACCATATACAGGTCCCCATCCCCGGATTTGGAATTCTGCTGTCAACGCATCAGCTGACAGGATCAAGGGAAGGTTGCGTCGGATAGGTCGGTGCTATCGACCCCTCATCCCGAAAGTTTCTGGGCGCTGAATCATGCGCCCGCACCACGGTTCCCATTTAATGTCACTCTTATGGGGTAACATAGTTTATATTGTGTAAATCGGCTCAATAGAGTCTCTAAAGGCGGTGGTTATACCTGACGGTGATAAATATTCATTCTGGCTACCTTCAGAAATCTACTTATAAAGGTCGTGATATGCAGCATTTTCAATGATTTATACAAAGATTCATTCTGATTTTCGCGGCGCGGAATTAGGCTGTAGCACTACGTCCTGATTCCGGGGCCGCAAACAACGACACACCGGCTTTGAACGATTTTTCAGTGGAATTTATACGGAGGTGTCTCGCGGTTTGCCTTGGGCTACTCAAGCCTGCGGCGGAAGAGCCATGACGCGGCGCTCAGCGTGACCGACGCAATCACCAGGAGCGGCCAGGTCTGATTGACCACCTCGGCAGCTGGGATGTCCTTGAGAAAAACGCCTTTGACGATCACCAGGAAATAGCGCAGCGGGTTGATGACGGTCAGCGGCTGCAGCCAGTCGGGCATATTCTCGATCGGCGTGGCGAAGCCGGAAAGCAGCATGGCGGGAACCAGAAAAAGGAAGGCGCCGAGAATTGCCTGCTGTTGCGTTGCCGAAAGCGCCGAAATGAAGAGACCGAGACCAGCGACGGACGCGAGATAGAAGAGCGAACTGCCGTAGAGCAGAAGCAGCGAGCCGCGCAGCGGTACGCCGAAAATGAAGATTGCGGCAAGGATATAGACCGTCATGTGAAAGAGGCCGATCATCATCGGCGGGATGAACTTGCCGATCAGGATTTCGTGGGTGCGCAAGGGCGACACCATGAGCTGATCAAAGGTGCCAAGCTCCCGCTCGCGTGCGATGGAGAGAGCGGTAACGATGAGGCCGATGAGCAGCGCGATGCTGGCAATCAGGTTCGGCACCATGAACCATTGAAAGATAAGATTGGGATTGAACCAGTTGCGCGGCACGACGGCGACGGATCGTGCGGCAGCGCGTGTCCCCGCCGGCGTTTCGGCGGAAAGCGTCGCCACGATCTGGTTGAGATAGCCTGCGACGATCTGCGAGGCGTTMGACCGGCGGCCGTCGAGAATGATCTGCAGGTCGGCGGGCCTGCCTGCCTCAATATTGCGCGAAAAATCAGGGCCGACGACGACAGCGGCGGTGACACGCTGGCGGTCGATCGCATCGCGCATTTCGGCGAGATCTTGCACCGGCGAGATGCTGCGGAAAGTCGGTGAACCTTCGATCTGCTGGACGAGTTCTTGTGCCCAATGGCCGCTGTCACGGTTCAGCAACGCGATATCGACATTGCGCACCTCCAGGGTCGCCGCATAGGAAAAGACCAGAAGCTGCACGATCGGCGGCCCGATCAAGATCAAGCGGCTCTTCGGATCGCGCATCACCGCCAGCAGCTCTTTTATGATGAGGGCCTTCAGCCTCGACCACCACATCTTAGGCGATCCTCTTTTTTGTGCTTCGCGCGGCAAGCAGGAAGAAGATGCAGCCGATCGCAAACATGATGGCGATCGCCTGCAGGAACATCGGCCAGATATCTCCGGCGAGAAAGACGGTCTGCAGGCTAGGAATGAGGTACCGGGCCGGGACGATGAAGGTGATCCACTGGATGACGGTCGGCATCGAATTGATTTCGAAGAGAAATCCGGAAAGCAGAAAGGCCGGCAGGAATGCCGAGATCAGCGCGAGCTGCGAGGCGAGAAATTGATTCTTGGTCACAGCCGAGATGAGCAGGCCCTGGCCCAACGCCGGCATTAGGAAAACCGCTGACAGAGCATAGAGCGCCAGGACCGAGCCGCGAAACGGTACGCCGAAGAGAAAGACCGCGAGCAGGACGCAGAGCGTCATCGAGGTCAAGCCGAGCAGGAAATAGGGCAGCAGCTTGCCGGCAAGCAGTTCGGCGGCTGTCACCGGTGTTGCCATCATCGCTTCCATCGTGCCGCGCTCCCATTCGCGCGCGACGACCAGCGATGTCAGCAATGTTCCGACCAGCGTCATGACGATCGCTATGGAACCGGGGACCAGGAAGGAACGGCTGGTAAGCTCCGGGTTGAACCAGAAGCGTTGTTCGACGGCGATGGCCGGATTGCCCCTCATCATCTCCGCCTGCCGCTGTAGCTGCCAGTTGGTGACCGCGCCCTGGGCATAGTTCTGCACGAAACTGCCGGTGTTGGGATCGGAGCCGTCGACGATGACCTGAATCTGGGGGCGATTGCCGGCTATATAGTTCGCCGTGAAGTCTGCCGGTATGACGATGATGCCGCGGATGCGTGACAGGATCAGGTCTTCTTCGAACTGCCGGCGATCACGGCCGCTGACGACCGAAAAATAGCGGGACGCCCGGAAGCTCGCGGCAAGATCGCCGGTCAGCGGCGTCGTTTCCTCCATGACCAGGCCGACGCGCGTCAGCTTGGTATCGAGCGAGACCCCATAGCCGAACAGGAAGAGCAGGATGATCGGAAGCACGAAGGCAATCAGGATGCTGCTTGGATCGCGCATGACCTGGAAGCTCTCTTTGCGCACCAATGCGGCGAGCCGGCGCATACGCTCGCGCCATGAGGAAGCCGTAGCTGCCGGGGAAGGGGATATCATGCCGCCATCCTCTCCTCCGATGCCTGGACGAGGGCGATGAAGGCATCTTCCATGGTCGGATCGGGGTTTTCTGCATTGGCAACCCCAGCCTTCAATTCGTCAGGAGAACCCAGTGCGATCGAACGCCCGCGGTAGATCAGCGAAATGCGATCGCAATATTCGGCCTCGTCCATGAAATGCGTGGTGACGAAGACTGTGACGCCTTTTTCGACGAGCGCATTGATATGGGTCCAGAATTCCCGCCGTGTGATCGGATCCACGCCGGACGTCGGCTCGTCGAGGAAGAGCACCTCGGGCTCATGCATCACCGCGCAGGCAAGCGCCAGTCTCTGTTTCAGGCCAAGCGGCAGATCCTTCGCCGACATGGATAGCCGGGAACGAAAATCGAAGATCGATGTCATCAGATCGACCCGCTCGCGCTTGCGCGCGCCGCGCAGTCCATAGACGCCGGCGAAAAATTGCAGGTTCTGGGACACGCTGAGATCGCCGTAGAGCGAGAATTTCTGCGCCATATAGCCGAGACGATTGCGTGCCTCTGCCGTGTCGCGGCGCAGGTCGAAACCGGCAATCCGGCCTTCGCCGTTCGTCGGCTTCAACAGGCCGCAGAGCATTTTGAACGTCGTGGATTTGCCGGCGCCGTTCGGTCCGAGCAGTCCGAAGATTTGCCCGCGCGGGATCTCGAAGGTAATCCTGTCGGCTGCGATGAAATCGCCGAAACGCTTGGTCAAGCCGCGCGCCTCTATCACTGGTTTGTCGCCTTCAACGGTAAAGCTTCGCTGCGTCTCGGCCAGTTGCGAGCGACCGCCCGGTCCGCCGCCCAGCATGTCGATAAACGCGTCCTCGAAACGCGGCTCTGCAGCCCTGACCTCGGCGTCGCCGGCGGCCGCAAACCGGCTTTGTCTGTCTTTGACCGCAACAAGCCTTATCGCTTCTCCTTGAATGACGCCGTCGACCACGCCGTCTTCGTCAAGGAGTTTTGTCAGCATCTGGCGACGCCGGCCGGCAATGCCGCTGATCCGAAAAACGCGGCCGGCGACGCGTGCGGTCAGTTCCTTCGGCTCGCCGGCAAAAAGCAGTTTGCCTTCGTTGAACAGGAACACCCGGTTGCAGGCCTCGGCTTCGTCGAGATAGGCGGTCGACCAGACAACGCCGACACCCTCCTCGGTCAAGTTTTCGACCATCTTCCAGAGATCGCGCCGTGAAATGGGATCGACGCCGACACCGGGCTCGTCCAGCAGCAGAAGCTTTGGTTTCTTAAGAAGCGCGCAGGCAAGGCCGAGTTTCTGCTTCATGCCGCCGGAAAGCTTGCCGGCGAGGCGGCCGGTGAAGCGCTTGAGGTCGGTAAAGGTAAGCAACTCGTCGAAGGTCGCAGTTCTTTCCTGCCTGGGAAGCCCGCGCAGATCGGCATAGAGATCGAGATTTTCCTGAACCGACAGGTCCTCGTAGAGGCCGAAGCGCTGCGGCATATAGCCGATCCCCGCTTGGATTGCGGCGGGATCTTTGCGCGTGTCGAAACCAAGAACCTGCACGGTACCGCTTTCCGGCAGCATCAGACCCGTCATGAGGCGGATGAGCGTCGTCTTGCCGGCACCATCAGGGCCGACGAGGCCGGTTATCTCGCCGCCGCGGATCGCACCGGCGATGGCGTCAAGCGCCGGCTTTGCCGCGTCAAACCGTTTTGTGACCCCGTCGAGCCGGACAAGGTCGCCGCTGCCGGCTCTGTCGACCGCGTCGCTCATTTTTCCGCCGCCTGTAGTGTCGGGAAGTGAATGGTTACCGGCATGCCCTGGCGCAGATCTGGTCCGGGCTTGTCGATGGTGACCCGCAGCCGGTAGACGAGGTCCGTGCGCAGCTCGGGTGTTTCCACGGACTTCGGCGTGAATTCGGCAACAGGCGAAATGAAGCCGATCGTGCCGTCATAAGCTTCGTCCGGCTTCGTGTCCGACGTCACTTTGACCTTCATGCCGGGGTGGACCCGGCCGAGATCCGGCTCGGCGACATAGCCGCGCACCCAGACGGGCTCGGTCAGCGACAGCACGAAGACCGGATCGGTCGGTGCCACGATCGCTCCTGGCTCCTGCACGCGGGAGAGGATCACACCGTCATTCGGTGCGCGCAACTCGGTATCCCCGAGCGAGGTGCGGGCCGTTTCCAGTGTAGCTTCGGCGGCTTTTAACTGGGCTTCCGCTGCCGCGATATCTTCGGCGCGGCTGCCTTCTTCCAGCAACTTCAGCGCCTGATTGGCTGAATCCACGCGCGCGGCCGCCATAGCCCGCGCTGCCGTCGCTTGATCCAGGCTGGCTTCGGATATGTTGCCCGAGGGTCGTAGCTGTCTGGCGCGATCGTAGGCCAGATTGGCATTTTCCAGATCGGCAAGCTGCTCTTGATAAGAGGCGCGCGCCTGCGCGATTTCTGTCGGCCGCGCGCCTGCCTTGAGTTTGTCGAGCGTGGCGCGCAATGCTGCGGCATTAGCCTCGGCGGAGCGGACGGCATAGTCATAGGGCTCTGCATCGAGCCGGGCGAGCACGGTGCCGCGCTTTACGACATCGCCCTCATCGACAAGAGCCTCGCTAAGTTTGCCGCTGACGCGAAATGCAAGCGAGACTTGGCGAATGTCGACATTGCCGTAGAGTGCGAACTCCTTTTGCTGTTGCCATTTCCAGCCGAGTTTTGCCGGCGCGTCGGACCACCACGCGGCCGCACCCGCGGCTATGATGGCTACGACAGCAATCGGAATGATCCTGTTCACGATATTTCTCCTCTCGCCGGCCCGAGGGCGGCGACAAGCCTGCGCGCATGCTGCTGCAATATGGCGATCTCCTTCTCGCCGATCGCATCCCATTCCATCTGAGCGAGCACAGCCGCATTGGCCATTCTGAAAACCATGAGACTGCCGACGAAGGACAGGCAACGCAGGCGCACATTTTCGGATGCCGGGTCATCGGCGATAACAGCTCCGATCAAACGTCGCCCGAGAGCGATCATCGGCCCCATAATGCCGGAGTAGACCCGCTCGAATGCCGCGGTCGGCTCCATCTGCTCGCGGATGATGAAACGCGCCCAGGCTTCGGATCTCTTGCTGACGAAAAGGACGACCATCGTCTCGACGATCTCGTCCAGAAAGAGCCGCGCCTGCGCTTCGCCGAGCTTCGTACCGGTGGCATCGAGCGCCGCAATTTCCTTCGCAATGCGTTGTCGCATGCCGCCGACATGCTGACCGATCATGTCGGCGAGATATTCGGCTGTCGCGATGTAAAGCCCTTCTTTGTTGCCGAAATAGTAGGTGATCGCCTGAAGGTTCACGCCGGCCGCGTTTGTAATCTTGCGTGTCGAGGCACCGTCGAAGCCGTATCGACCGAACACGTCGAGGGCGTTTTCGAGCAATTTTTCACGCGTGATGTCGCTGCGCGCAGCCTCGGATTTTGTATCGTTTCTTGGTCTCATGCTCCCATAATGAACCGATTTTGAAATAAGTCAATCGATTGACTGAATTCGCGATAAACCGGCTCGGCTTTGCCGCCCGCAGTTTGCAGCACTAGCAATCTCAATGGCAAAAGCTCCGAGCCAAGCGCAATCGTCGAGCGAATTGTGCTGATGTTCGGTCTTCAGAGCAGAAGGGAAACAATGACGCGAGAATTGCTCGTCATGGCCCAGAGGACGGAAGACGTGACTAGCAAATGGACAACGAGCGGCATGTTCAAACACGATCGATGGGAGACTGCTCATGGTTTTGACCTGCGATCTTTGGCTTGGCAGGCCAGTGATTCGCCCACCGGCCGCTGCGTCCCGGTGGGATCGTCTGTAGATCTTTGTGCGAAGACTCTGCCGCAAGTGCAGGGTGAAAATATCTGATTAGCAATTGCAGAAATGGACGCTGCGACAAATTTCGGGATGCGTGTCTAACGACACGTCGCACTTAATCTTTTAGAAAATAAGCATAATCGCAGTGCAGGCAAAAACAGACGTGCAGGACAAAATTTTACAACTGGTCAACCTTAAGGGGGACGTATCAATGGAATCTACCCGACCGACAATACAAATCAGCGCCCCTCAACACGCTGCGAACAACCCGTATCGCGTCGTCGAGCGCGAGGAAGTACTCGCCGAGGCATTTCGAGAATTCGTGCTCACGGCAATGGCTGCAGGTTGGAAGGAATCGGAGGTCGCTTTGACCTTGGCCGATATCGCAGATGACTATGTGATGGCTCTCGCTCGAAGAATTGCGGCAAATTAGTATCGAGTTCCATCAGTGTTCGTCCGGAGCGAGCATAAGATGGCTGCCAAAATTCTTCATCCAGCCGACCGGCAAGTCGCTTCCAACCAGGCGGCTTGCCGGCGGGCAAAGACGAAATGCTGAAGGCGGCCGATCGCCCACGCATCGCCCTTTGAGTTCATACGAGAGGCCTGACGCTCTTCTCAGAAAGGGCAAGGTCGTCAGCGATAGTGACGGTCACCGATACCTGCTAATATCTGGCTATGGCCATCGAAGGTGATCTACCCCACCAACTTCAATTTGACCAAATTGTCGACCGTCTTCCCGCTGATTTCGGTGCCTTGCGCAGCGACGCGGCTTTCGAAGGCAAACGGTTTATTGAACGACTGCATGCTGAATGGCAAAGCGGCGAACAGCGCTTCACTCAAGCACACGAAGTTCTGCTGGTAATCAGGGTCAACCGTGACCTGGCGGGCATTGGAGGCATGACGGTCGATCCTTTTCTGCCGTCTGCTATGCGCCTGCGACGCTTCTTTATACGTCCCGCATACCGCCGTCGTTTCCTGGGACGTCAGTTGGCAGCGGCGATCTTGAACAGGACAATTCCGAGCGGCACGACTGTAACGGTGAATACGGACAACGCCGACGCGGCTATGTTTTGGGAGGCCTTGGGCTTTCAACGAGATCCGAAACTTAGCCACTCCCATTGGCTCATCTGGCAAGGTCTCTCGTGAGACGGCGCACATTACGTGTCTTTACGACTGACCTGCGTTACGTCAGCAAAGCCTGCAGGATGATGGCCGCAAAGAACACGATGATAACGGCTGCGGCCATCGTGATGACCTGGCGGTTGGCTCTTTGAAGGATGCGGGCTTGCCGCCCATGTTTCGCGCGAAGGCGATACCCTCGAGCCGGGGCGGTCCTTGAACGTCCCTGATCTTTTTTCCCGGACATATCTGCCTCCCTGCAGAAGATGCGCGCGGTTTTAATATAGCAGCCGATATTTTTGATGGGCAACGTCTCGCCATTCCGCCGAATGCTTGTGCGGTGGCGCATGACACTCGGGCGCGGCTGAAGTCGGCCGCGCCCGAATGCCTTCCTGTTCAGATCAGGCGATATCGAAACGATCCGCGTTCATCACCTTCGTCCAGGCAGCCACGAAGTCCTGCACKAACTTCTCCTGCGTGTCGCTCTGGCCATAGACTTCGGCAAGTGCCCGGAGCTGAGAATTCGAGCCGAAAACGAGGTCGACGCGGGTGCCGGTCCACTTGATTTCATCTGTACTGCGGTCGCGCCCCTCGAAGACATACTTCGAGTCCGCCGAAGCCTTCCACACCGTGCTCATGTCGAGCAGGTTGACGAAGAAATCGTTGGTCAGCGTTTCCGGACGCTTGGTGAAGACACCGTGCTGGGACTGTCCAGCATTGGCATTCAACGCACGCAAGCCACCGACGAGGACGGTCATTTCCGGCGCGGTCAGCGTCAGAAGCTGCGCCTTGTCGATCAGCAACTCTTCAGGCGAAATGGAGTATTCGCCCTTCTGGTAGTTGCGGAACCCGTCGGCGATCGGCTCCAGAACGGCAAAGGAGCTCACATCGGTCTGCTCCTGCGTCGCATCGGTCCGACCGGGCGTGAAGGGAACCTCGATGTCGTGACCGCCAGCCTTGGCCGCCTTTTCGATGGCGGCTGCACCGCCGAGGACGATCAGGTCCGCGAGCGATACCTTCTTGCCGCCGGGCTGGGCGTCGTTGAATGCCTTCTGGATGCCTTCAAGCGTTTCGAGCACGGTTGCGAGCTGGACCGGCTGGTTGACTGCCCAATCCTTCTGGGGCGAAAGACGAATGCGCGCGCCGTTCGCTCCACCGCGCTTGTCAGAGCCGCGAAAGGTTGAGGCCGAAGCCCAAGCGGTCGAGACCAGTTGCGAGATCGACAGTCCCGATGCGAGGATCTTGTCCTTGAGACCGGCAATGTCCTTTGCGTCGATCAGGGGATGGTCGACGGCAGGGATCGGATCTTGCCAGATCAGTTCCTCAGCCGGAACCTCCGGACCGAGATAACGCACGCGGGGGCCCATGTCGCGGTGGGTCAGCTTGAACCACGCGCGAGCGAAGGCATCCGCGAACTGATCCGGATTTTCGTGGAAGCGCCGCGAAATCTTCTCGTAGGCAGGGTCGAAGCGAAGCGCTAGGTCGGTGGTCAGCATGGACGGTGCATGACGCTTGGACTTGTCATGCGCGTCCGGCACGGTGCCGGCACCGGCGCCATGCTTCGGGGTCCACTGATGTGCACCAGCTGGGCTCTTCGTCAGTTCCCATTCATAACCGAACAGGTTCCAGAAGAAGTTGTTGCTCCATTTTGTCGGCGTCGTGGTCCAGGTGACTTCCAGGCCGCTGCTGATCGTGTGACCGCCCTTGCCTGTTTCGAAGCTGCTTTTCCAGCCGAACCCCTGTTCTTCAATGCCTGCGCCTTCGGGCTCGGCGCCAACATGGGCGGCATCGCCCGCGCCGTGGGTCTTGCCGAAAGTATGTCCGCCTGCAATGAGGGCGACCGTCTCCTCGTCGTTCATGGCCATACGCGCGAAGGTCTCGCGGATGTCCTTGGCAGCGGCAAGCGGGTCGGGATTGCCGTTCGGGCCTTCCGGGTTGACGTAGATAAGCCCCATCTGCACCGCGGCAAGCGGGTTTTCGAGGTCGCGTTCACCGGAGTAGCGCTTGTCGGCCAGCCAAGTTTCCTCGGCGCCCCAGTAGACGTCTTCCTCGGGCTCCCAGACATCCGGCCGGCCGCCGGCAAATCCGAACGTTTTGAAGCCCATCGATTCCAGCGCAACGTTGCCTGTGAGGATCATCAGGTCGGCCCAGGAGATTCTGTTGCCGTATTTCTGTTTGATCGGCCAAAGCAGCCGGCGCGCCTTGTCGAGGTTGACGTTGTCAGGCCAACTGTTGAGCGGCGCGAAACGCTGCTGACCGGCTCCAGCGCCGCCGCGGCCGTCGCCGGTGCGGTAGGTGCCTGCGCTATGCCAGGCCATGCGGATGAAAAGCGGACCGTAATGGCCAAAGTCTGCGGGCCACCAATCCTGCGAATCCGTCATCAGCGCATGCAGGTCCTGCTTGACGGCGTTAAKGTCGAGCTTATTGAACTCCTCGGCATAGTTGAACGCATTGCCCATCGGGCTCGACAGCGCAGAGTTCTGGTGGAGAATCCTGAGGTTCAACTGGTTCGGCCACCAGTCCCGGTTCGACCTGCCGCCATGGGCCGTGTGTGTGTGCACCACCGGACATTTACCGGCTGCATCGGTTTTCGTATCCATATTTCTCTCCCTCGCGATTACTTGGAAATTGAGCCATCCAGAGGAGGATCACCGTCGATCCTCTGAAAAGCAGTAGGGTTGCATGGTCAGCACGATGACGAAGTACCAGACACATGAAACTTCCTTGTTTGTTGGCAAGCAGACCGTCCCGAAGCAACGAGCTTGGGAGGCACCGGTGTCCGGACAGCCTGGACGCCAATGAGCTGCGCATCGTCCCTGGCCATTTTATGGTCCAGACGTGACAATGGCTACACCTCATCGGCGCTTTTGCGACTATAGCCAAGCAGTTCCATTAATTTAAGTTGGATTTACTGATTGCGACGATAAGGTAAGGTTATGACGAATCTGACACTCAAGCAGCTTCGCTATTTCGAGGCTTTGGCACGACAAGGTCACTTCGGACGCGCGGCTGACGTCTGCGCGATCTCCCAGCCTGCCTTGTCGATGCAGATCAAGGAACTGGAAGAATCGCTGGGCACGGAGCTTTTTGAAAGAGGCGCGCGCCAGGTCCGGCTGACCAGTTTCGGGGAAGCGTTTGTGCTGCGCGTCCGCGACATTCTTCGCTCGGTCGACGAGCTCGCAGATATGGCGCGGGCCTCCCAGGATCGGCTCGTGGGGCGGCTGCGCCTGGGTGTCATTCCGACGATCGCACCCTATCTGCTGCCTGCGATCATCGGCAATCTAACGCGCATGCACGACGGGCTCGACATTCACGTCCGCGAGACGCTGACCTCGAAGCTGGTACAGGAGCTGGCCGAGGGCCGGCTTGACGCGGCAATCGTCGCGTTACCTGTATCCGAACCTTCACTGACCGAGGTTACGCTGTTTTCGGAAAATTTCGTCCTGGTCCGGCCAAGCGAGGATGAAGGCAAGCCGGTACCCAATCCCGAAGCGCTTCGCGAGATGAGGCTGCTTCTGTTGGAAGAGGGCCATTGTTTTCGCGATCAGGCCTTATCGTTCTGCAATCTGTCTTCGGCACTGCCGCGCGAGTTGATGGATGGCAGCTCTCTATCCACACTCGTCCAGATGGTCAGCGCCGGCATTGGTGTCACCTTGATCCCGGAAATGGCAGTAGCGGTGGAAACGCGTTCGGCGTCCGTATCCATCGCCCGCTTCCGTAACCTCGAACCGTCGCGAACGATCGGCATGATCTGGCGCAGGACAAGTCCCTTGGCCAAACAGTTCCTCGAGGTTTCCGAAGTCGTTCGCCAATCAGCCGACGCGATGCGCGAGCGGCACAATTTGCTGTCGCAACCGCACGGTCCAGGAGTGAGTACGCGCATGCCGTCGTTCGACAGCTAAATAGCGAACAACGTAATCGGTGTTTTGACCGTACCTTCCGGATCGGCTTACGGCCTCATTTGTTGCCGCTCTTTTTGCGAGAGGTTTTGGCCTTCCGGTGAGTGATGGGCGTGCACCGCTGTCCGACCCCTGATTGCGGCATCAGATACCGCTGCCCGGTATGGTGACCTGCAGACGGGACCCCATCCCGGTTCTGGGCTTGCGGGATCTAGCGGTTACGCGGGCTTTCCTCTTCCAGACATGTTCGATCATTTGCCATCGAGGGCACCGAAGTTCTGGACGATGCACGGGATTGTAGAGCGCGCAAAGCTGTAACTAATCCTTTTGCTTGGGGTGACGAGCAAATTTCATTCTACTTTAGGCGGAATTGTTCTGCGGGTAGTGAACCATTAGCGTGCTGCGCTAGGTCTGCGCCTCCACCTTAAATTTTCTGGCGATCGCGCGAAGACCGATCCGCAGTGCCCACGAGGGGATGCAAGGGTATCTGCGGCTTGCTGCCGAAAGGACATTATCTCGAAAACGGGGGTTGAGATGTTTGCCGGTCCAGAGGTGTTTCAACAAGGGTTTGACGTGTGCGTCGCGGGCGCGGGACCGGTCGGTATCTCCGCTGCACTGGAACTGAGCAGGCGCGGCATGCGAACGCTGCTGATCGAAGCCGGGCCGAAGCAATCGAAGCGACCCGAACGAAACGAAACTGGGTTCGACATAGGAGAAGATACCCATCACGCTGCAGACCAAGTGACGTCTGCCACCGGACTTGGCGGCACGTCCGGACGATGGGGCGGGCAATGCGTCGAGCTGGATGACATAGACTTCGAGGCTAGAGATTATATCGCACACTCCGGTTGGCCTATTGCTCACGAAAAGATTTCGCCTTTCTATCCACGGGCGCGGGCTCTTTTGAGCAGCAATATTGCCGGCGAGCGATCGGAACCGGAGCCGGAGGCAGATTTTCCAGAATCTCGGGAAACCTGGACACGGATACGCAATACGGCAAGAGCCAACAGGGCAGAGATCGCTTCTTCGGAGAACCTCTTCGTCGCCCTCGACGCCAGGGTCAAAGCTCTGGTGTTTGATCCGGTGGAGGGACAGCTACAGTCCATATCGGTTGCCTGCCGCGACGGTTCGTACAAGGTGCGCGCCGACCACTATGTGTTGGCCTGCGGCGGCAGAGGCAATACGCGGTTGCTGCTGAACCTCCAAGTCGCGTTTCCGCAATTGTTCGGCGGAAGCGACGGGCCGCTCGGGCGCTTCTACATGGGACACATCGCCGGCCAGATCGCGCAGATCGAATTCGCCGCCAAGGAGCATGCCGAACAGTATCTTTTTAAGCGCACATCCACCGGAACCTTCGTGTGTAACCGGTTTCAACCCGGCCCCAAGCTGCAACGGGCACTCGAACTGCCGAATATCGCCTTTTGGCCGACGAACCGAAGGGCCGCTTTGGGCGAGACCGATGCGGCGCTCTCGTTGCTATATCTCTGGAACAGTCGGAAGGCCGTCGTCCACAAGGCGGCATGGGGCGAAGCCGATCGACACCGTTACCATAACGTTCTGCGCAATGTACTGCGCAATCCGCTCGGCGCGACCCTTTCCGCGCTAGGGCTGCTTCGCCAAAAATACGGCGCGGCCGAACCGTATCTTGTGCTGCGCAGGCCTGACATGAGATATGGCCTTCGCTACCACGGGGAGCAAATTCCAAGCAGCTCCAATCGCGCCTTCCTCAAGCCCGAGAAAGATGCGGACGGCCAGTTCAAGCTCGATGTCTCATTCCGATATTTGCCTCAGGATATCGGCGGCACGCTGCAAGCGCATCTCGCTCTCGATCGATGGCTCAAGGAACGCAAAATCGGCAAGCTGATATTCGATACAGCACCCGAAAAGCTTGAAGAGCATATCAATGCGCAAGCGAAAGACGGCTATCATCAGATCGGGTTGACCAAGATGGGCGTTGACCGCAAGCACGCCGTCGTCAATCAAAACTGCCGCGTCATCGACGTTGCTAACCTCTATATCGCCGGCAGCTGCGTTTTCCCGACGTCCGGACAAGCCAACCCCACGCTTCCCGCCGTCGCATTCGCCGTCAGGCTTGCCGACCATCTCGTCACTGAGATCCGCCGTCAAAGTACGCCGGTGGGTCTGTCGATAAGCACACGCTTTGAGCCCAAAATGGCATTGCCTCTGAGTGTCCCGCGACGCATTTGCTGATGTCTCGCAAAATAGTATTGGGGCGTCGAGTGGCAGAGTTGGAGTAGCTAAGCGGGTTTGCGTCACGGCTGTGCGGCCGGATGCGTGCACACGAGAACATCGTTGGTCGCCATCAGAGAGTGGTGCAACACGTGCGTGCGAAAATCTAAGGAAGTGTTTCCGAAGCTTGGATAGTTGAAGAAAACGCTAAGTCCATGTAGAATTCACTATCCTAAAAATATAGAGAGCGGTCCTATGAGTGGCCGATTTGTCAGATTCGCCGAAATCGCCGGTATTTCTGCAGGCTTATCTATCATATTTTCCGATTTTGCCTCGGCTGGCTGTTGGTCGGCTTTAAAAAGTCCGGAATGGCAACAAATCAGTTCAATAATTGCGACTGCGAAACTGTGCGAGCAGATGCCTGCTGGGCCAAATCGCACCAGGAGGCTTGAGGTAACAGGGGTCGACTTCTGCACAGCTCCAAGTGGTGTTTCTGTTACTGCAAACGTATCTCTTACTTGCGGATCGAGCACGGAATCGTTTCTCCAACTATCACCCATGGACGGCAAGGTGGTGGCGACGGTGACGCTGGATATCGGCGCATGCCGGATAACGGATTCGAATATTAATATAAGCGGCCAGGCTGGCGAAGTCTTATCGAAGCTGCCTCAAACACAAGAATTCCTACGCACATGGGCGCAGATACGCCTTTCAAATTTGTGCGGAATGCGATGATCTGCTTGTGCGCTTGGCGCAATCGCCGGCAAGGGTACCACTTCATCGTCAACATGTACCGCGCAAACGCACGCACGTCGCCGCGCTTGCCGCCATCAGCAAGCGCCACCGAAATCGTCTCTTTGTGAACATCCAATCCAACATATGTGATAGTCTCGTTTACGGCCCGTCTCCTCCGCTTGAGGCTCTGTGCGAGGATAACGCACGCAGCCCTCGATACCTGCATATCGTAAGACGGGTCACCCGGTCCCAGGCGAACATTTAGTCCAGCCTTTGGGCGTTAGCCGAGTTATTACAACGCTATTGCAGTTTCGGAGCGACGGTTGACGCTGAATTGACCTTCGGAACGAAGCCGAGCGTGAAGCCGAACAGACCCGCAATCCGCTCAAGGGTTTCGACCGTCGGATTAGCTTTTCCAGTTTCGATTTCGAGGACTTGTCGTTTTGTGATGCCTGTGATCGAGGCGAACTGTGCCTGCGTCAAACCGAACGACCTCCTAATCTCGGCGACGGCCGCAGGGAATATCAGCTCTCCTGCGGCCGCCTTCTCACGAAGGATCGCCCGCCCGGCGCTGATCTCTTCTTTGTTAGGTTTTTTCCACCTTGCCATATCTACTTCCCCAAAGCGTTTTCAGCCACCGAGATACAATCTCTCATTGCGAGTTCGGTCGCTTCTTCCGGAATGCCGACAGCCGCCGCAATCGAAGGCGCGTCCAGAAGGCGTACCGCAAATGCCGAGATCTCTTCGCGGAGCGCGCTCGCCGCAGCTTCGTCTTCGAAAATAGCTCTGCATACCGCATCCCAGTCAGGCGTCGTATCCCGATGCAAATCCCTCATGGCGGCCCACCGAGTTGAGCGCGCGACACCTTCGACGGCAAGCTTCATAGGTGCGAAATCGAACAGTGGAGAAAGTCTAACGCTTCCATCGCCCCGTTTGGACAGCGCGCTATTGCGGCCATGGTTGTCCGGATTGCCAAGCGCTCTGTTGGCGATGTCCCTCTTCACGTATTCGACGATATCGGCAAACGCATTGTCCGAATGCCGCTTGAGCACTCCGATATAGTCTTCATGGCTTGCAAGATGACCGAACGCGGCAACCCCCAGAGCGGAGACCATGCTTTCTTGCCCGATACGTGCCAGTTCGCCGCCCGCAACCTCGCGATCAAAACGCCTGATCATCAGAACGCCGTTCTCGTAACGCGACGTGTCGTGGACGTTCAACCCGAGTGTCTTCGCGAGAACCGAGTAACCCGCCTCAGCTTCGAGGATCAGGCGGTCTCGCTTCTCGCTGCTCCGGAGAAGCTTGACGATATAGTGTTCCACCGCCTCGCCATCGCTCACCAGCATATCGGGGTAATATAATCCGTCGGTCGCTAGGGTAAGCGCAACCTTGGGCCATTCGCCCTGCAGGCCGCTTGACCCCGATGCGATCATCGAGAAACGGTCGAGCACTTCAATGAAGTGCTCGGTGCGCTGGAAGATTTCATCTTCCGTGACTCCTTCCCGATCAACGCGCGCCAACCGATAAAGCTCGTCCGTCACGGCTTCGGTAACTCTCATGTTTCCGACGGGATTTCCACCTGCCCTTAGCAGCAGGGCGACGTCCGAAGCGCGAGCGTCTACGTCGAGCCGCAGATGCTCCGCAAGCTTGCGGCGGGCATGGCCCTGCGGCATGAGGTCGAGGAGAAAGGGCGGCCATGTGTCCCGGTATCGATTTTCGAGATCGACTGGGTGATTGACCGACATAGCTCGCGCATCTGTCACTTGTTTTTCAAGGCGCGCTACGGCAGCGAAATTCATGAAGTAGTCGATGTCGTATTCCACGATCGACGGTCCACGAAAGCCGAGGCTTTTATCTTTGATCGTAATAAAGCCGCTTTGGTGCCAGTTCCCCTCCAGAAATGTCTCGATGCCGAGTTGCATTCAAAAGCTCCTTTTAGTGGATATATAAAGCGAATATTTGAAATATTCAAACCACCAAAGGGATATGTAGGACGGGCTAGTGTACCCGTCACCGAGATTCTGAGTCGTTGAGCAGTGGTGTGGGATAAGACTTAGCCATTTTTTCGCGTGCTTGGTCGATTGAGACCATCCATCGGATTTGGGCGCCGCTATTGGTTCTGCGACGCTCCCATGCCTGAACCTCACTTTCGAGCAAGTTTCGGTTGTCGATGCGGCGGTCAAGACAGGGACGGCGCATCACGCCGATCTCGATCTCGGCCATATTGAGCCAACTCGCGTGGCGGGGCGTGTAGTGGAATTCAAGACGTCGCAAAATCCGACGTGCCTCGGCGGCTGGGAACGTCTGATAAAGTGCAGAGGCCGTGTGGGTCGATAGGTTATCCATCACCACACGGACCCGGTGGGTGTCGGGATAATCGCCATCGACGAGATCGCGCATGCAGACCGCAAAGTCCTCGTTGGCGCGCCGATCGGTGACCTTGACCTTGCGCCACGACCTATTGGCATCGACCGTAACGAAGAGGTTGGCCGTGCCATTGCGCTTGTATTCGGAATCGTAACGGTATCGCTTTCCCGGTTTCTGGACGATCGGCACGCGAACTTCGCCGATGAGCTGGATCGGACTTTCATCGAAGCAGACGACCGGTCGCTTAGGGTCGTGTGGCTCAGCGCAGAGGTCGAGAAGATCCTCCATCCTGGCGATATATTCGCCATCGATTTTGGCGATGCACCACATTTTCTTCTGCCATGGCTTCAGGTCGTTGTCGTCCAGTCTGCGGCGGATGGTTTCGCGTGATATACTTTCATGTTCGACCACTTCCAGCAGCGGGTTGGCCAGAAGCGTCAAAGTCCACCGGGTGCAGCCCTCGGGCGGATACGAGCAAGCCAGAGCAACGAGTTGTACCTCGTCCTTGCCGCTCAGCTTTCGAGCAACCCCGGGGCGCGGCTCTTCGCTGAGGGCCGCCTCCAGGCTGATCTCTACAAAGCGTTTCTTGGTGCGGTAGATGATCGAGCCGCTGGTCCGCACCGATGCTTCGATCGCCTTGTCGCTGACGCCAGCGTCCGCTGCCAACAGGATCTGCATACGCTTGAGCCGCCGAACTGGCTGCTTGCCGCCACTCACCGAAACGCGAAGCTCGTCGCGTTCGATCTGGCTAAGATCGACCCGATATCGTACGTTCATCACAACGACCCTTCATATTGGAGGGGCTTGGGATGAATCCGAAATGAATCAATTGCTTGACCAAGACAAGCCCGCCAAGCGAGCCGTTTTCACTGCCAAACAGGGCCAGTACCTCGCCTTCATATGGGCCTATTCGAAAATCAATGGTCGAGCCCCAGCAGAGGCAGACTTTCAGCGCTACTTCAAAGTCACCGCACCCTCAGTTCACCAGATGCTAAAGACCCTCGACCAAATTGGTTTGATCCAAAAGCAACCAGGAGTGGCGCGCAGCATCMAACTGCTTGTCCCGCCTCAAGAGCTCCCAATCCTCGGCATAGACAACCCGTCATAATCTCTCAGACGAAACACTAGGCGATGCCGTCTGTGCGGTTCACTGCGGCGACAAAATCCCCAACCGCCCAGACCCGGGCCGGTTTCTTCACGGTGATCGAGAAACCGCATCCGCAGCCCTCGCTCCTCAATGTTGCCCAGAACATTGGAGGTGACCGACCCTCTAGCCATTTTTTGAAGTACTGCGCGAAATTCCGATGTTGGATCGGATCGGGAAGACGCCTATGTTCGACTGCGCACCGCCAGATCTCGATCGCTCCCTTCGATCGACATGGCAACCAATAGAGGCATCCGTCATGACCAAAGGCTCTGATCTCCTCGTCGCCGCGCTCGAAAACGAAGGGGTCGACCGCATTTTCGGTATTCCAGGCGAAGAGAATCTCGATGTTGTCGAGTCTATCCGCAAATCGTCCATTCAGTTGGTGCTGACCCGGCATGAGCAAGCGGCTGCATTCATGGCTGCGACCTATGGCCGGCTGACGGGTAAACCGGGTGTCTGCCTGACGACGCTTGGCCCAGGCGCCTTGAACCTTTCGACGGGCGCAGCATACGCGCTGCTCGGAGCCATGCCATTGGTAATGATCACCGGACAGAAAGGGATATTGTCGTCCAGGCAGGCCCGGTTCCAGGTGGTCGACGTCGTGGCATCGATGAAGCCGCTCACMAAGCTTGCCAGGCAGATCGTCTCGCCGCAGATGATCCCGACAATGGTCAGGGAGGCATTCCGGATCGCACAGGAGGAACGGCCGGGGCCGGTTCATCTCGAGCTTCCGGAAGACATCGCCGCCGAGGAATGCGAACCGGTCGCGTTGATTGCTCCGCATCAACTGGAGTTGCCGATCGCGAGTGGCGCGGCCCTCGATCGTGCAGCCGCGCTCATCACAGCGGCGAAACGCCCGCTACTCATGCTCGGGGCCGCGGCCTCGCGCCCCCGCTCGACGTCGGACATCGCACAGTTCGTCATCCGCAGCGGCATCCCGTTCTTCACGACGCAGATGGGCAAGGGAACGGTTCCAGGCGGAACGGAGCTTTACATGGGCACCGCCGCCTTGTCAGAGCGGGATTATGTCCACGAGGCGATCGAACAGGCTGATCTCATCATCACCATCGGCCATGACACGATCGAGAAGCCGCCGTTCATCATGGGCAAGGACGGTCCGCATGTGGTCCATGTCGGATATCAGCCAGCGACCGTCGAACAGGTCTATTTCCCCCAAGCAGAAGTTATCGGCGATATCGGCCCATCGTTGAAGGCGCTGGCGGATCGTCTCGAAGGCAAGCTGCCGAACGCCCAGGCTCTTCTTCATCTAAGGGAGCGCATCCTCGAGCGTATCGCGACTCGGGCGACGGAGGATCGCTTCACGCCGCAGCGCCTGGTCCACGACATCCGGGAGGTCATGCCGCATGACGGCATCCTTGCGCTCGACAACGGGATGTACAAGATCTGGTTCGCGCGGAACTATCGGACGCGCATGGCGAACACGCTGCTGCTCGACAACGCTCTTGCAACCATGGGCGCCGGGCTCCCGTCGGCTATGGTCGCTTCGATGCTCTATCCCGATCGCCGCGTCATGGCGGTCTGCGGGGATGGCGGCTTCATGATGAACTCCCAGGAAATCGAGACGGCGGTCCGGTTGAAATTGAACCTCGTCGTCCTCGTCATCGAGGACGACGCCTATGGGATGATCCGCTGGAAGCAGGCTGTGGACGAGTTCCCGGATTTCGGAATGACATTCGGCAATCCGGATTTCGTGAAATATGCAGAGTCCTACGGCGCCAAGGGGACAAGGGTCGACGATATCAGTCAGTTCAAGCAAGCGCTCGAAAATGCCTTTGCTGGTGGTGGCGTTCATCTGGTGAACGTCCCCGTCGACTATTCGGAAAACGAACGCGTGCTGGTGAGGGAATTGCGCGAACGGCTTCCCGCMATCCTGGAGGATCAAGATGACGCCTAACCTGAAGGTCTATCAGGCATACGATCGCGAGGTGATTGCGGAAATACCGGCCGATGACGCTGCTGCCCTCGAGCACAAGCTCGACATTGCCGCGAAAGCCTATGCTGATCGTGACGGCTGGCTGCCGACCCATCGCAAGATGGCGATCCTCAGAAGGGCGTCCGAGCTTCTTTCGGAGAACCGTGACCGCTTTGCAATGATGATCGCCCGCGAGGGTGGCAAGCCGCTGACGGATGCCATCATCGAGGTCACGCGCGGGATCGATGGTCTCGTCAATACGGCGGACGAGCTGCGCAATTTCGGCGGCAAGGAAATCCCGATGGGCCTGACCGCCGCCAGCACCAACCGGTGGGCCTTCACCACCAAGGAACCTATCGGCGTCGTGGCGGCAATATCGGCGTTCAACCACCCCCTCAATCTCATCATCCACCAGATTGCGCCTGCTGTCGCCGTTGGCTGTCCGGTCATCGTCAAGCCGGCGGCAACCACACCGATTTCCTGCGTCGAGATCGTCAAGCTGTTCTGGGAGGCGGGACTGGACGAGCGCTGGTGTCAGACGCTCATCACCGAGGACAACGCGCTTGCMGAGCGCTTTGCCACAGATCCGCGTGTCGCCCTCATGAGCTTCATCGGCTCGGCAAAGGTCGGCTGGTATCTAAAAAGCAAGCTGCCTCCCGGCACGCGATGCGCGCTGGAACACGGCGGAGCAGCTCCCGTCATCGTCGATCGTACTGCCAACATCGACCTCATCGTCGGGACGATCGTCAAAGGCGGCTATTATCACGCAGGCCAGGTCTGCGTATCGGTGCAGCGAATCTTCGTTCACACTGACATCCTGGACAACTTCACCGCGGCGCTTGCCTCCAGGGTTGCGAGCCTTCGTGTCKGTGATCCCACTCTGAAAGAGACGGAGGTCGGACCGCTGATCCTGCCGCGCGAGACCGAACGGGTCGCAAACTGGATCCAGGAAGCGACCGATGTCGGAGCAAGGCAATTCGGGGGAGGGCGGCTGTCCGAGACCACGCTCCTGCCTTCTGTCCTGCTCGATCCACCGGCGGACGCCAAGGTGTCGCGACTTGAAGTCTTCGGGCCGCTCACCTGTGTCTATGGTTATAGCGACGTTGACGAGGCGATCCGCATGGCCAACTCGCTGCCATTCGCATTCCAGGCGAGCGTTTTTTCCACTGACATAGCCGTTGCGCTTAAGGCGGCAAGGCATTTGGATGCATCGGCCGTGCTTGTGAATGACCACACGGCCTTTCGAACCGACTGGATGCCTTTTGCTGGGCGCAGGCAGTCGGGATATGGAGTCGGCGGTATTTCGTACACGATGGGAGAGATGGCCGACGACAAGATGGTCGTGTTCAACGGCGTCAATTGATCGGCGTAGTCGCTTCCAGGGGACAGGGTTGACGCAGTTTCAGGCCGACCAAGCCGTCCAGCAAGATCGGAAATGCCACGACTGTAATTGCCTCCGTGGTGTTCATGATTATAGATCCCGTACGATCCACTCGCTCTTCGGCTCTTGTTGTGCGCGCGTGCCACGATGGCGTGGCCGTGCATGTGAAAGGACGCAAGATCCGGGCACATCAAGCCTCGGCACATTGCTAAATGGGAGAGCAACACCCGGCTCGCCAAGTTGCCGATTAGGTGGAAGATGGGATATCGCAAGCCCGTATCGGATCAGCCGTGCCCGGGAATTGCCCGTTTCCGTTTTCATCGATGGCGCTTACATTCGCGCGGTTCCGGCCTACCAAATCTGGCAATTCGAGGTCGCCATGGGGATTGTCGCGCTCGCGCGCAAGCTGCTCGTCGCGCTGTGGAAATACGTCAATGCCGGCGTCGTTATCGAGGGCGCGGTCATAAAGACCGCCTGATCGGTTACCCKAACTGAATTCTGCAATCTTCCAGGATCCGATTGGTCCTGGGGGATCCGGGTTGGACGAACCGAGCAGTTGCATGGCCCTGAAAATGGGCCGCTGTGTAGAATGGTCCCGTCCTCCTGAGCCCTTGTCCGCCCGCAAGCGGGATGTTGGTGCGGCTGTCTCGGACAGCGACCGTATATAAGTTGGATTTGGCTTGGCAACGAGCCTCGTCGCGCAGTCGGGCTCAGACCATGGATGCCGCAATAATCGACGGAGTGCAAAAAATGTCACCTTGACGACAGTTCCGTGTTGACCCCCTCATATAAGCAACTGCCACCAACGAAGCGAGTCTTCAGGCGTGAGCATGCGACATCCTGTGATGGCGCACGCGAACTCCCATTTGTAAATCGCTGCCTTTGAAGGTATATAGGAATGATGTATTTCTATAGGAGTTTGTGATGTCCTCCACCCTTTCGGCGAATGTCGATGGCAGAACGGCCACGAAATTGAAGATGGTGGCTTCGATGGAAAACAGGTCCGTATCAAACGCGGTTTCCAGCGCAATCACGGTCTTCGTTGGGCTTCCCAAGGGTGTCCGCGATTTCTTGCTCGAGTTGAATGCACAAGACGACCAAGACACTATCATCAGGCTTGGCCGCGAAATGATGGCAGCGGCGGCGCGCGTTCGTCTCGAGAAGGCAACTACCGACCTAGCATCCGAGCACCGGTTCGGGGGGCCGGAAGACGCGTCCAGCGAGATCGACATGTTGGAAGAAGCGACGGCCCTCACCCGTGCCGCAACGCACCGGAAATAAGGTATGGATCGTCCTGTCCGAGTGCTGCTCGATGTCAACGTCTTCGTCGGGCAGCATAATGGCGCACGACCGTGGTCGTAAAGGAACTGCAACCCAGACCCTGGTGTCCATGATGAGCAGCCAAAAATGGGGCATAGATGACAGAGCTCAGCTAGTCATCTCGTTCGAGATGATCGAAACCCTTGAAACGGTTCTCCGTCGGCTGCAATTCACGGAAGACCGCATTAAGGCATATACCGGCTCCATTATCGACATCATGAAATATGGTCCAGATTCGCTTGATCCCTATCTTATCCTAGGTGGAGAAGAGCGCTTCGCCATGTCTGACGTGGAGGATGCAGGCGTGTTAGCTACGGCCTTCGGTGCCGGAGCTGACATTCTTGTTACGGACAATCTGATGGATTTCGCGACCAAGGATGCTTCTGTCGTAGACACGCAAGTGGTGAACACTACTTCTTCGGGCCAGCGAAGCCTGCAGGCTCTAAGATATGAGATTGGCAGCGCGGATCCCATTGTCGCGCACCCGTTCGATGTAATGCAATGGTTGCGCTTGGGCTATGATTTTACGCCGGGCACCCTCTGGAGCGCCATTCAGAAACCCGGCAATGAACCTGGCCTATGATTACGGGCAGCGTTCTCACTTTTGTAGTTCTGGTGGCACTTGCTACATAATTCCGGAAAATCGTTGTGCGTGGCGTGCCATTATTTCTGATGTCGCTGGATATACGTCTGGCGTTGGAGCGGTAGCATAGACCTGCTCTCGTTCATAAGGTCTTGACGACATCTCTCATCCATCATCGTCTATGGTAAACATTTCGGGTTGTGAATTGAGGAGGGTTCGGGTTTCGACGTCGTGACGAAGGACGAACAAGAAGCTCAAACCCTCCTCGATAGCCCCGGAAACCACTTAGAAATGGGCACCAAACTGTTCAAAAAAGCCGTGCCACTTCTCTGCGCACCACGCAGGCAAGCCCATCGTCCATAAGATGTTGGACGACGAGGTTATCAGGCGGATCTACGATCCGGCCAAGTACCATGGCGGTGGTACCGGAAACGATGCCGGTTTCGGCGAGATCGTTGCCAAATGGCGTCATGCGGAGCTTGATGCCGGGCGCTAGCTCGAGCATTCTCGCTGCAAGCGCGGGCATCAACACAAGCTCCACATAGCTATTGGGCGCAAGCGTGAACAGTCGTTCGGCCTCAACTGGGCGAAACTCCTGCTGGTGGCGACGAATAGGAACGTTGTATGGAAGGGCGGGCGCGAAAGGCCGCCCTCGGTTGTCAGAACCCTTCGAGGACGACCTTGCCGATGGTCGAGCCGCTCTCGAGCTGAGCATGCGCCTTCTTCAGGTTGTCGGCATTGATCGCGCCGAGGCGCACCGTCGCCGTGGAGCGGATGCGGCCAGCATCGGCGGCGGCACCGACCTCGTCGAGAATCCGTCCCTGGTCGATCATGTCGGGCGTCTGATAGATCGAACGGGTGAACATCAGCTCGTGATGGATCGACACAGCCTTGCGCTTGAACAGCATGATGTCGAAGCTCTTCGGGTCATCGATCAGCCCGAAGCGGCCCTGCGGCGCTATCAACTCTGCGATTTCCACCACATGCTTCTCCGTCTGGGTGGTTGAGAATACAAAGGCAGGCGCGCCGATGCCCAGATCCGCGATCTGCTGTGCCAGGGGCTTCGAATGGTCGACGACGTGGTGGGCGCCCATCTTCGTCACGAACTCGCGCGTCTGCGGACGCGACGCGGTGGCGATGACGGTCAGGTCTGTGAACTGTCGGGCAATCTGGATGGCGATCGAGCCGACGCCGCCGGCACCGCCAATGATCAGAATGGCGTTCGCAGCACCCGACACCGGCTTCTTCACATTTATCCGGTCGAAAAGAGCTTCCCAGGCTGTCAGTGTGGTCAGCGGCAAAGCGGCGGCCTCGGACCAGTCCAGCTTGGAGGGCTTGTGGCCGACGATGCGCTCGTCGACGAGATGGAACTCCGCGTTGGTGCCCGGCCGAAGGATCGAACCCGCGTACCAGACCTCGTCGCCCGGAGCGAACCTGGTGACCTCGGGGCCGACGGCGGCGACGACGCCCGCAGCGTCCCATCCGACAACCTTCCAGTCCATGCCCTGTGCCGGGGGCGTGCTGCGGCGGATCTTGAAGTCGACGGGGTTCACCGAAACCGCCTTCATCTCGACCAGGATATCGTGGCCTTCAGGGACCGGCTTGGCGATCTCGATGTCTACGAGGGAATCTGCCCCGTCGATGGCCGAGGGGGTCTTATATCCGACTGCTTTCATTTTCTGTGCTCCTTGAACTGCTTTCACTTKGCGAAGTTGCGAAGTGCTTCTTCGCCAGCTTCCTGGTCCTGCGCCCAACTTCCGCCGGAGATGCCGAGGCCGCCGATGATCATGCCGTCTTCCATTATTGGGAAGCCGCCGGCCGCCGCCATCACACGCGGGACGTGGCGAAGGTTCGACGCGCCTCGGTCTTCAAGGAGGTCGACCCACTGTGCGGTCGAGAGGCCGAAGGAGGCTGCCGTGTAGGCCTTGTCGATGGCGATGTTGACGGCGAGGTACGAGCTGCGGTCGCTGCGCTMGAAGGCCTTGAGGTTTCCTGCGGCGTCGACGATGGCGACGACGGGTTCGAAGCCGACGCGTTGCGATGCGGCGATGGTTTCTGCGACGAGCCTTGCGGCGGCTTCGCGTGTAATTGAACGGGAGGTGAAGCTGATTTCTGACATTGGAAATTCCTTGAGGTTGCTTTCCTGGGTGGGGCTTGAGCGGTCCCCCCACTTGGTGGGATCGTCGAACCAGTCACCTCCATATAGCCGTACGGGCGTTCTGTTTGGATACGCACAACGATTGCCAATAGTATCCCTCTGGATACCGCGAAGCAGACCGCAGGAAGCGGCGACTGCTCGTCTTTACGATGTAAATTCAATAGATTGCTTGCGCAGATGATCGTCTTTGCGCGGTCGCCGCAGGGCGTGGAATACGAATCTTGCATCTTGCATCCGAGCAGAAACCTGAAATAACTACAATACGACGAACTACATGCGAAGATGCCTCTAAGGTCAAAAGGATACTCTCATGGCCAAGGCCCGTCATTCCCGCTTCGATTGCAATCCGGGCTGCTCGGTCGAGGCGGCGATCAGCCTGATCGATGGCAAGTGGAAATGCGTCGTCCTCTTCCATCTTCTAGGAGGAACCATGCGGTTCAACGAGATCCGCAGGCAGGTGACGGGTGTCACGCAGCGTACGTTGACAAACCAGTTGCGCGAGCTCGAAGACGACGGCCTCATCGAGCGCAAGATCTACGCGCAGGTTCCACCGAAGGTCGAATACACGATCTCGCCGCTGGGACGCAGCCTCGAGCCTATCCTTATCGCATTGAAGGCATGGGGCGACGGGAACATCGGCAGGTTCGGGAAGCCTGTCGCGGCGAACGCTGCCTAGCTCGTCGCCAGCCCTGCAAGGCATGGAAACTGCGTCCCGCACCGGTCTCCATCCGGCCCGGTCATGTGCTTACACCCCAGCGCGGCCCGACGATGAAGCCGCTTGAACGACAGATCAGCTCCGAAGACCTTCACGAGCTCCGACTGCTCGTAAGATCCCTTCCGGTCACAGTGGGCGCACTCGACTTCGATTACGGGCGTCCGCACGTCTCGCAGGGTAGGGCCCCGACGTTGTCGGGTGGGGGGCTTCGTCTTGCCAAGCCATCTCTCCGATTGAAACGGCGGCTCACTACCGGATGCGATTTGACAGGCAAGGCGCCGACGGTGACAAAAATATTTTCAACGGCGGACGCCTCAAGATTATGCTTCTAGGTTTTGATTCCGCTCCAGAATCTGGATTGTCTATGTCCTTTGCCAGTTAAAGGGGTTACGAAGGCGCTTGCGTCAACCGGGCTCTCGCTGATGAGACGCCAGCACTCCAGGCCGCGGCCAAGGCTGAATAGGCTGGCAAGGCCGAAGGGCAGGCGTATATCTGCCCGATACCCGACCATGTGACGCCCGGATCGGTTCATAGTGGTAACTCACGTCATTCTGTTAGCGATGACTAACCCAGTACCTGCGTCCAACCCGCTTGCGACATCACATGGAAACGCACTAAGGGTAGGGAAATCGAATGCGCGGGATTGAGAAATTCCCCGCTATCGAACCTCCAACGACGTCCGAAGAGGCGAAGATGACAAGCTCCGAATGGCGGGTGGGAGTGCTATTTTCCAGAAGTGGAATTAGCGAAATTACCGAAACCGAGCACTTTCTTGGCACTGCGCTTGCGATCGAAGAGGTCAATGCGGCCGGAGGCGTGCTTGGCAAGCCCATCGTTCCGATCGCCTATGATCCGGGCGGGGATCAAACCGCCTATCGTAATCTGGCGCGGCGTCTCTTGGCCGACGACGACGTCAATATCATCTTCGGCGCGTCGATGTCGGCCAGTCGCAAGGCCGTGCTGCCGATTGTCGAGCGGCACAATGGACTGCTGTTTTATCCGTCGATGTATGAAGGCTTCGAGTATTCGGAGAATGTGATCTACACCGGCGCCACCCTCAACCAGAACACCTTCGCGCTCGCGGAATACCTGCTCCGCAACCATGGGCGCCGGATCCTCTTCGTCGGAGCGGACTATATTTATCCGCACGAATCCAATCGGGTCATGCGGGATGTGGTGGAGGCAAAGGGCGGCGAGGTTGTCAGCGAGCGCTATCTTCCTCTCCATGCCGACGAGCAAACGCTGCGTTCCGTTATTTCCGATATCGTTCGTCTCGAACCCGATGCCATCTTCTCGACTCTCATCGGGCGGCCGGCGCAGCGTTTTTACCGCATGTATGCCGAGGCGGGAATCGATCGTAGGCGGGTTCCGATTGCCAGTCTGACCATGGCCGAGAGCGAGATTCGCGAGATCGGAGCCGAGGCGTGCACCGGCCATATTCTTTCGGCGACTTATTTCCAAACGGTCGAAAACGAGGCGAACGAGCGTTTCGTAGCGGCATTCAAAGCCCGTTTCGGCCAGGAGTTCACCACGAGCGTATGGTCGCAACCGGCCTATGCGCAGGTCCACCTGTTCGCCCGAGCGCTTGCCCGGGCCGGATCGCTCGATACCCATCGCATTTCCGAGGAAATTCTGCTGGAAGATTTTCTTGCTCCGGAAGGCCGGATCAATTTCGACGCCGATACCCGTCATCTATGGCTGCACCCCCGCATCGGCGTGGCGCGGGCCGACGGGCTTTTCGACATTGCCTGGCAAGCGCCTGGACCGATCCGACCGGACCCGTACCTGACGGCTTCGCGGTTCGAAGACGTTTGGCTGGAGGCCTGAGATGGCGGGACCGAGCAGGATCGTTCAGGATTTGCGGCGCGCACGCGTTCTGGTTGTCCATCCGCGCGACGAGGACGGCAACTTGCTGATCGCCCACCTCAAGCGCCTTGGGTGCGAGGTTCGGGCGACCTGGCCCCTTCCGCCTGCCTTGCCTCCCGACATAGACACCGTCTTCCTGCATGTCGAGGATGTCCATATCGAGCACGCGCTTGAGATCATCGACCTCCAGCAGACGGCGGTCATCGCGATCCTGACCTATGAGACTCCGACAGCACTCCAGGCGATCATCGACCTCAACGCCCACGGCGTTATCAGCAAACCGTTACGGCCGCTCGGCATTCTGACGCAATTTGCACTTGCACGATATCGGCAAAGCTACGAAAAACGGCTCGCCGGCAAAGTGCAGAAACTCGAGGAAACGTTGAAAAGTCGCCGGCTGGTCGAAAAAGCCGTTTCGGCGCTGCGGGTCATGAATGGTCTCGACGAGGACGCCGCCTATAAGCTCTTGCGCGATCAGGCGACGTCAAAGCGCGTTCCGATGGCGACCATCGCCGAATCCATAATTGCCGCGCAGGACACCATGAAAAGCCTTGGGCTATCCATCGGCGGAAAACCTCAAACTTAAACCCTCAGTTGTATCTACGCACCTTTTGAAAGGGCCCGATAAACGGCTTGACGGTACCATTCTTTCGTGCAAGCCTAAAGATAACGAGCAGGTTTGCTCAGCGGCAGGGCTGCCGTATTCACATCATGGCTATGTAGCCTCTGGTTCACGGATTGAATTCCGTGCCAGGGGTTTTTTGCGTTTGGAGACGAGATTGAGCATCAAGACCTCGACCGCGCGGACGGTAACCGTCGCAACCGTCCAGTTCGAACCGATCGTCGGTGATCGCGCCCATAACCTCACAGCCATCGAGCGGCTGGCAAGGGCAGCGAAGGCCAAGGGTGCGGAAATCGTCGTTCTGCCGGAACTGGCCGACAGCGGCTATAGCTTCCGTGACGGCGACGAGGTTGCCGCATTGGCCGGCCCGGTACCCGGCGGCCCGAGCGCCGAGACGCTTTGCCGCCTTGCCGGGGAGCTTGGCCTTTACATCGTCAGCGGCGTCGCCGAACAGGATGGCGACAGGTTTTACAACAGCGCTCTCCTTTGCGGTCCCGAAGGGTATATCGGCAAATATCGCAAGCTCCATTTGTGGAACAACGAAAACCGCCTTTTCCGAAAAGGTGATATCGGGCTGCCGGTATTCGACCTGCCCTTCGGCCGTATCGGCATCGCCATCTGCTATGACGGGTGGTTTCCGGAAACATTTCGCGAATTGGCGCTGGCCGGCGCGGAACTGGTCTGCGTGCCCACCAACTGGGTACCGATGGCCGGGGCGGAAAGCGCTGCTGAGCCGATGGCCAATATCCTGCACAAGGCGGCCGCCCACACCAATGGCCTTTATATCGCCTGCGCCGACCGGATCGGTATTGAGCGCGGCCAGACCTTCATCGGCCGCAGCCTTATCGTCGGCCCGCAAGGTTGGCCCATATCCGGTCCGGCCAGTGCCGATCGCGAGGAAATCCTCCTTGCACAAATCGATCTGTCGAGCGTCACGGAAACCCGCGCGCTTAACAGCTTCAATCATCTGCTCGGCGACCGCCGAGACGATATCTACGGGTAATATCAACCCAACTCAAGAAAGGGGAACAAAATGCAAATGAAAACCATCATCCTGACACTGGCATCCGCGGCATTCGCCACCGCAGCTTTTGCCGAGGATCCAATCAAGATCGGCGTGCCGGTGGGGCTGTCAGGCGCCAACAGCGTCGTCGCACCGTCCGTCGTTCAAGCCGCCGAACTCGCCGTCGAAGAAATCAATGCCAAAGGCGGCGTGCTCGGGCGGCCTTTGGCGCTTGAGATTGCCGACGATGCATCAGGAGCAGCTGGCGCGCAAAAGGCTTTCGATTCCCTGGTTTTCCAGAAGGAGGTGAATGTCGTCATCTCCATGGAGACGAGTGCTGCACGCAATGCCGGACTGCCGATCATTTCCAAGGGTGATGTGCCGTATATCTATACGTCATTCTACGAAGGCAAATCCTGCAACGCCAAGCTTTTCGTCGATGCCTGGGTTCCAGAACAGCAGGTGCCGCCTGTCGTTGATAATTTCATCGGCAAACAGGGCGCAAAGAAGTTCTTCCTGATCGGCTCGGATTATGCTTTCGGACGCGGCATGCTGACCTTCGCCAAGGGCTACATCGAAAAAGCCGGTGCTCAGGTCGTCGGCGAGGAATATCTGCCGATGGACGGCAGCGACTGGACCGCCATCATCTCCAAGGTCCGCTCCTCCGGCGCCGACGCCATCATTACCTCGACGGCCGGCGGCGCACCGAACGTGACCTTGACCAAGCAGTTGCGCTCGTCCGGCGTCACCCTGCCTTACGGCAATCTCGCGGTCGACGAAGGTACCGCCAAGAGCATGGGCGCGGATGCCAAGGACATCTTCCTCTCCGCATCCTACGTCACCGGCATCGACAGCCCTGAAAACAAGGCGTTTCTCTCGGCCATGGAAAAGAAATTCGGCAAGGAACTGCGAACGCCGAACGATCTTTCCGTGCCGCAATATGAGGCGATCTACCTTTACAAGGCAGCCGTCGAGAAGGCCGGCAGCGCCGATACGGCTGATGTGCTCAAGGCCCTTCCCGACGTATCCTTCACCGGCCCGCGCGGCAAGATCTCCATGAACAAGCAGCATCATGCGCCGCTGACGATGTATCTTGGCCAGGTAAAGGACGACGGCAGCGTTGCAGTTGTCGATAGCTTCAAAGACGTCAATCCTGGCGATCAGTGCCCGAACCTCTGAAATCAGCGGGGCGGGGCAGGGGCCCCGCCTCCAGCATCGGAGTTCCAGAAATGACCCTCTTTCTCGATATCGTCAGTACCGCGGCCATTCTCTTCATCGTTGCCGCCGGGCTGCTTGCGATCTTCGGCGTGCTGAAGATCATCAATTTCGCGCATGGCGCATGGCTGACCATCGGGGCTTACTGCGCCGTCGTCGTCAGCGGGTTCGGCCTCAATCCATGGCTTGCCATTCCTTTCGCATTTCTGGTCGGAGCGATCCTCGGCGGCGTTGCCGAACGGTTCGTCGTGCGGCCTCTCTATCGTCGACCGCTCGACGCCATTCTTGCAACCTGGGGGCTAGGCATCGTCATCGGCCAACTGCTCACGCTTTGGTTTGGCCGTGACGTGCAATTTACGCCGGCACTGCTGCCCGGCACCGTCGACCTCTTTGGCACCGGTTATTCGGCCTACCGCCTTTTCGCCATTGCCGCGGCTATCGGTCTGGGTCTCGGCTTCACCTCGCTTCTCGATGGGACAAGGCTTGGTCTTTCCGCGCGGGCAGTCATCATGAACGAAACGCTGGCGCGTGGGCYCGGTATCGACACCGAAAAGGTGCGGCTCGCAACCTTCATGATCGGCACCGGCCTTGCCGCCCTTGCAGGCGTGCTGCTCGCGCCATTGACCAGCGTCGATCCCAATATGGGCGTCGCCTGGCTGACCGGCGCCTTCATGCTAGTGATGGTCGCGGGCTCTTCTTTCGGCGCGCTTGCCGCCGCCTGTCTCATCTTCGGCGCCGCTCAGGTGTTCGTCAGCACCTATTTCAGTCCGATCCTCGGCGGCATCACCGTCGCCGTCCTTTGCGCAGTCACATTGCGCATACGTCCGAAAGGATTTACCCGTGCCTGACAAACAGAAACTCCGGCTTGTTCTTTTGCTGGTGCTGGCGTCTGCCGCAATTCTGCTGATCGTTTTCGGACCGATGTTCCTCGGCCGCTTCAGCCTCAACGTCCTCACGCGTTCGATGATCTACGCCATGCTGGCGATCACCGTCGATTTGCTGTGGGGTTATACGGGCGTTCTCACCTTCGGGCAGGCAGCATTCTTTGGCGTCGGCGCCTATGCCACCGCCATGGTTCTCACCCATATCGGCGCAAGCCCGGCGCTTTTCGTCGTCGCCCTTGTCGCCGCCGTGCTCGTTCCGCTCCTGCTTGGTCTCGCGGTCGGCTGGCTGTCATTCTATCACGGATCGACACCGCTCTATGCCACCGTGATCTCGCTCGTCGTGCCGCTCGTCGTCACACAGCTCATCTTTTCGGGTGGCATCTGGACCGGTTCATCGAGCGGCCTCGTCGGTTACGAAACTCTCCCGCTCGGGCTTCCTGGCTATTTTCGCCTGTCAGGCACCTGCCTGCTGGCTTTGGCCGTGCTTGGGATCGTCTTTGTCCGGTCGGACGCCGGCCGTCTGCTCACCGCAATCCGCGACAATGAAGCCCGCGTCGCCTATCTCGGCATGAACCCCGCTCGGTTGAAAATAGTCCTCACCGGCGTTCTTGCCGGCGTATGCGGCCTTGCGGGCTTCCTCTATGCCAATGCATCCGGTGTCGTCGCGCCCGAGAACACCGGCTTTGTATTCGGAACCGAACTGGTCGTCTGGACGGCGCTTGGCGGTCGGGGAACAATCGTCGGGCCCTTGTTCGGCGCAATCGGCATCGATTATCTGAGCGCCAGCCTGTCGGGCGATCTGCCCTTCCTCTGGCAACTGATCGTCGGTGCGCTCTTCGTCGTCATGATCATCCTTTTGCCGGGCGGCCTCGCCTCCCTGGTGACGCGTTTCCTCAAGACCGCAAACTCCAACAGCACGCTGAAGTCCTTGCCGACGCGCATCGTCGCCAGGAATGGTGCGGCGGCAGGCAAAAGCCTTCTGTCGATCCGCGGTCTCGGCAAGTCCTATGGCAGCCTCTCCGTCCTGAAGGGCATTGACCTTGAAATCGGCGCCGGAGAACTCGTCAGCCTGGTCGGCCCAAACGGCGCCGGCAAGACCACGCTGATGCGTTGTCTGTMGGACGGCACCGAGAAGGTCGAAGGTCAAGTAGATGTCATCGGCACCAATATCGCCGGTCGTGCACCGGAACGGATCGTCGCCCTCGGCGTCGGCCGGAAATTCCAGGTCGCCAGCATCTTCGACAGCATGACGATCGGCGAATGCCTGAAGATGGCACGGCTCAGCCGCGAAACACCCAACCCAATCCGATCGTCCGCCGAGATCATACTGCCGCCAGCTGCAGCCGAGATCCTGACGCTCACCGGCATGGCCGGCATGCTGGACAAACCGGTCGTGCTGCTGTCGCACGGTCAAAGGCAGGCTCTCGAACTGGCGATGGTCGTCGCGCTGGAACCACGCATCATCCTGCTCGACGAACCGACGGCGGGTCTTACCAAGACCGAGCGCATGACCATCGGCACCATCCTCAAGAAACTGACGGACGAGATGGGTTTTGCCGCAATCCTGGTCGAACACGATCTGGATTTCGTACGCGACATATCGAGCCGCATCGTGGTTCTCCACCAGGGCAAGCTCGTTCTCGACGGCACGGTGAATGACGTGGTCAATTCCGAAACGGTTCGCACCATCTACGCAGGAGGCGCCCATGGCTGACCCGTTCAAACTCAAGCTCAGCGGCGTATCAAGCGGATATGGTGCGGTCGATGTCGTCAATGGCGTGTCGCTCGCCATCCGGCCCGGCGAGATCTTCGCCCTCATGGGCAAGAACGGCATGGGCAAAACGACACTGCTGAAGACGATCCTCGGCTTCCTGCGCGTCGGCAAAGGCAAGATCGAGGTCGACGGTGCCGCTATCATCAACAAGAAGCCAGCCGAGCTGGTCGCCTCCGGGATAGCCTATGCCCCTCAGGAATTGCCGTTGTTTCAGGATCTATCCATCCGCGATAATCTGCGCCTCGCACTCAAAGGCGATCGGGATCTGCCATCCGCACTGGAGCGGGTCTATGGCTATTTCCCGTTTCTGAAGGATCGGCTGACACAGAAGGCCGGCACGCTTTCGGGCGGTGAGCAGAAAATGCTGATCCTCGCGCGGGCACTGATGCTGCGACCAAAGCTGCTGCTGATCGACGAAATCTCCGAAGGCCTGCAGCCCTCTGTCGTCCAAAACATTGCCAGAGCGTTGAGGCACGACCGTGAGCAGCGCGGCACGACGATCCTGTTGGTCGAACAGAACCTGGACTTCGCCCTTTCGGTGGCGGACCGCTGGGCCATTCTCAAACTTGGAGCGATCGAAGACGAAAGTCCCAATGGTCCAGACAGCCGCAACCGTGTCCTGCAGCATCTGAAGATCTAGGGAGCGGTCAAATGCAGGACCGGTGGAATGCATTCATGCCCTATCCGGATGCCAATGTCGGGCATGCCGCCACCGGCCCGCTTTCCGGTCTTCGCCTGGCGGTAAAGGACCTTTTCGACGTCGCCGGCTACCCGACGGCGGCCGGCAATGCCGTGTTGCTCGCCGCCTCCGGCATCAAGACATCGACGGCGCCCCTGGTCCAGACACTTTTGGATGCCGGTGCCCGATTCGTCGGCAAGACCAATACGGACKAACTTGCCTATTCCCTTATCGGCGGCAACCTCCATTTCGGAATGCCGAAAAATCCGCGCGATCCAGACCTCATTCCCGGCGGGTCGTCGTCGGGTTCAGCCGTGGCGGTTGCTGCTGGCCTCGCGGACCTCGGTCTTGGAACAGACACGTCCGGCTCGGTCCGGCTGCCCGCCGCCATCAACGGCCTCATCGGCTGGCGGCCGACACACGGAAGCCTCGACATTGGAGCGTTGCGTCCGCTGGCGCCAAGCTTCGATGTGCCGGGTTTCATGACGCGGAGCCTGGAACCAATGGCCGCGGTGATGAGCGCCGTCGGCATGCCTGAGGCCGATGACCGACCATCATCCATTCTCATTCCCGAGGATGTTTTCGAAATCATCGATGACGCGATCGCCGACGAGATGATCGCCGGTCTTCGATCGGCGGCCATGCCTATTCGCGAAGCGGGCTCCATCGCCTCGTTCTGCTTGGACGAGCTTGCTCTGGCATTCGTCACCATTCTCCAAAAGGAAGCCTGGGAAAGCAACAGAGCGCTTTTCGAACGAAGCCCGCAGGCTATCTCGCCCGACATTGCCGCGCGTCTTCTAGCAGGATCGCGCCTATGCGAGGAGGAGGTGCACGAGGCGCGTCGGGTTCGAGAGCACTTTTCCAGGGAGATTGATCGACTGTTTGGCGAAGATGCCATCGTGGCTGTTCCGACATTGGCTATGCGTCCACCAAGGCGCGATGCCCCGCCGGAAAGCCACGCAACGTTTCGCTCCGCCTGTATCAAACTTCTGTGTCTATCTGKACTTAGCGGCCGCCCGCAATTGGCATTTCCGATTGCCGGTTCTGACAGGAGGATTTCATTCTCTTTGATAGGTGGAAGGAGCACCGACAGAGCGCTGGTGAATGTGGCGAAGCGACTACGATTTGAGTGAAGAAGCTGCCGTTTCAGAGAAACGAATGGGGTGCAGCCTGTTCGAAAACATTGGAAACCTGCGAGCAGCCAAACCAGCAGGTGGATGCACGGCTAACACCGCGGGTTGATAGACAGATACGTGGCGTTTCTATTTCACGGGTCGCTCGCTCAGATCCCGTCACAGGCGGGCATTGCTTCGCAGCCAGCAATAACCTATATGTAGGCATGTTCCTACATGGAGGCTGCTATGAGCATCACGAGTTTCTCTAGCCGGGAGTTGAACCACGACGTGAGTAAGGCAAAGAAGGCTGCCAATAAAGGGCCTGTAGTTATCACAGATCGCGGGAAGCCGTCCCATGTGTTGATGACCTACAGCGAGTTCGAGCGCCTGACCGGCAAACGCCGCAATCTTGTCGATGCTCTTTCAATGCCCGGTTTGTCAGCCATCGATTTCGATCCACCCCGAGCCGACATTGCACCTCGCGGAGTCGATCTGTCTTGAAGTATCTGCTGGATACAAACGTCGTCTCCGAGCTGCGTAAAGTCGGAGACGGTAAAGCTGATCCGAATGTGACGAAGTGGGTCGGTGCTCAAGGTTCCAGCGACCTATTCATTTCCGCGATTACGATTCTGGAACTTGAGCGCGGGATATTGAGCATCCAGCGTCGAGATGCTTCCCAAGGTTCTCGCCTGCGGGCATGGATGGACAGCCGTGTCCGCCCTGAGTTCGCGGAGCGAGTTCTGTCAATTGATGACGCGATAGCAACGCGTTGTGCCCACTTACATATTCCAGATCGCCGTAACGAAGCCGATGCCTTGATAGCGGCGACCGCGCTGGTTCACGGTTTAACGGTGGTCACACGGAATGTTCAAGATTTCGATGGAACCGGCGTGATCCTCGTCGATCCATGGCGCGAATAACATCGGGTGCGCGCTTCGCGAGCCGATGTCTTTTTCGGGGAATTCCTGGGATCGCCTCAGCCACTTTGCCAGCATCGTAAGGGCGGAAGGTTCGTTTCCGTTGTTCAAGAGCTTGGATAGCCGGCAATGCGCTTGGCCAAGCGACCACCGATACACTTCTCGACGTTTTCGATGGGCTATTGGAAGGCGCGCCGGCAAAATGGAGCGTGGTATTCGATTGCGTCCTTTGCGACACCAGCCGATCGTCTCGTAAGGAACGACAAACGCCGCGTCCGAGCCTCAAGTCTTCGACTTTGCGCACAGGCTGACATTGAAGCGGAAATAGAGCCAGATCGCACGCGCGCGCCGCCGCACGGCGCCAAATCAATACAGGGAGGTTGATTATGGACACACTCCTCGTCGTGAATGCCGGTTCCTCCAGTCTAAAATTCGAGATCTTCGCCGTGGCGGGTTCGCTCACGCGACAGATCAAAGGAAAGTTGGATGGGGTCGGCACCGCGCCGCACCTGACCATCAAGGGCGCCGGCGGCGACCGGCTGGCGGACGAAGATTACCCACGCGAAACCGTTCCCGATTTGCCGGCGGCGATGCGTCTGGTGGGGGATTGGCTGCGGGAGCGTCACGAGGTCCGTTTGATCGCCGTCGGTCACCGGGTCGTCCATGGCGGCCCAGACCATATGCGTCCAGCGCGTATCAACGACGACCTTGTGCGGGAACTGGAGCGGTACACGCCGCTTGCGCCACTGCATCAGCCAAACAATCGTGCGCCCATCCGCGCCTTCCTAGAGCACCAACCGCATTAGCCCAAGTCGCCTGTTTCGATACCGCATTCCATCGCGGCCATGATCCGATGGCCGACCACTACGCCATTCCGGCGCATTATTTCGATGAGGGTGTCCGTGAACTTGCCATGAACTTCAGGCGCATAATCGCCATCAACCGCAACGTCGGTTTCTTCACAACGGGCTACAATTGGATGGTTCGGATCATTCCGGTCTTAATCATCGCCCCGGCATTTATCCGAGGCGACATGGAGTTCGGCGTCATTACCCAATCTGCCGCCGCCTTTGCGATGCTTGTCGGGGCGTTTTCATTTATCGTCAGCCAATTCAAATCGATTTCCAATTTCGCGGTGGTCGTGGCGCGCATCAGCTCCCTCCTTGAGGCGATCGAAGATGCCAGTCAGCCAACGAAAACCAATCTGGAAATCATTGAGCACGATGGCCATCTCGCCTATGACCACGTTACGCTCACCTCTCCGACGGGTCATACGTTACTCAAGGATCTCTCGACGATCTTTCCTGCTAACACCCGTGTGGTTGTAGTGGGAGACGACAATGCGGCGGCCACCGCATTGTTTCGTGCAACGGCGGGGATCAGCACATCCGGGGAGGGGCGCATCGTTCGTCCCACACGCGACCAGTTGCGTTTTCTCGGCCAACGTACCCATCTTGCTCCTGGCACTCTGCGGCAGGTACTTGTGCCATCGGGGCGGTCGAGCGAATTGTCGGATGATCAGATCCTTCTTCTCCTCAAACGGCTGGGATTTGTACCCGTTCTGAACATCGACGATCTCGATAAGGAGGACGATTGGTCGACCCGGTTGTCACCACGCGACCAGCAGATTGTGGCAATCGCCGGGGTTCTTATCGCAGCTCCCTCTTATGTCTTTTTTGAAAATGCAGACGTGATCTTCGGTCACGACCTGCTACTCGACATCCTTACACTCCTTGCCGAGCACAAGATCGCCTGCGTAAACCTGGCAGAAGCGGATAGCCCGCGAGAGGCATATGATGCTGTGCTAGAATGTCATGAAGACGGATCCTGGACTTGGATCGCTCAACAAGGACGCTCGTGACCGAAAAGCGGCTGTCGCCTGGCACTTAAACGGGTCTTCCTTAAACACTCTCACGCACATCGCGGCATTGGCTCGGAGCCGACAGGATAAGACGCGCCTTATGCCGCGCCCATGAAGATCCTCGTTTGCCAAGACCTGGCTCAGAAACTCAAAATGCAACTAGGTCGGACCTGCTGTTCGTTGGGAATTCTACTCGGAGGAGCGTCAAATGATCAGACACCACGTTGCGATGGGCCTTGCCATCAACATCAGCCCGGTGGCCGCAATCCGCAATTCCGTTCTCATTGCCGAGATCTGAACGACGCCGTCGTTTCCGTTAATTGACCACATACCGTGCCTGTCGGCGGGGCTTTCTTGCTTGGACGAAGAGGGGGGCGACGTCCAGCCGGCATCGCGGACATGTTCTCTGCCTATCAAGGTATCGCCGCGACAGCCATTAACGCTATGCGCACAGATGGCTTCGACGTAGCCCCCGTCCACGGAGTTGCCGCGGCGTTTGAAAAATCAGTGCATCTGGGAAGAGCCCCTCTGGCGATCACTGGATCGACCGGTCGCATCCCAGCATCTGAGGCAAGCCACAGCGATAGGAAATGCGTATCGCCAGCTAAAGGAGGAGACAATGTTACTAGAGAGGGAAGCAGCGGCCACAGGCGTGGCCATAGGGGAGGAGACGTCCACGGCGTTCAAAAGACGCTTCATGATAAGGATGATCGCCGTTCTCACGGGCGGGATGCTGCTCGACGGCTACATCCTCGGCGTCATCGGCCCTGTAACCACGGTGATGAAGCAAGACATGGGAATGTCGACGGCCGACATGGGCCTGATCGCCTCGGCTGCACTGTTCGGGATTCTGATCGGCTCGCCGCTCGGTGGTTGGGCCGGCGACAAGTTCGGCCGAAAGCCGCTCTTCATGATCGACATGGCGTTGTTCGTACTCGCATCGGCGATGCAGTTCTTCATCGACTCGGTAGAGATGCTGTTCGCAGTGCGGCTGTTGATGGGCGTCGCGATCGGCGCCGAGTATTCCGTCGGCTGGCCGCTGATGTCGGAGTTTGCACCCGCCCGTTTGCGGGGGCGCCTGATGGGTGTCACGATCCTTGCCTGGTATGGCGGATTCATGATCGGTTACACGGCGGGTTACATTCTGAACCTGCCGACACCGCTGCCGTGGCGTTTCATCATTGGAACGAGCACGCTTATCGCGGTCGTCTTGTTCGTCGCCCGGCTCGGCCTGCCGGAGTCGCCGCGCTGGTTGTGGAGCAAGGGCCGCAAGAATGAGGCCCGCGCCATTGCGCGCAAGTATCTGGAGAGCGCCGGGGATATGGCGGACATGGAGAACGAAGAGGTTCGTCAGGGCCGGTTCTCCGAACTCTTCTCCGCGAAGTACTGGCGGATGACTGCTTTTGTTTCGTGGTTCTGGTTCTGCAACGTCTTGCCATATTTCGCGATCGCGACCTTCGCAGACAACGTGCTGGAGCGCTACGGCCTCAATGGCGGGCTCGCCGGTGGTGTCGGATTGTCGATGGTTGCTGTGATCGGGGTCGCCGTCACTGTGGCATTGATCGACAAGGCCGGTCGCCGCTTATTCACGGTCCCGCCGCAGTGGATCACCATGGTCGTCTTTCTCGTCATTGGCCTTTGGTCGAGTGCGCCTCCAGCCGTGGTATTGGGTCTCTTCCTTGTCTTCTCGTTCTTGAATGCGATGAATGGGACGCTGACGAGTATCTATCCCGGCGAGGTGTTCCCCACCGAGGTCCGTGGCGTCGGCACCGGTTTTGCAGCCGCAGTCAGCCGGATTGGCGCGGGTATGGGCACGTTCCTGTTGCCGATAGGCGTGGAGAAATTCGGCGTTTCGGCCGCGATGCTGGTCGCAGCCGGCGTCGTCTTCAGCGGCGCGCTGGTGTCGCAGCTATGGGCTCCGGAGACAAGAGGGAAGAGCCTTAGTGAAACGGCAGCCGGGTATTCGCACTAGCCGGCGCTTTTCTTTGACAAATTTGTGAAGCCGCTAATGGCTATTGCGCGACAGGCTTCTGTGTGAGGCTGGGGGTGTAACATCCCATTCTCACACAGAAGGTCTCATGAGGTTCAGTTGCAAGCGGAATCGCAAATCGCATGCCGCGCGCCATAGGTCTTCTGTCGCGACTATGAAATGTTGCACCGCCCGTTGCGTGTCGGAAAAGACATGCAAAACTGTTATCGATGATCCCTCTGACGACGATATTATCGGATGCTACTCAAACGCCGCTATCTTCCTTCCCTCGGTTCGTTCGCCACTTTCGAAGTTGCGGCGAAGCATCTCAGCTTTACGCTCGCCGGGAACGAGCTCAACGTGACCCAGGCTGCCATTAGTCAGCAGATCCGCGGTCTCGAAAAATCACTGGGCGTTACCTTGTTTATCCGCAAGCACAACAGCCTCGAACTGACATTCGACGGTCAACGGCTCCTGACTGCCGTCAGCGGCGGGCTGGACAAGATTTGCGATGCGATCAACGATATCAATGCTCCATCTGATCTTCCCATGATCACCTGTTCGGGTACCCATGCTGCGATCGCCTTCTGGCTGAAATCCCTCGTGGACAGGTTCCGTTCCGAGCGGCCTGACGTGAGGTTCGTGCTTCTGGCCTCGGACGAGGACGACACATTGAGGAACTTCGACGAGGTCGATCTTTCCCTGATATGTGGAAACGAACGCTGCGAGGTCGGGGAAAATCTCCGTTATCTCTTTCCGGATATTGTTCAACCGGTTTGCAGCCCGGATTATCTGCAGCGCCACGGGCCATTTCCGGACCCCTTAAGCCTGGGGCAGGCGGATTTGCTGGACCTGCACCGCAAGCACTGGACTTCTGACGCCATCGGCTGGCATCCTGTTACTTGGGACGATTGGTTCCGGGCGAGCGATCTCGCTGTGCCGCACTTGTCGCCCATCATGACCAGCAACAATTATCCGCTCCTCGTGAATGCAGCGATCAAGGGCGAGGGAATCGTTCTGGGGTGGCATCACCTGGTACGATCGCTTCTGGACGAAGGCGCGCTCCGCACATTGTTCGACCCCCCTCTTCGCGTCGATCGCGGATATTATTTGAAGGTGAACCGAGCATCGTTGGACAAGTCGCACGTGCAGGAATTCATCGATTTCGTTCTGGCGGATGTTGCCGCTTCGGAACAAGGACACCCCCCTCGCGGAGCCGCGATGGGAGATGTCTTCTGAGCTGGTTTGCCAATGGAAGGTATCGCTCCGCGCTCATCTGGACGGCCGGTAAGAGGTGCGATGGCATTTCGAGATTGTCGTGAAGCGGAAAGCGCGTCACCGAGGACGGACCTGAATTTATCACCGACAGAGGACGGCCTACGCAGGTTCCCCTATCATTCGACGAGTACAAGCAGCTGACAGGTAAAAGGCGGACGACCGGCGACATGCTGGCAGCGCCTGCGGCGGAAGATGTCGACCTGCCGCCACCGAATAGCAACGAACATGCCCAGCCCGTCGACCTATCCTGCTGCTGTTGCTCGATACCAATGTCGTGTCCGAACTGCGCAAGCGGCGCAGCGCCGGAATGAGGGGCGTCCCGTGGCGCCATAACCCCGCTGACGACATCGGGCCTTAAGGCGCAGGATCTCTTCGCCCTTGAACGGGAGCGACCTGTCCGGGCTTACGCCAGCCCGCCGCTGCTCGACGCTCATTCGGTCGCCAAGGCGCGTGCGCTGACTGCAAACKATTTGCAAAAAGCACCGGTGGGCGACATCATCGCACGCGCGTATGCGGCCCTTCCGTTGCGTTTCTTGCCGCTGACGCCGGAACTGACGGTGACCTATTGCCTCATGGGCCGCCTGATGTTGTCAATGCGGCCCTTGATGTATTTCTTTGCAACTTGAAAAAGGATTTGTTTACCATGACCGCAGCTTCGTTCCCGTCGTGAATAGACGTTCACCCCAGGATAACTTCGCTGCAGCAGAGTGATCTTTCACATCTGTTTCGAGGAATTCCCTTGACTAAAGGCGCCACTGCGGGCGGCAAACTGCCAGTCCMGATCCCCGCGGCGGAGCAGGCTCCGAACACAGCCATGTTGGGCAGACCGTCGGAGGATTTTCGTCACGAAGCTGACTTGGCTGGACGCCAGGGTTGGCTCGAGAACATGATCAACCAGATCCCTGATTATCTGTATGCGAAGGATTTGCAAGGACGCTTTCTGTTTGCGAACCAAGCGGTCGTCTTCAACAACGGGCTGTCCCATCTGAAGGATCTGGTCGGGCGGACCGATTTCGACTTTCTGCCGAGCCACATCGTACAAATAGCCGCCGATGTTGAACGCCATGTGGCCGAGACTGGGCAGCCCCATTTCGGCAGCGAGGAGCTGGCCTTTCGCGGCGATCGAGAACGATGGCTGATGATCACGCGTGTCCCGTTGCGAGACGCGTCGGGGAAAATCGTGGGCACTATCGGGGCTTCCCGTGACATCACCGAGCAGAAATCGGCAGAACGACGGATGCGCTCTCAGTCTTATCTGCTCGAAATGATTGCACGCGGAACGCCCCTCTCCGATTTTCTCGAAAACCTTGCCCGGATGATTGAGGGATTCGCAGACGGTGTGCACGCCGCGCTCCTTGCGATCGCGCCAGATACAGGGGAGCTGCGTCTGGCGGCTGCGCCCAGCTTGAATGAAGAATATCGCAGGCATGTCAATGCGACACTCATTCGTACCGTTCCCACAGATCTCACAGCCACCGCCGCAGCGCTCAAGCTCGTCTTTGATCAGGCGGGTATCTCTGAACTTGACCATCAGTGCCACTGTTCGGCAATTTCCGATGTCGACGGCCAGGTCGAAGGTGTGCTGGCTGTCTACTCGTCAGCGGGCACACGGTATCAGCCTGGTTTTTCCGATTTTGTTTCGATCGCCGTGCACATGGCCGGGATCGCAATCAGCCGCCATCGCGCGGAGGCGCGGATTGGATTTCTCGCTGATCATGATCCTCTGACGGGGATGGCCAATCGTGCGTTGCTAGATCGAAAACTCACCCTTGCAATGCAGACGGCGGATTCGCTTGGGAGTGAAGTCGCACTGGCATTCCTTGATCTCGATAATTTCAAGCTTGTCAACGACAGCCTCGGTCACTCGGTCGGCGACCAACTGCTGAAGACCGTGGCTGAGAGGATCTGCGAGCTGATAATTGACCAAGGGTCTCTCGCGAGAATCGGGGGAGACGAGTTCGTGATCATCCTTGAGCAAACGGATATCAACGGCTGCTTAGGTCGTTTGTCTGCAATAAAAGAAGCGGTTGCGCGCCCGATCGCACTCAACGGTATCGAACTCAGGGCGACCTGTAGCATCGGTGTCGCCAGTTATCCGAGCCACGGCAAGACTGCAGAAGACTTGCTCGCTTCCGCCGATATGGCCATGTATCGGGCGAAGGAGCTGGGTCGGGACGGGATCGCAATATTCACGCCGGAAATGACGGCCACCGTCCGAAGGAAGCTCTCCCGGACCGACGAACTCCGGCAGGCGCTTCTCCGCGACGAGTTTGTGCTGCACTACCAGCCGCAGGTGGACGTCCAAACGGGCAGCATCGTTGCGGCCGAGGCGTTGGTCCGCTGGAACCATCCGGGCGAAGGTCTTGTCTATCCGGGAGATTTCATTGCGCTTGCCGAAGAGACGGGCCACATCGTGCCCATTGGCGAGTGGGTACTCCAGAGGGCGTGCAAGCAAGCCAAGGCATGGCAGGATCATGGTCTTCCACCAATTAGGATCTGCGTCAATGTCTCCGCCAGACAGTTCCAGGAAAAGCGTTTGATCGAGACTGTGGCGAATGCTTTGAGCGAGAGCGGGCTCGATCCAACATGGCTCGAACTTGAGATCACCGAGAGCCTGATCATGAAGGATCTCGCCAGCTCGATTGCCAGAATGCACGAATTGGAGCAGTTGGGCGTAAAGCTCGCGGTCGATGATTTCGGAACAGGCTATTCGAGCCTCAGTGCGCTTAAGAGATTTCCATTGTCACGCCTCAAGATCGACCGGTCATTTATCGCTGATATTCCACACGACGCCGACGATATGGCTATAACCGCGGCAATCATCTCGCTGGCCCAGAAGCTGGATTTGGAAGTGATTGCCGAAGGTGTTGAGACGAAGGAGCAGGCTCGGTTCCTCGTCGATAGTGGTTGCAATGAGATCCAGGGGTACCTCTATAGCCGACCCGTTGAAGAGGAGCGCTTCCATTGCATGCTTGAAAACAACGGCCGCATCCATCCGCTGTTACCACTTTAACCCCCGTGATCAGCTCAATACTCCCACGGCATTGTGGATCACGCACGGTACCGCACAATCAAGAAAACGATTTATTTTCAATAACCTAGTTAATAAGCGCTCCGATCCGAGTGGGACGGCACCGAGTGCCAACTACTGCGGAGCATAGCCTGCAGATCGTCGTCTTGTTCCTTTTCACTTCGGCGTTCCCGATACGTCCTCCGTATCTCATGTCGTGAGCACCCGCCTGAGACCAGACAACAGCTTTTCGCGTCGGCCCTCCGAAAGTTTGGCCAAGTTGTCTCCCTTCCAGCGCACGCGGACCCGCGCGCGACAGGCTTCAGACGCCGGCATCGAGTGTCTCCGGCACCGTGATCTGATACTTGCTGTCCAGCCGTCCGCCGACCACGATCTGGCGCTTGCCACGACCGAGGTCGATACGCTTGAGATCGAGTCGCCGGAACCATGGATGGGCATGCCGCTCGGCGAACCAGAGAAACAGCCGCTTCACCTTCACGCTGTGGCACGCTTCCAGCACGGCCTGAACCCGATTCGGGCTTAGAGTGCGAACCGACTCCATTAGGACGTCCGCCTGATGGAACGTCTCCCGGGACGGGAGCAGGTCGAGAAGCTCGCAAAGCGCGCGCTCCGGCGCGGAGACATCAAGCTCCCACCCCCAGTGTCCCCATGCCAGGCGCGTCCTTCCAGGTGCGTCGGCATCGAAGAGCTTATCTGCCTTGTGTTCGACGAACTGAGCGTCGGTCGGTATCCGCTCGACCCAGCCAGGCAGACTGCCATAGGCATAAAGATGGATTTCTGGCTTGCCCGAAAAGCGGAGGTGGTGCGTCAGGCCTTGTAGCTCGAGGGCACTGCGACCACCGACATGCACGGATTTATCCAGAAGTCGTTGGAGCGAGATGATCACGCGCTGCCAGGCTATCGCCTGATCAGCGTTACCGGTTGGCCGCTGATAGACCCCACGAACGACACCTTCGAGCCAGCCCTGCGCCACGTATTTTTCGCGCCACTGCCKACGGTAGCCGCGCGTTTCCAGCCAAGTGGTATCAACCACCAGCCCTTCGGGGAGCAGGCGATGCAGTTGGTTTATCTTTTCGTTTTTTTGACCTACCATTAGTAGGCGAAAATAGCACGAGTCCAAACCGCGGGGCAAGTTCGAGAATTCGTATTTTCGACCCATCAATGGTAGGCATAAAAGTGTAACGTTCAAACCGCCAAGACACATCGCACCTCGAGGTGGAAATGGCCAAGCTGCCGAAATTCACGCTACGCATAACGAGAAGAAAGATCGCTGGGATTTGACCAAAGACGGCGCGAGTCGTCCTACGGCGAGCTTCGACACCAAATCTAATGCGACCTAAGGCAGGGCCCTCGAGAAGGCTGTCGGCAAGGATGGAGGATCGGTCAAGATCCAGAAAGTCGACGGTCAATGCAGCCGGCAAAAGCACTGTTGGCCAGCCAGCGAGAAGGTAAGAGAGGGAGAGGAGGGAAGGGTACGCTGTGACGGATTGAGAGGTTTGGAGAGAGGCTCTGACCGATCCGTCATGGAGAAATCACATGGCACTGGCCAGCGAAAAAATCACCCTCAGTACAGCTCGCAACATCCCCTTCGACAAACTGGTGCTCAGTCAGCAGAACGTCCGCGAGATCAAGGTGAGCGTATCGATCGAGGCTCTGGCGGAAGATATAGCCACCGCGGTCTGTTGACGAGCCTTAACGTCCGTCCTGAACTCGATGCCGAAGGCAATGAAACCGGCATCTACCGCATCCCGGTAGGCGAGCGCCGCGATCGTGCTCTTGAGCGGCTCGTGTCGCAGAAGCGGCTTGCCAAAACCGCTGGCGTTCCTTGCATCGTCAGCAGCAGTGAGACGCTGGTGGTCGAAGATTGCCTTGCCGAAAACGCCCAGCGCGTCCTGCATCCGCTCGATCAGTTCCGCGCCTTCCAAACGCGGAGGCCGGCGCCGCCATCGAGAGTGAGCCCGCCCTTGATATCCCTCAACCAGCCCCGGCCATAGCGCCGGGCGCTTGCTTTTCAGGAGATAGTCCGATGAACATCCCCAGCACTACCATCTTGCCTACCACTTCCGGGTTCAAAGTCGATATTTCCCGCGGCGAGCGGATCGGCCGCGTTTCGTCGGAATGGTTTTCTCGCCCCGACGACGAAAGGTTCCTGTCGCTGACGGATCTCTACGATACTGTCCGATCCCGTGCAGATCGCGCTCATGCACGAACGATCGAGAGCGCAGCCATCCGCGTCGAAGCAACTCGCGATAACGCCGAGCGGCTCGAACTCCTCGTTCCCGGCCAGCGCCAGCCGATAGCGCCGACCCATTGGAGCTATGGTCAGCTTTGCAGCCTGGTCGGCACGCCAGCCACCTACATGCGCCAATTGCCGGCGCTGCTCGCCGCCATCAACCTCCAGCATGGCTTGCTCAATCACCGCGCCGAACTGCTAAAGACACTTGAGATGGACGATGGGCGGCTCGAACTCCGGGCTGTCACCGGGCCGGAATACGGTCGCATCTGGGACCACGAACTCGTCTCGGCAGTGATGAAGATCGCCGGCAATGGCACCGGCGATACGATGTGGAAGGTGCCCGGTGTTCTCGACTGGGCGACGATGACGCACAACCCGTTTGTCGACATCACCAAGGACACGACGACACTCTACGCCAGCGACCGCGACGTGTTCCTGTTTCTGGTCGATGATACCCATCCGATCGAAGCCGGTCGGCTGCCGAGTGGCGAACCGGATCTTTATTTCCGGGGCTTTTATGCCTGGAATAGCGAGGTTGGATCGAAGACGCTCGGCATTGCCTCCTTCTACCTGCGCGCCGTTTGCGCCAACCGGCATCTTTGGGGCACGGAAAACTTCGAAGAGATCACCATTCGACACTCGAAGTTCGCCGCGCAGCGTTTCGCGCATGAGGCGGCGCCCGCGCTGACCAGCTTTGCCAATTCCTCACCGGCGCCGTTCGTGGCGGGCATCAAATCGGCGCGTGAGCGGATCGTCGCCCGCAAGGACGAAGATCGCGAAACGTTCCTGCGTCGCCGCGGATTCTCGAAAGGCGAAACCGTCAAGGTGATCGAAATGGTCTTGTCGGAAGAAGGCCGGCCGCCGGAATCGATCTTCGACTTCGTCCAGGGCATCACCGCCTTGGCGCGCACAAGGACCAATCAGGACACCCGCCTCGAACTCGAAGGCAAGGCGAAGAAGCTGCTTGAACGCGTCTCCTAAGTGCAGCCAAACTCCGATCCCGTCATCCCCGCGCCCAGTTGGGGGAGGGCATTGTCAAACCGTTTGGCTCTAGTGGCGGCCCGTCAATCTGTGCCGGCAGCCAAATCTGAGGGTGGGTCCAGCGTGATATAATAGCTGTGGCCCGCCCCATCTATCTCCCGCATCAGCATGATCTTGTCAGCACGCAGGGCCAACGATTAGAACCACTGGCGTATCCGAAAGGGCGTCCGTCCTTTGCCCAAAGTTCCACGAACCGTTTGTACATGCTCGTCCCGATTTCCCTGCAAATCGGAACTATCGCTCATGACAATTGGAAGTCCAAGATTTGTTGATTGGGTCTTTGTGGCGTGAACTTCGGAACCCGGTAGTCGTTCAAGTTGCGCTTCCGGCTGCTGACCGTGGCCGGCACGCATGCGTCCTCCAAGACTATTGGAGAGTGAGAGAGGGGCTGGAAAGGTTGAGCTGACCGGCTTTGAGAGCGCCCAGGCAGGCTGGAGCTTTCCTCGCTCTCGACAAGGTTCTCCTGACGCGACCCTACTCGATTGTTTTCACACGGGCCAGCCGAGGGGACTGCGTTCTCGATGCCCAATACGCCGCTTCCTTTTCTTGACTATCGCAGGCCCGTCTCGGCTTAGGCACGGGGATCGCCGCCCATTCTAGAGCGCCGTAGTCGCCCCTCGCGATGCTGGCGAAGTGGCAAGGCTCGTGCCGACCCGCAGCCGGCGATCAGACGAAAGCCAGGCGCTGCAGCACCTTTCTACCCCGCTTCGCGACTGGCTGAAAACCATCGGACTTTTCTCCGAAATCATTGCCGGGAAAACGCTTTTTCTGTCGCAGGAGGCACCGGCGATCCTCGAGGGGCTGACGCTGCGTCATCGTTTGCTMGAGCTTTCAAGCCCAGATTGACGGAGGTTTAACATGTCAGTATCCGAACTGGCTGCCCGTCTTGCGCGCCAAGCCGAGGCGGTGTGCCGCCATTATCTCTCGGCCGGCCGGCGATACGGCAACTACTGGATCGTCGGCGATACGACAAATAGCAAGGGCCGATCGCTCTATGTTTATCTGGCCGGCCCGCGGGCTGGCCGCTGGACCGATGCGGCAACCGGCCAATACGGCGATCTCCTTGATCTTATCCGTGAGAGCTGTGGCCTGATCGATTTCTGCGATGTCGTGAGCGAGGCGCGGCAGTTCCTCAGCCTGCCGAAAACAGCGCGCGCGCCGAGAGATCGACCAAACGGCCCCATGGGCCGAACAAATCGCCCAACATCCGAGCGGGCACAACGGCTGTTTGCGATGGGGCAGCCGCTTGGCAACACACTCGCTGACAACTATCTGCGACAACGCGGGATCCTACGAGGAGCGGACCACGCCGCGCTCCGTTTCCACCCCACCTGCTACTACCGCGATTTGCTCACGGGCGACACCACGCGCTATCCGGCCCTGATTGCTGCCGTCACAGACCCGAGCGGTACGATCACCGGCGTGCATCGGACCTGGCTCGATCCGGACGGTGACGGCAAGGCGAAGGTCGAGGATCCCAGGCGGGCGTTAGGCTGCCTGCTCGGCAATGCGGTGCGCTTCAATATGCCAGTCGATGCGCCGGTTAAGGTGATGGCGGCGGGCGAAGGCATTGAGACAATGCTGTCACTGTCGTATGTCATGCCTGCAATGCCGATGGCGGCGGCGCTCAGCGCCAATCACCTTGCCGCCTTCAACGCGCCCGCAGGGTGCTTGCACCTCTATATCGCTGCGGACGTGGATGCCGCTGGACGGCATGGGAGCGAGAGGCTGAGCCAGGCGGCTCGTTTACGCGGCATCCTGCCGCTCGTGCTCACCCCGGAACTCGGCGATTTCAACGAGGATCTTCGCAGACTGGGACCGGACCGACTAACGCTTAGCCTTCGTCGGCAGCTCGTCCCAGACGACATGGCTGCGTTTCTGCCCGCTTCGTGAAGCCTCGGCCAGACGGCGCGAAATGGCGTTTAGTGGCAGCTCTGCACGGAAACGGGGTCATGGATCCCCATGTTTGTCCGCGCCCGCTGGCCTGCCGAGACGCGACCCATCCCACGCGGTGCCCTGACCTTCAGCGGGTCGGTCGGGTTTCTTCCCCGCAGCGGCTTTGCCGCTGCTCCTCGCGCCGCCCAAGAAACCTTCCCTCCGCCGCCCGGCGCTTTGCTGGGCCGCGGCGCGATCCGCCGCGGTTCCGGTCCGGACCCTGCGTGGACGGGGATCGCCGTCAGGCCGCGAGAGGCGCGGCTCACAAAACCGATGGAGATCATGATGGACCTGTTTTCGATCCTTGACGAGAGACCCGAGCCGCTGCACGCATCCTCCCCGACCGACCGTTTCATCTACGAGATGCAGGTACATGGCTATCGTCCTTTTCAGGACGAGCCCGATCCCCGCCCGCTCCCAGAAGAGCCGGTMGTCCAGGCGTCGCTKACCGCCATCTTCGGCGCCCTCTTCGAGATGCTCGGCGACACCCGGCTCGAACCCGATCTCGAGGACCTCTTCTGGTCGACCGTCAATCTCTTCCACCGTGCCGGCGAGCGCATCCAGCGCGAGCTCGACCGCAATGAGGACGCGCAGCGGACCGGCCAACGCGAGCAAGACGGTTCCGAAGTCAAAAGCGTCGAACTCGAGCGTCTGATTGCCGAAGGCATCACGATGCTGGAACGCCGCAACGCCTTCGAATTCATGCGCGATAGCGCCGCCGATTTGTTTGAGGCTCAAACCGGCTCCTCTTGGCGCCCTCGTACCGGCTCGAAAGTCAGCCACACCAACCTGACGGCGGCGATGATCGATAGTCGCGACTTCCTGTCTGCCCGGCGGCGCGCCGAGACCGAAGTGTTGATCCCGGCAGGCACTAAGATCGCTTTTGCAGGCGGGATGGACTACAACGATCACGATCGCATCTGGGCGAAGCTCGATCAGGTCCATGCCAAGCATCCCGACATGGTTCTGCTGCACGGCGGCTCGCCGAAGGGCGCCGAGCGCATAGCCGCCTGCTGGGCAGAGGCCCGAAAGGTGACACAGATCTCCTTCAAGCCGAATTGGACGAAACACGCCAAGGCCGCTCCGTTTCGCCGCAATGACGAGATGCTGTCCGTCATGCCGGTCGGTCTGATCGTCTTCCCGGGTAATGGCATTACCGGCAATCTTGCCAATAAGGCGCGTGGGTTAGGCATCCCGGTTTGGCAATTGCCATGAGGCAGTACATGAGCGCTTTCTCGAAAAAATGGAAAATATGGAGATTATGGATTTCAACCAAAAGGAGGATGGTCATGCGACAGTTTACGACGGGTGATCTCAACAAACGGGTCGGCGACGTCACAGACGCGGCCAGCCGTGAACCCGTCGTTCTCACCAAGCATCGGAAACCCCGCTTCGTGTTGACGAGCTACGAGCACTATGAGCGGATGCGGACCGGTGGCGATCCGCGCCGCGCCCATCGTACATCCGAAATGTCCGACGAACACGTCGAGCTGTTTGGCGAGGCGATCGAGCGTCTGGCGCGCGGCGACGGTTGCGACGATGGGCGTTAAGTTTCGTCCAGGGGAGGTCATCACTTACCCTTCCCTTTGGGCCTGGCAGCCGCAGTGTGGCGAAACCGAAGGACGCAAACCGCTTCCCGTCTGTGTCATCATTGCGATCGGCAGCAGTGCCGGAGACAAGCACCTTGCCCTGCTCGCTATTACGACGCAGCCACCTCAGGCAGATCGAATCGGGGACCTGAAGCAGAGCTCGGATCGTGATCGACGAATACAATTACGATATCGTCGAGCGTTCATGGTACATCGGGTCGGATCAGGACGTCCTTGGCCGTTTCAGCAAATCATTCCTTATGAAGATCGCTGCCGCGTTTGCGCAGGCAAGAGGCCCGTCAGGTCGCGTCAGTCGCATCGACTGAGCCGTGGGTTCGCGCCGCGGCTCCCTCCTCTTGCGCTCTTGTGTTCCGCTACCCCAAAAATGTTGTTGGTGATTGGCCGATAGCCGAAGGTGCGCTCGCCCGTACGGCAGCAACGTACGAGACGCGCGCAGGAACTTCTGCAAAGTCGTGAACGGGTAACCGATCGCAGGCGTCTCCCCTCACGTTGCGATCGGACACCAATCCCGTTTTTTATGCCGCCTTTCTAAGGGACCGGCCGTCATCAGCGTCAACCCGCACGGGGTTCCCCTGCGCTGACGCTTCGGTGACGCCTGCAGCGCGGTCCCTTCTTCGGGCGCCATCGGGAATGGTCCCGAGCAACCGAAGGAGAACTACTATGGCTACCACGATCGCAACCCTGACGCAGAAGGCCGACGGCACTCTCGAAGGCGTCTTCGCCACCATCCGGGTCAATGCCCCGATCGCCATCATCCCCAATGCCAACAAGGCAAGCGAAGAAGCTCCGGACTACCGCATCATCCACCGCAAGACCGGCTTTGAGATCGGCGCAGCCTGGAACCGAACCGCCCGCCATACCGGCGAGGAATATCTCTCCGTCAAGCTCGAAGCGCCCGAGATCGGCGTCATCTTCGGCAATCTCGCTCCCGCCCCTGGCGGCGAAGCCAATCGCAAGGTCATCCTCTGGAACAACCCGGCCTGAACCGAAATGGCCGATCCCGAAAGGGATCGGCCTCTCTCCGAGCTGATCGAAGGAAATGCCGTCTGCTTGGTGATGACGCTCGAGACGCGATCTGCACGATCCCTGATAAGCATCCAGGATTTGCAGCCTCAGACGCCATCAATCAAAAAGCGTTAAAGCCCGACCTCTTGTGGAAGCCGGGCTTTTGGTTTTGTTCGTACAGACGGCTTACTTGTTCAGCGCGTCCTTAAGGGCCTTTGCCGGCGTGAAAGCCAGCTTCTTTGCCGCTGCGACCTTGATCGTTGCGCCGGTCGCAGGATTGCGCGCCTCACGCTCCGGTGTGTCCTTGACTTTGAATTTGCCGAAGCCTGGCAGGGACGTTTCGCTCCCAGCAACAGCAGCTTCGGTGATCGAGGCGATCACGGCCTCGACGATCGCCTTGCCCTGCGCCTTTGTCAGGCTGTGCTCAGCGGCGATCTTGTCAGCAATTTCATTGGTGGTGGTCATGTCCGTCTCCGCATCGTGAATGATAGGGAATCCGTGACAGACGGTCTTCCTTCTGTCATCGCTTGAAGATCGAGATTGCGGCCTAAAACCCAAATTTCCACAGCTTGTCGTGGCCAAGACGCGCTTGGCGAAGTCGAAAGCCCAAAGGCCCACAGTTCTCCTCGGAACGCATCGGGCAGCGTAGTTCGGCCACTCAGCTGTTTGCGCCGACCTGATCCTTGTAGCGACGCCGACGCTGAACGCGCTCCAGCCGCTCATATGCGGCTTCTGCCGCTTGAGGTTCATCATAGGTCTCGATCTTCTCCTGCCCATTGCTGCCGAACCGGCCCCAGTGGCGTACGAGCGAGACCCCGTTAAGGTCGGCTGGATCGCCAGCGTGTAGAAGCGCCGTATGTTCTGAGCGGCATCGATCCGGCGAAGGTGAAGCTCACCTTTTTCTCCGTGTGGACATGGAATGGATCGTCTTCTCCATGCAAGGCGCCGTCCAACGACAGTTTTGAAACAATCCGCATTCACCGATTGACGTCGGTGGTGAATGCTGTGTGGATTGGTGATATCGGGGGCATCGCGCTTATCATCGGCGGAGAAAGCAACTAGAACTCAGCGCCAGCAATAAAATGGAATGGGCAATGCTAGAAACAATGGAAATCGATAGCCGAGGCGACTTTGCGCTTTGGGCTATCGAAGCGGCGAAGCAGATCGTCAGCGAACAAGGCTTCGATCTCGCGAAGGCCGCCCGCGACGGCAGTGAAGAGGATCTACGCTCGGCGGGCAACGCTCTCGGACAAGCGATTACCAGCGTGCTGCTGGAAGTCTACGATGGTTTGCTTGAAGGCGTGCCTGCAGCATAGGTCGATCTAAAAGGTCAAGGGCGGCATCTCTTCTTTACCGGCGCGCCAAACCCAGGCAGACATGTCCTGGCGCGCGTCGATCATCTCCCGCAAGGCAGTCTCGAAACTCTCATCGGCGCCTTGCGGCACGATATAGAGTGCAAGGGTCAATGGCCGATGTTCCGGCAGGATCACGTTCGCAAAAGGCTGCGTCCGTGAAAGCTCGAAGCGCAAACCCTTCACCATTTTCTCACGCATCCGCGTCAATCGATCCAGCAGCCGCTCCTCGTGGGTATTTTCGATTGGCAGCCATTGTTCCGTAACCACCATCAGCGCGATCTCGTTGACCGTGACGACGCCGGAAGGATTCCCACCCATTGTCGCGATGGCAATGAGATGGGAGGTCTCGTTGCTCCCCCAGAGCGTCAGTTCAGTATCGAAGCGGCGCTGCAAACGCCGCCATGCCGTTTCCTCAAGATAGAGACGAAATCCCGGCATGTGTTTGATGACCACGAGCTGACCATTCCTCGCCGACGAAAACTCTTTTACCTCTCCCAGCAGAAGCATCAACGCTTTTGGACCKGGAGAGGTTTGAAACAAAAGCGAAAACGCCTGTGTCCTTCGTTGCTCGATGGCTGCCTTCTCCTCGGCCCGGAACGGCTCGGGAACAAAGAGGCGCTCGGCGAGGCTTTGCTGCCGCACCGACATCGTCCGGGCCGCCTCCTGAAGATGATGATAGACCTGCCACCAATGCCGCTTGCCTGCCCAATGCGCCGTCCATTCCGTCAGGCCGCTTTCGTGCCAGAGGAAATGCAGCAGGCCGCGCAAGGAGAGTTTCTTGCTGTCGTTCTTGACGCTGTCGGCGGGCTCGGAATCCCGAGCACCACCACCGGATGAGCCGCGCTTCGACAACGAGAAATCGAGTTTGAGCGCTGCCGTTCCAGCCGCCGTGTCGAGTTTGATTGCGCCTCCCATCAGTGGGCCGAGACCCGACAGATCATAGGGAGGCTCGTAGGACGGACACGTGGTGTCGTGGTCCACGCCGGTGAGCGGCATTCTCTTGATCACCAGCTGGTCGCCGATTTTGGCGACGTACATCGGCACGCCCACGCCCTTGCAAAGGCAGAGGGGGCGGGCCTTGTCGCGATAGGCCTGCGTCAGCCTGGGATGGAAATCATCGGTGTCATCAGCGCTGGCTTCCCCATTGATTAGAAACCGTCTCATCGCTCCGGCCACCGTCGAGCAAGCGGCGCGCTTGAAATGGGGTGCCACAAGAGAGGAAAACATGTCTGCTCAGACCGGCCGATTGTGCCGGACGGGCAAAGCCAACTCAAGGCCGCGCGGCCCCTCCAATTTTCTCTGCGCTCCGTTTCACTCCGCTCCGACAAAATCGGTTCCTCCGCGCGCCGGCTCCGCCGGTCGTGTTCCACGAGCCTTGACCTGACTTTTCCCGCCCTGCGTGCCGCCGTCATCTCTCACATTTCTCAAGGAGACGACGATGACCAACGAACAACACATCGAAGAACTGCGCGCCGAAGCCCGGGCTGCCGCGACGCTGGAAGAACGCCGCCAGATCGAAGCCGAACTCGAGCTGGCGATCGCCGAGCGCGAGGTGATCTCAGCCGAGCTCGACGGCCGCATCAGCGCCGAACCGCCCTTCTGAGGCGGCAATCGCGCTGGCGCCAGCCGTAGCGCTTATTTGGATGAAGCGGCTGCATCCCGCCTCCTGGCGTTTCCAGCCGCGATTGCTGCCTCCATCCTGTCATTCCCCGGCTTCAATTTCCGAGCTCTTTGCATGGCTTCTTCCGCGTGAGCGTCAATCCAATCGGAGCTCTTGAAAAGCAGAATGACGATGGCGCAAACTAAAATCAAAGCGAAGAGAACCAGCATTTCCATCGGTTTTTATCCCCTTCGTGGAATGTCAGTTGGCGTGCTAAAAAGATGTCTTTGCGGTTGTTAATAGCCGTTGTCCTTCAAATAGGTATCGATCGCTGTCTGCATGATGACCGTCATATTGACGTCGTTCTCGTGGGCGGCCTTTTTCAGTCGTGCCTTGGTGTMGTAATCCAAGGCGACGTTGACGTAGAATTTGGCTTCGCGCTCTTTCGTCCGCTTGAGGTTCTTCAGCGCGAGGCGGGCATCTTCCCGCACGATCGCGCGCGACGTCGCCTTCTCACGGCGAGCTTGCCCCGAAAGCCCTGGCAGGATTTTTGTTTCGCCCCTCTCTGCCGCAGGTATCGTCGCCGGCGAGGTCGTCGGTTTCCGCTCCATCGGCTCCTGCCGGCTGCGCTCCCTCTGCTCTGTCCGCGGCGCGATGATGAAGTCGCCGAGCCCCAAGCCCGCCCTGCTCATGCAGCAATCCCCCGATCATGCGCGGACCGCTTTTCCTCGATCTCGGAAACGAGAGCCTGCACCTCCGAGCGCGCCTTGCGAACCCTGTCGGTCAATTCCTGCATCTGCAGGGTTCCGAGACCATTCTGGATCTCGCGATAGACATTGCGCTCGAAGAGTTCGGTTTCGAGAAGCGCGGTCCGATAGTCCGCTTCCCGCAGGCCGGCGACGAAGGGCCTGATATAGCGGTAGGCCTCCAGATTGCGGCCGGGTATCGTCACGCGGGTGCGAACACTGAGATGCTGAATTCTCGATCCGAACTGGTCGTTGATCTGGCTGACCATTGCCACGGCCTGGCCGGCAGCTTCGATCTCCTTGATTGCAGGCTGGATCGGGGAGATGACGAGCTCGGCTGCGCGAATGATGCCGGTCTGCAACGAGCTGTCTACGCCCGGCGCATCGATGATGATGAGATCGAACGCGCCGGCGAACCGCTCGACGGCCGATTGAAGGGTCCGCGACGCAGAGGCGGTGGTCACTTCGATATTCGCGGGGATGTTCGTCTTGTTTTGGCAGAGGCGCCACCATCCCGAAAGGTTCTGGCGGCTGTCGGCGTCGATCAAAAGCACGCGCTCGCCACGCAAGGCGTACTCGCCAGCCATCAAGGTTACGAGCGTCGTTTTGCCGGCGCCGCCCTTGTTGCTCACTGCCGCATAAATTCGACCCATGCTCCAGAACCTCCTGCTGCCAGAACCGTCGACAAAGATGGAATATAACGTAGATGGTTTAGCGCCTGTCAACCCGAAATGTTGGTAATCGGAAACATTCTATAGGCGATCGCCCATAAAATGGAGGTCCAGTCCATAGGTGTGGCGAGGGGGCGAGCAGTGTTGTTGCACTGCATATCACCATTGAAATGTTGTAGAAATAATCAAAACGCTTGCGATCCACGCCTCAACGGTCGTGCGGTAGCTATTCACGCTTGATGGGCGATTTCTCGAAGGTTTGATTTCGGAGGATGTTGGCTTGTGGTTGTAACGTGATGAGTATAGTTTTGGTTTGGCAGGATACGCAAATTTGTGATACAAATTTGCTGACGATCGACGGACACGCCGTCGATGGCGCCTGTGGCGGGTCTTCTGACGGAGGATGCGATGGCAGTGACCGATGGAAGGTCGCAAAGCTTGGGGCCGGCGGAGGCGCGCAAGGAGCGCGTCATTCATGTCCGGCTCGCTGTCTCGGAACACGCTGCCGTCGAACATGCGGCCGCCGCGGCCGACATGACGGTTTCTGGCTTCATGCGCTCGCTGGCGCTGGAAGGAGCGGGCATTCAGCCGTTCCTGACGGAGGACGACAGGACCATTCTCGATATTCTTGCTTCGCAGATGCGTGCCATCGGCGTGAACCTAAATCAGCTTACGCGCACGGCCAACAGGGCAGGGCAGATCGACGCGGATGGGGTGTCCTCTGCTTTGATCGACATCCAGCAAATCGTCGTAGCGGTCGCCATGGAATTGCGCTGTTACAGCGTCCGTGCGGCTCGTCGGCGCGGAGCGGCATGATGGAGTTCTTTCTCGGCGCCTTTGAGAAGGAATGGGAGAGCCGACGGGCGGCGTTGTTGCACGAGCGGTCGCTTGGACGCGGAAAGGCCGACGCCGAAGAAGAGCGCTGGCGCCGCCGCGGCGGTGGCGCGAATGCACTATCGCCGGTGCGCGGCTTTCCAGGCAATTCCGATCGACGCACAGGAACGCTGGCGCGCGCAACTGAACGCGACGGCGAGCCTTCCATGCGAAGTCGCTTTGCCGCGCTCGCGTCGGGCAGCCAACCGGCAGTAGTCAAGATGGCATCGTTTGGCGGTGGCGGCCGGCTCGGCGCAATGATCACCTATGTGTCGCGCAATGGAGGAGTGGTCGTCGAAAACGAGCGCGGCGAGCAACTTCGCGGTCGCGATGAACTCTCTGGTGTCAGGGGCGAATGGGGCCACCTGATGAAGAACCGGGCCGAGAGCCGCGACATCGCCACCTTCACGGTGGAAGTGAACGGGACATTCGGTGAAGGGGGCGATGTTTACGAGCAGTCATTGGCATTATTGAAGCGCGGTCTTGGGGATCGGAGTTTTGCCTATGCAATCGGACCAAGGCGTGAAGGGACCGGTCGCACGATCGAAGGCGTCGCGGTGTTGCGGGACAGCAATGGTGAGCGGCTCACAGCCGACAAGAAGGCGTCGGAGATCGTTCAGGATCGGTTTGATGGCGGCGCCGAGCGTGGTGAGACGGCAACGTTCCGATTTACCGGCTACGGCAATGGGACAGACTACGGGACGAGCCGGCTGCGTGGTCTCGTCGAACGGCACGGTGGCGCGGTTTACGATGAAACGGGCAGGGCAATCTCCGACGAAAAGCAAGCCGGAGACCTTGTACAGCAGGAGTGGCGAGAACAGTTGCATAGCCGCAAGCCGCGCGATGTCATGCATCTTGTCCTGTCTGCGCGGGCAGGCACGGATAGCGAGGCCTTCCATGCCGCCGCCCGGGATTTCCTGGCGGAGGAATTTGTCGGTTTTCGCTACGTCTTTTCTCTGCATGATCCGTCCTGGGATCCAAAAGCGGAGGAGGCTGGCGGCAAGCGGCCGCATGTCCACGTGCATGCCATCATCGCGATGCGGTCAGACATGGGAGACCGGATCGAGACGACGATCCGGACATTTCGTCATTGGCGAGTAACGATGGCCGAGAAGGCGCGCGCCCACGGTATCAACATGGAAATGACGGACCGGCGTGACCGCGCCAGTCCCGCAGCTTATGGAAGGAACCAGGTGCGTCCGACAAGCCGGCTTGGGCGCACGGAGCATGAGGGCACCAGCCAGTCAGCGCAGCGCCGGTATGACGCGAAGCGCTCGGATCACCGTAGGTTTGCGCGAACGGGGATAAGCCGGAACTATACTGATATTGCTAAGCGTGAATGGGAGGTGTTGGCCTCGCAGGATAGCGATGAGCGCTCGGCGAACTTCGCAAAAGATCAGGTTTTGCGCCTGGAATTGGCGCGAATCGAGGATTCACCAGACGTGATTGCCGCGAGCGAAGCGGAAAAATCGCTCTCGCAATTTGAAACGTATCTGGTTACATTGTCGAATATCGTTTCGGAGGATGAGCAGATGCGCCATATGAGCCGGTCCGAGTTCGAGGCCTATGAGAAGCGCGTGGAAGCGGCTTTGTTTCAGGCAGAACGCGTAATGCCTCCGGAGCAGAAGGCCAGTTACGAGGAAATCGCCGTAGCTGCCCGCGAACATGTCGATATCCGCCGCGAACTGATGAAACAGGCCGAGCAGAGCGAGGCGAGATCCGAGCGGGTCGGCGCAGATCAAATTGCAACCGGCGATGAAGTGAACCAGCTTTGGGACGATGCGGTGGCGCGCCATGGCCTCCGGACTGTCGAAATGGCAAACGAGATCTTGCTCGAAGTGGAGCATTTTCGTGAAGCGATCGATCTTGCCGACGCCGGCGAATTCAAAAGCGACAGGGAAACTCTGCAGGCCAGTCTCGATGTAGCACTGGCGCGAGCTGGTGAGCTTGGCGCTTCCGGCAATCGTCTGATCCGTGAAATCGCCGAAGTCGACGAAGAATTGCGAACCGCGATCGAGAGCGCCGAGCGGGCGCGCCAGCAACGCAGCGAAAAGGGTAGAGGCCCTGATAGCGCTGCAGCAGAAGTTCAGGTTCGCGCCGACAATGACGATCCTTCAGATCGCGAAGAGGCGCCGGATCGCAGTCACCGAGACCAGCCCCAAGAGCACTCAGCTAACGCCTTCCCTCAGCGGCGGGCTGAGGCAACAGTGGACCGCAATGCGGGAGATACCACAGGGATGGATCCCGCTCAGCAGCATATTCCGAGACTTGAGCAGTTGCAGCGCGAGGCCGACGAACGGCGGGAACGCGATCAGGACGACCATGAGCGATAGGAGATAAGCATGCGGGACGAGAGACGGATCATCATCAATCCCGAGACCGACCAGAAGGCTGAAGAGGGATTGGCAAAGGTGTTTGGCATTGTGTTCTGGGTGGTCATGATAATAGGCATTGTCGATCATGCCCTGACCGTCGCCTGGCGTTGGGGCTTGTCTTGGTGGGATTGGCTGCTTGCGCAGTCGCCATTTTGATCAATTCTCTACCAAATCTGCTATAAGGATAGTTGTCGCGATGTTGAATTCTGTGCTTCGCTCACCAATGACAATTTGGTCGATGGCTGCTCCGGCTGTGGTCTTTCTGGCCGGAGCGATCCTCGGTGCCTGGATGGGACCGCTTCCGCCGTTMGTCATAACAGTTGAATTTGCCTTGCTAGCTCTAACGTTGGCGCTCTCTGCGCTGGCTGCCCTGCTCAGCGCTGCTCCACCATCCATCACCAGGCGCGAGGTGAAATGGGCGAACGAAAACGCCGCCGTCCTTTACACCGTCCCCGTGACCTTCGAGGAAGTGGATTTTATCCCGCCTCTACTGAGCAGGGTTGCCGCTTACCGAGATGACGGCGGCTCGCGCCGGCGGGTGCCGTCTTACGAATTGCGGGCATTGCGTGCTTGAGCCGGTTCCTCCAACATGGAAATAGCTCAGGACCGACGCTCGTTAGTCCAAGTGCGTGGCCTTCTGGCGCAGGATGGCAGAAAACTTCTTCAGCCCTTGATGATCCAGTGCGTCGATGAATTCTTCAGCCGATGGTGTCGTCTTGCGCAGATTTTGCCGAGCGCTCTTGACGCTGTCGATCAACGCGCTCGAGAAAGTGGAATAGAGACCCGCGAGGAAGTCGTCGGGTGACGTGCAGGTTACGCCATAGGGCCGAAGGTCCGCAGCCGGAAAATCTTTAAGATTCCACGTGACGATCACGCATGCTTTTGCCGCGACGGCAGCGGCCAAGACATGCCGGTCATCGGGATCGGGTAGGGAGAGGTTGGGGATAAGAGCCCGATAGTTGGCGACATCGGCGTCGGGCAAAACGTCCTTCATCCGATCGCGGGTCGCTTCAAGACGTGAGACGGGCGTTTCGGGTGAGTTGGCGGCCAGGTTGCGTATCCATTCGGCATGAATGTCGTCTGTCCAGTGCGCTTCGATTAGACCGTCGAAGGCACACTGGACCAGGACATTTCGCAGATGGAAGGGATAGAGGATGCAGGCATCATAGACCGCGACGGGCGGCTTAGAGGCCATGATTAACGATCAGATCCTCTGTGTCTTCGGCCAGTGCATCGAGAGCTTTTTGGTGTGCGTCGAGCTTGGCTTTGAGCTCAAGAACATCTCTCAGCTTGGCTCGGCGGTGCTTGCCAACATAGCGGAACGGCAAATCGCCGCGATCCATGCGCACCACAACGAGGGGGCGTGAGATGCCGAGAATCGTCGAAGCGTCGGACGGGCTTAATTCCTGATCTTCGGTGAGCAGGGCGACGCGCTCGCCGCGCCGCAAATGGTCGAGGAGCGCTTCGACAGGTGCGACAGCAGAGGCCGGGAGACAAAGGGTCTGAAGCTGCCCCCCATCGCGGTGAATCCGCAATTCGACATGGTCGCCTTCTGCCAGCTTCGGCATAGGCGCAACGGCCTTGCGGTCGAGATCCGGCAGTTTGGTAAACTGAAGAACATGGCTGGTCATGGCGGTTACTCCTTGCCCATCTATATAGGGCATGAAATTCTTAACTGCAATAACTGAAATCCTTTCCAGTTGCGTCCAGGAGGGGTTTAAAGACTGCGTTGCGGACTATTGGCATACCCAAAGTCTTCGTCGTAGCGGCGCTAGGCACCCTAGTGTGCTAACGTGTACACAACCGAACACGGAGCTTGTTTCATGACCGCCAGCACCACTATGACCATCCGGATTAGGCCCGATGTAAAAGAGAAGCTGGACCGGATCGCGGCCGACACGCAGCGCAGCAAGTCTTTTCTCGCTGGCGAGGCCGTCGCGGCCTATGTCGAGCGTGAGCTTGAAATCATCGAGGGTATCAAGCGCGGCATGGCCGATGCGGCGGCGGGGCGTGTTGTCCCTCATGACGATGCTATGGGCGAAATCTATGCCGTAATCGACGCAGCGGAACCCAAGCGCGCAGGCAAAGCGTGAGACGACCGGTTGCTTGGTCCCGCGAAGCGCTGGACGATCTCAAGGAACAAGTCGCGTTGATTGCCAAAAATAACCCGGCGGCTGCAAGACGGGTCGCGGATCGAATTAGAGACGCAGGTAATGCCCTTGAGGACATGGCGACCGGACGACCTGGCCGGGTGACAGGCACCTATGAGAAGTCTATCTCCCGCTTGCCCTATATTGTCGCTTACGGGTTGCGGCCGATCGCAGGCCGGGAAAGCGTGGTGGTCGTGCGTGTCATTCACGCGTTACGAGAATGGCCGGCGGAAGAATGGCCACAGCAGCCGTAAAACGCTTTGAGGTCGCGGGTGCCGTGAACTGACGACAGAAACCGCTCAGTCCAATCCGATTTCTTCCGGATCTGGAATAGTTTGCGCCAAAATCTCGAAAATACTTCGTCGTTGTCGTGCTGGCATGTTCGGCGAGCCGGCAAGTGCCGAACTGACGGCCGACTTCAACCGTTTGGCTGAGGCAGTGAGGCGTGTTTCAGGAGTATCCTTGCTTGATGGAATTGACTTTGCTCGCTTCCGGTGTGGCTCGGCAACGGATTTTCGACCAATCATCCGAGCCATCTTCTCCGGCGCCTTTGCGGCGGTCATTTGCGCGTCTGCCTTCTCCCTCGCGTTCTCCGTTCCGCCGCTCTCGCTATCGGCGGCCGGCGTTGCGCCGTAGCCTCGCATGGCCGCAGGAACAGTCATGCCTTGAAGAAATTCGACGTCGTGAACCTCCTCTCGACGCGAACTGGCGATTGCGGCGGCGCTCTTGAAAGGCTCCGTGGCGAAGTACCTCAGCTTGTTGCCGAAGATCGGCCGCTGTCCCTCGATGAGCAGGATCATCCTGTCCTCAGGCATTTGCCTGACCTCCTGCGGCATCATTAGGTCACGTTCGCGGATTTGCTCCACCTTGGTACGGCGGGGGAGGCCGACCAGTTCGAACGTGCGGGATTCGGATTGATAATGGATCGTTCTCTTGCCAAGGGCGCGAGAAGCATATTCGGCGGTGGCCTGATCATTGGCGCCGAGGATGAGCTGCAGGCCGCAATTTCCAAGCAGCGAATGGCGGGCAGTCTCGCCGTAAATCTCGTCAAGACTCTTCAGGTCCTGGATGATGAAGGCCATCTTGATGTTGTAGCCGGCGACATAGGGCAGCTTATTGAGGATCTCGTCCATCTTTTTCAACTGACGGAATTCGTCGAGTAGGAAATAGACGGGCAAGGCAGCCGGTTTATGCTCGCGCGTTAGCAGATCCATTACCTGCTGTACGAAAAGCGTCAGCAGCGGCCGGAGAATGGTCATGTCGGTGATGTTCGGGGCCAGGTAGATCGTCACCGGCCGCCGCTGCAACGAGGCAAGATCCATGTCGGTTATGGCCGTCGCGGCGGTCACACGTTCATTCCGGAATGGTGCCAATGCTTTCTGGATGTCGAGCAGGGCGGAGCGGGCCGCACGTTCGTTCAGGGAGATGTAGGCGTTAAAGCTGTCCATCGTGAACTTCGACAGATCAGGCTCGTTCTCCCTGATCAACTTCATGAGGATCTGCAGGTCGATGCCGGCATTGAAGAAGCTGTTCACCTCGCCGAGATTGCGGCGGTTCCTGTAATGCTGGCTCTCCAGGACATAGCTGATCACCCCGGCGATGACCTGCTGCGCCGTGCCCTGCCAGACGGCGTTCTCGGAACCGACTGTTTCCGGGATCAGGATTGCCGCGATGTTCTGAACGTCGATGGTGCGGCTGCCGCGGTCGGTGCGTACGAAGTCGAGCGGATTCCAGCGATGTGTCTTCTGGGATCCCGGGGAAAACAGGAAGACCTGGTGTCCCTTTGCTTTCCGATAACCGGCTGTCAGTTCAAAAATCTCGCCCTTGAGGTCGGTGACAATCATCGAGCCTGGAAACATCAGGGCATTCGGAATGACATAACCCACGCCTTTGCCGGATCGGGTCGGGCCGATGACCAGATGATGGCGATCGTCCTTTCGGCGGAGGATGCTGCGGCCGATCCGCCCAAAGACCAGCCCCTCTTTGCGAAACCAGCCGCCGCGACGAAGGGAGCCCGCATCCTGAAACGCTGCATCGCCCAAGGGGCTCGCCGCTTGCCGCAATCCGAACGCGGCGGTGCCGGCGGAAACGAGGACGCTAGGGACTAGGGCTGCCAGTGCTACGAACTGCAATGGCCGGTTATGGGAATAGGCAAGGAATTGCTGGATTGGTGCAAGCGGATTACTCGTGCTCATTAGATGCAGGATGCGACCGTCTTTCCAGACGAGCAGTAAGATCAGGCTGTAGCTCAGCATCCAGACAGCGAGGGCAATCAGTGCGCAAAACATGAAATAGAACGTCAGATATGACCGGCTCATGGTGCGCGCCGGGCGTAGTAGATCTCAGAGACGCCGCGGCGACCACCATAGCGCCGTAGCTGGATGACAATGGGGATGACCATGCGAATGTAAGACATGAGATCCTGCTTGGAATAGCCGGACGACATGCCGGCCTGCATCATCATCATGGCGAGTTGCTCGTAGGCTCCCATCGGCGTGTCGGCATGCACGGTCGACATGCTGCCGGGATGACCGGTGTTGATGGCGCGTAGAAAAGCAAAGGCTTCTCCGCCGCGGATCTCGCCGACGAAGAGCCGGTCCGGCCGCATGCGCAGTGACGCCTCAAGCAGTGACTGGATTGTGACATGGGCGGTGCCCTGATCGCCGCGCGAGGCCAGGAGATGGAGGCTGTTGCGATGTGGAGGAAAGAGCTCGCGCGTATCCTCCAGTGTCAGGATACGCTCGTGATCATCAATGCTCTTCAGGCAGGCATTGAGGAAGGTGGTCTTGCCGGTCGACGTTCCGCCACTGATGAGCATCGACACCCTTTCGCGGATAGCCATCTCGATGAAGTCGTGGACGTGGCCTGCTTCGAGAAGCGCAATCAGCCTCTGGTCCATTGCGTTTAGACCGCCGAGGGTCACCGACACTTTGTCGAGGCCGCCGGTATCGCGATACTGGGCCAGCGTAAAATCGCTGATGACCTGCTTGCGGATTGATAGGGAGCCGCCGTCGGCTGCTGCCGGTGGAAGGATGATCTGTATACGTTCCCCGGAGGGAAGAGCGGCACTCAGGAGCGGGTTTGTGCGACTGATGAACTGGTTGCTGGCGGCCGCGACACGTTCGCCGATGTGCTCAATCTCAGCAGAGGTCAGCTCAGGGATCGAATGAAATTCCATATGGCCGGCACCCAGCCGTTCGACAAAGACTTCACCCGGCCTGTTGACGGAAATCTCCACAACAGTTGGATCTGCCAGAAACCGCGTCAGAGGCGACAGCGCGCGCTTCAGGAAGTAATGCGGATCATTGCCTGTGGGAACGACCMGCATCGAGGCCTCGCTCATGCTTGATCTCCTTCAGTGCTTCTTCAACCGGATCCGGGTACATGGCGGAGAAATCGAGGTCCTGGCGAACATAGACGAAGATGCGTTCGCCCTGATGGACACTGATTGTCGGAGGAATGCGCAGATTTTCTCCGAGTGCCTGGTTGGCCAGATCGGAGAAGGTCTGGGCGATGGTCTCGCGCGCAAGATCCGCCGCGCGGGGGGAATCGGATTCACCGTTGCCAGTGCTGGTGCCGTACTGATTGCTGCCATAGCCAGTAAGGTAGGAAGAGCCGGCGCCGACGATGGAGAGCAGGACCGCCGAGCCAAACCGTTCGCGCCATTTGTTGTCGATGGTGCCGGTCAGACCGGACCGACCGAGGCTGTCGGTTCCAATGCTGTTCAGCCGGACCGAAACGCCGTCGTCGCGCAACAGTCGTGTCCAGATGACAAAAATTCGTTTCTGCCCGCGGGTGATATCAGACTGATATTCGCCAATCAGCCGCGTTCCCGTCGGGATGAGAATCCGGCGACCGTCAAATGAATAGACGTCTTGCGACGTAATGGCACGAACCTGGCCGGGCAGGTCGCTGTTGATTGCTGTCTCCAGGATTCCGGGAATGAGAGTGCCTTCCGGGATCATCGCGTCGATGCGGCTGATCTGCCGCGCCTTGGCCGACCGGTCACCGATCGCGGAGGCGCTCGCGAGAAATTTGCTGCTTCGATCCTCGCCGGCAACGGTTGGACCACCTTCCGAACCGTTTCCTGACAGCGCCCCGCTTCCGGGATCCGCTTTGGCGGAATCGACGATGATCTGCTTCGAAAGATATCGCTTGGGGAACGCCTCGACCGGTTGTTGTTTTTCTTCCGCCGTCTGGACCGCCACTGGAGGCGGCGGCACGTCGAACTCGATCGTATCGGTTGGTTCTTGCCTCTTCTCCTCAGGCGGCTCGGGAAGCTGGATAATGTTGTCGGCCGGCTTCTGCTCGGGCTTTTGCTCATCGCGCAGGAAGGAGGGCGGTCGAAACGTCGTGGTCGAGAACTCCTCGTCGCCGTGCAGTGCATCCTGGTGCTGCTTCTGTGGCACGAAGACGGTGAGGTATGCGAGGACCGCCCCACCGAGCAACAAGGCGGCGCCTCCAAGCAATTGATTGCGCTTGCCGCGGCGGTCGCGCACCTCGATTTCATCACCGGCAAGCATCGCTTCGAGTTCAGGCGATCTGTTCATCCGTTGCCGCTCCTTCTGCGCATCGTTGCCTTGTTATCCGGCGCGGGACCCATGATGGCTGGATCCGGCTGGCCGAAGTCCGGCTTCCTGAGATTGAAGATGCAGGTCCATCGATTGCCGTCGCGCAGCGTGTATTGTGTTTCAGTCCCGTCAACGACGATGTAGTCGCCCTCGCGGCGGACGTTGCGCAGCGTCTCGCTGAAATCGCTATTGACCGCAAAGATCGCCGGCACCTTCGGACCGAACTTGAAGAAGGTCTTTTTGCCGTCGTCGAAAATCATCAGTGGCTTCAGGGTGCCGTCTCCCGAAAACGAGTAGTCGATGTTGACATTGGCCTTGTCGATGCCGGAGATGTTCGGATATCCGACACGCGCCTCGGCCTCTTTGCGAAGCGTGGCGTTCAGATCCTTGTCCGGATAGACGAAACGAATGCCGAAGGTCTTCTTGTTGTCTTCCGGTGCATAGTCGTTGAGCTCGAGATAATAGATGCGCTTCGACGTCACGACGTTCATGTTGGTCGAGACGTTCTTCGCCTTCGGTTTGACGAAGAGGATGTTGCCCTTGTCAGTCGGCACGACGTCCCAGCTTTCGCTGTCACCGACGGCGATGGTTTCGAACTTCTCGTCCTCATCGAAGATGATCATGGTCGATATGCCGTAGGTCGCAAAGACACGTACGACATTGTTCGGTTGGTAGACGACGCTCGTCACGCGCGGGTCGAGACGTCCGGCTGACGGCGTCTCTGCCGCGAAGGCACCTGTGGTAAAGGTAACGGCGACCGCCAAAATAAAGGAGCAACGGAACCGGCGCATGCTCACGGGTCGCTCCCCGAGACCGTTTCCTGATCACGACGGTAGTCGTAGACCTGGAAGCCTAGCGGGTTCTCGAACCGCCATTCGTTGGTCGCAGGCGTGTCGGTGTAGCGATAACGCACCACCGCGATCCAATGGCTGGTGATCGAATCCGTGTCGGAAAGTTCCGTCGTTGAGAAGCGAACGATACCTGTCGAGCCGTTCGGGAAGGTGACCGAGGCGATCTCCGTCGTCACCCGTTTGGTTTTGCCGTAGACCTTGGCGGGATTTTTCGCATTGGCGGCGCTATAGAGTTCCTGAAGCTCGCGTGCCGCATTGCCGGTCGACAGCAGGGCGGCGATCCCGAAATTCTGTTCGATCGCGTAAGGGTCATACCCTTCGCGAGCGCGGATATAGCGGACAATATTGGCCTGGGTAATCGCCTGCTGGTCGGTGAGACTGGCCGGCCGCGTCAGGCCGGTCTTCACCTCGACATAGCCGGTGCTCTTGTCGACCTCGACGATATAGGGCTCGAAGCTCTTCAGCGGCACGAGCATGACGAGCGCAAGCAGGCTCAGAAGAGTGATGCCGCCAAAAATCGTGGTGACAAACCAGGCAAGGGTCCGTGATCGCTTGGCTCTTTTAACGACCTCCTGCTCCCAGATGTCGCCACTTTGGTAATAGGTMGTCAAATTGTTGTTGTTGGAATTTGCCATCGTCAATCAACTGCCCGAAGGTTTGAGGTCATGTCGGCGTGCCGTTTTTGGAGATTTTGTCCTGCATCGCCGAGCGGGCGCCGGAGGGATCGTCGTCACCGCCATCTCGGCGGAACCGCTCGCGAAGATTGCTGCCCGCGCGCGCAGCCCCTCGGCCGGCCGAAACGCCCGCGCGCCCCACCGCGCGTGGCGTTCTGACGCCGGCAAAGTGCGTTATATGTTTTGCCGCATTGCCGACGCCGGCCGCTAGGCCGCCGGCAATTCCCTGCCCGAGCGACTGGATGTGGAGCATTACGAAGCCACCCGCGATACACAGCAGCAGGAACCCGGCAATGTCGGCCAGAGTGAGAGTGCGGGACCCGCTGGCTGCATCGATCTTCGACAGCTCGGGGTTCATCGCAGCGATAAGGAACGCGGCAATCACATAGATGAACAGCGGGATGAGCGCATAGGTGAGAACCTGGTTGAACCATCCGACACCGTAGCCACGTGTCCGTTCAAACAGCATGCAGGCGATGAATAGCGGCGCGGTCCCAATCAGGGCCCAGAGCATGACTTTAGCAAGGATCAGGATCGCAAGTGCGATCGCGATGAAGACGCCGGCGCCGACCATGATGACGATGCCGATCATGCTCGGCAGGATCGAGAAATAGCCGGACTGCTCGGCGAAGGCGGACGCCGCCTCACTTGCGGTTTTCCAGATCTGCGACATGCCGTTGGTCGGTTCGCTGATGCCGGTTCCTGACGCCGCCAGAATGGCGCGGCCGACATCCTCGGGCGTATCGTTGATCCAATGATAGAACAGATTGTTGAAATTGCCCCATGAGCTGACGAGCGCAAGGACGATCATCATACGGGCGATGCGACCGATGATCTCGCCGACGCCGATACGCGCTGTTCCCATGACCAGTTGCAGGCCGTACCAGGCGACATAGGCGACGAACATGATTTTCAGCAGCGGCATCAGCTCGTTGCCGACGATTGTATAGGCCTGCTCCGAGAAGTTGGTTCCGGAGTTTTCGATGCGGTTGAGAAGGTCGCCGAGGAAGTCCTGCATTGCTGAGCCCTATTACTGATCGGCGACACCGAGTGCGGCGAAGGCGGCGACCGGATCGTTGACGGGACGTAAGGGACCGCAGTCTTTCTCTGCGGCCTCCGCAAATGAGGTGAGATTGGCCGGCCGCTTGCATGGCGCCGTCTTCTCCTTGACAGTCCCACAGGCCACCAGGAGGAGGCAGACGGTAAGTACGACGCCGAGGCCTTGATGTTTTGCCATCTCAGTTTCCGTAGGTGAGAGCCTTCTTCGTGTTGGAGATATCGGTGAGCCGGCGCTGGTTTTCCGCTTGCAGCGAGATGACGGCGCCGTTCAGGACGCCGATCATCTCGTTCAGCGTCAGTCCCGACTGCACCTGAAGCTGGGTGTTCTGGTCGATMGAGCCTTTGATGTCCTGGGCCGACCCGATCTCAGAACCGGCCTGCTGGAAGGCGCTTCGACGTGTCTCGATGGCCTGCTGCGATCCGTTGATCAAGGCCGAGACGCCAAGCACGGTGTTGACCAATTGCTCGTAGGATTTGTCGCCGGAAAACGTGCTGTTTTCCTTGCCGGACAAGGACTTCACCAACTGCAGGCTGTTGATGAATGCGGTTGCCGTCTTGGCGATATCTCCGCTCATCGCCCCGAAATTCGGAACACCTTCCTTCAGGATGCTGTCGAAGGAAGGCACGGCCGAGACGCTGAAGCCATTGCCGACAGCCAGGTCCTTCAAGGGCGCGGCGGTACTGCCGCGGTCGCCGGTTACCGCTTTCAACGTATCCTGCACGGTCGACAGGATATTCTTGTTGGTATCGAGGATATGGTCAGTGGTCTCAGCCGTCTTCCTGGCGACCTCGTAGTTCGTCTTGTCGATGACGGGCACGTCGGCGAGCGCAGCTGATGGCAACACCAGGTGCACGGAGAGTGTGAGCACTTTTAATTTCATTTCGCTTCTCCCGTTATTGCGGCTGCAGCAATAGCTGCACCTGATCTGCGGTTGGGCGCTTCTCGATGCAGGCCTTGTCCGCATCGCTCCAGACAAGGCTCTGGTGGGGATTGCAGAGACCGGTGGTCTCGCGCGGCGTCTCTCTATCGGGATCGTGATCGGTGCCGCGCGACGAGCCGGAGAGGTTGGCCGAGGTGACGGCATTGCGGGAATTCACGAGGTCGGCCATCGTGGTCCCGAGCTTGATGGCATTGTTCATCATCGCGAGATTGGCGTTGCGGACCGTCGAATTTTGGTCCCAACTGTCCTGAATGGTTCCCGTCTGGACCTGCCCCAACTGTTGATACCAGCTTGCGACGTTTGCGAGGCTATCGGAGGTGGCGGCCGACGTCCCCATGGCGTTCAAAGTCGATGACCGAATGCCGGTATAGGCGGTTTCTCCGCCCCCGAAATTTAAGGGTATTTGCGATTTGTCGGAACCGCCGAAGGCCGGTAGCCAGTCTTGGGTGATCGAAGCGACATAGCCTTGCGTCTCCTTGAACGGCGGGATGCCGCCATATTTGCTGACATTGCCCGGTCCGGAATTATAGGCTGCCAGCGCCAGTGAAACGTCGCCGTTGAAGCGGCAGAGTTGCTGCTTGTAATAACGAGCACCGCCGCGCAGGTTCTCTTCGATATTGTTCTCGTTGACACCGAACTCAGCCGCCGTTCCCGGCATCAGCTGTGCGAGGCCGGTCGCACCGACGCCGGACTTGGCACAAGGGTTGAACCGGCTTTCTTGGTAGACGAGGGCCAGAAACTGGTTCTCGTCTATGCCTTCCTCGCGCGCAACCCGTCGCACCAGACCCGAAATTTCGGGATTGGCCTCGGCCGCCCCGACCGGATCGTTGCGGCGACCTGGCCGATACATCGAGCAGGTGACCGAGGCATGGATCTCATAGCGATCGTGGTCAGTATCCTCGATGTTGCTTACCGCCTCATTGCGCTGCTTATGTTTGCCGAAATTGATATCGTCGAGGACGGGGACGTCCGCAAAGAGGGGGCCTGCGTCGAACACAAGCAGCAATACCGCGGCAAGGGGAAGGCAAGCAGCTCTCACGTGCGCGCCCACCCGCAAAATTCGGCGAGCCAGCCGGCCGGGTCATCGCCATGCTGATCGCGGAGCCGCGCGCATTCCTCGACCGTTTCCTTGCGGCCGGAGAGCACTTTGATCAGATCGGGCATCGAGGAAAGATCGAGCCGGGCGATCACGCTGTCATTGCCGTGCTTGATCAGGAAGGTGCGCTTCTCAGGCGCCGTGTTGCGGATGAAGTCGAACTCCTTCCTCGTCAGCCCGAAGCGCCCGATATAGCTATCTTCGTCGGCTCGAGGATTGGGGAAATGAATATGGGTCGCGGATTGCTCGATGAGGGTATGCGATATCGGTGATTTGGCGATGTCGGCCGCTGACTGCGTGCCGAACCCAATGATGCCATTGAGCTTGCGGATGGTTCTGGTCTTATCGACGATGAAGTCGCTGGTGGTCGGATCACGTTCCAGGTGCCAGCCTTCATCCATGAAGAACATCACGGGCGTGCCGTCCAGCAGTTCGTCCATGCGATGGAACAGATACATCAGCGCTGGCGTGCGGACGTCCGGATTGCCGAGGATGTTGGTCATGTCGAAGCCGAACACCCGATGGCCGGAGAATGAGAGGACATCGTGCCGCGCATTGAATAACCACGCCTTCTCGCCTTCGATCCAGGGCCTGAGGCGGGCATGTAGATCGTTCGGATCGGCACGGGACCGGCCGATCAGCAGGCCCGCAAGATTGGCGAGATTGCGCTCGGCGGTGGGTTCCTGCATCAGGCGCGCGATGGCGCGTTCAAGCGTGTCTTCCTCCTCCTGATCGAAGGCTGCTTGCCTGTCCTTGCGCAGCATCGCCTTCAGCAGGCGGAGCAGAAACTCGCGGTTCTCGCCGGTGTTTTCGAGCTGCAAGGGATTGAATCCCGTCGGCATGCCGGGAGAGAGGATCTCGTAAGCGCCGTTCATCGCACGGATGAAGATTTCGGCACCGCGGTCCTTGTCGAAGAAGACTGCCTTGGGCGTCGGCCGAACCCGAAAAGCCTGGGCAAGGAGAAAGGTGAGCGCCACCGTCTTTCCTGATCCGGTCGGACCGGTTACGAGGAAATGGCCGATATCGCGCTGGTGGAAATTGAACCAATAGGGCGTCTGGCTCGTGGTTTCGAGGATGGAGATCGGTGTTCCCCAATGCATCCCGTCCTGCTGACCGGAGGCGAAATTATGCATCGACGACAGGCCGGAGAAATTGGCGCTCGACAGCATCGCCTTGCGGGCGATGTAGGCGTGATTGCCCGGCAACTGCGCCCAGAACGAGGCTTCCATGTTGAGGTCCTCGCGCAGCCAATTGATGTTCATGTCCGTGAGGCAGGCGCCGAGATCGGAGACCGCCTTGTTGACGCCATCGAGGTCCCGAGACAGGCAGAGCAGAGATAGGTGGTGGTACCCGAAAACGGCCTCCTGATTGAGCAAGCTGTTCAACGCAAAATCGATGTCTCCCTCGACGTCGCTGCCAGCCTCGTCGGAGGCCGCGATCTGTCGCTTGAGCCGCGAAATGCGCTCTTGGGCGATCGGCTTGTCGGCGATCGTGAAGGACTGGGTGAGAATGAACTCGTGGTTCACCTGCAGGAGGCCGTCCAACATGCCCGGACCGGTGAACGGCGGATATTCCTTGATCGCGAGCATTGCGCCGAACCTGTCTTCCTCCCTGGTCCGTCCCTCGGCCTGCATCGTTCGCCGCGAGAAGTGCAGGCGGGAGGTGCCGAGGTAATTGGCAAGACCCATCCGCGCCAGGCGCATACGACGTGGGACGCCGCAGGTCAGGATGGCGTTTAGAAACCCACAGGGCTCCGAATATGGGCTGTCCTTGCGGTAGGCGATGCCGAGCGGGCGGGCGCCATATTTGCTGAGGTCTCGGGTGATGTTGCCGACAAACTCCTCGAGTTCGCTTACGGCCTCGCGCAATTGCTCGTCAGGGGCGTTGTGCCCGGCTGCCCGGTCGAGGAACCGGCGGATCCGATCGCCGGCAGCGAGCGCGCCCCGCATGCCGGACCTAAGGACAGTCAGATAGAGTTCGTTGGTGAACATGCGTTTGCCGGCGAGCGATGCAGCGTAGCGCCGGTCCAGTTCCGCACAGAATGGATCGTCAAATTCGCTTGAGATCGTCGTGTCGACCTGCCGGCGAATGACCGTCGACCACAGGGAGAACCGGCTCGATCCCAACGCCCGGATCAAGGTGTTCTGAATGAGCGAGCGCATGTTGAGCTCGGCCTGGTCCTCTGTTTGGAAGAACAGCCCGTCCAGACGGATGACGCTCATCAACGCGCCATCTTCGAGCTTGATGACCGTGTCGGCGACGTGGCGGAGATAGGGGATATGTTTCGACATCGGCCGCTCGCGAAGAGCGACAGCGCCAAATCCGAGTTCTTCGCGGATGACGTTCAGCATGTTCAAGGCCCGTAAGAATTGGCGCCCCAGAACGACTTGTTTGGGGTTTTCGGCGTAAGCCGGGTTGAAACCTGCAGCACATCGAGAACGCGAGCATCGAAGGTGCAGAGCGTAAACAGCGGGAGATAGGTGAAGGGAGCCGTCAGCAGGGCCCATAACTCGTTGGTTGCAAGCCAGGCGATGATGGTAGTGCCGATCATGATGACCACGGCCATATACGGAACGCCCCAAAGGGTGGGAGCGCGCGTCAGCCCGATCACCAGGGGTGTCAGATGGGGTTTGTCGTGGTCGGTCTGTGCCATGATCAGTTTCCGACGGTGGCGATTAACTGATCGACGATGGCCGGCGCCCCAAAGACCAGGCCGATGCCAAGTGCCACGGCGCCGGCTGTGAACCAGCTCAATCGTCCGGCGAACGCGAGGAAACCAAGACTGATCACGGCTATGATCGCGACCAGACGACCGAAAGGGCCGGTAATGAAGTCGACGATGGCCTGCACCACAGCCTGAAGCGGCGCAAAGGCTTGGTTTGTTGCCTGGGCGAAGGCGAGATCGGCACTTGCCAATTGCGCGGCAGCCGCAAGCGACAAGACAAGCGCGGCGCGCAGGGTCGTCTTTTGACGCAAGGACAATTCCAACTTCATATTCGGCTCCTTTCGTTTCAAAATTGCATGACGCCACCGACGAACGTCGCGGCGCGGGCGCCGATGACGTCACTGCTGCCGATCTGTMGGTCGGTGTTGTCGGGTGATTTTTGATTGCGGAGATTGGACAGGCGTCTGCCGGGAAAGCCGACGCCGAGCTGCCGATTGATCACAGAGGCGACGTAACGTACGGTTTCGGGATAGGCCGGCACGCCGTCGTTGTCGTAGATCGCCTGTTCACCCGCATTGTAGGCGGCCGCGGCCAGGATCGGGTTCTTGAACTGATCGAGGAGGGTGCGCAGATAGCGCATGCCACCGTCGATGTTCGAGGCAGGATCGCAAATGTCGGCGACGCCGAAACGTGCTGCTGTCACAGGCAGCAATTGCATCGGGCCACGCCCGCCCTTGGGGCTGTTGCGGACTTGATCGAAGCGGCTTTCCGTCCAGGCTATAGCGGTAGCGAAGTCAGCATCCACGCCATATTTTCCCGCAGCGTCTGTAACCATTGCCTGGATCCCCGCTGGATCAATCGGTGAGGGACCGCATGGACGTGCGTTATCGATATGGCGTAGCGTCGTAGCGTGATAAGTTTTCTCCCCTTCGTCAGAGCTCGTTCTTTGAGTCGATGAGGAAAGTAAACTATTTGAGTTATGCGTTTCGGCTTTGATCGCATGCGCGACAATGCCGTTTTCCCCGATCGAAGACTCCTCACTCGATTGCGCCGGATTGGCCTGCGGCAACGCCGACGACCGCGTTGCAAAGCGCGAAAAATCGAACAATCGCGCCTCATCTGCGGCCATGTCGGTCGGGAGGAGGCTTCGCAACGCCATCACTGAAAGCAAAATAAATCTGGACCGCATGCGATATCCTCGCTTGGGGTTTGGTTCGACAAGGTGTGTTGTCGGCCGCTTGTATTTTTGATGTTTGTAACTTATTAAGTTTAGTGCTACATCGGTTTTTTCGAAATTGGAAGCCAAAAATGAATAGTTATTCGAATAAAAATGTAACTCGTAGAGTTAAGCGTATCTTCATCGGAACGGTCCTTGTATTGATGTCGGTGGCCGCAACCGCCACGGGGGCAGTTGATGCAACCTACGTGAAATCCTTCGCGGCGCCGGGAAAGACCGTGCTCATCGTCGAGTACTACAACGGTGACAGGAAGGTGGTCGGCCGAAAGGGCTTTGCCTCGGCAACCGGGTTMAAAGTCGCGTCGCCGACCGATATCGCCGTCGACGACAAAGTGCGGCTCCATCTTTTCGGAATTGAGCCATGTGTTGGCGAGATGGTGAACCGGAAGGAGAATTTTGCCGGCAAATGCGAGGACTTTGCCAGGGAGCAACTGGCGATCCTCCTGAAGTCTCCGAAGGTGCTGTTTTGTCGGGGATTCGTTTCCGAGGAGAATGCGCCCATCCAGGACGCGACTTGCTTCGGTTACTACAATTTCCCTGGCACGCTCGATACCGTMGACAATATCGAGGAGCAGTTGCTCTCATTGGGTGCCGTCAAGCTCTCGAAAAAGCCGGATGGCACGCCGATGCGTCCGGATCTCGCCGGTGCTGAGAAGATCGGCCGGAGCGGCTTTGGAATGTGGGCCGATCCCCGGAATCAAAACCAATGATCCGGATGCGCTTGTTCCTTGCCATGGCCATTTTCATCACGACCGAGCCGACCATTGCCGCGCCGGCGGGGTACTTCGATTTGGATACGGGCGCGGCGCTGCAGAGTGGCGACGCCTGGACTGCGAACGGCGAGCGTTATCGACTTTACGGCGTGCAGGCCTGTCTGCGTGGGACGACCTTTACCAACAAAGCCGACAAGATACAGGATTGCGGCGACGCGTCCCTTTCGGTGCTTGCGGCCTTCATCAAGGACACGCATCCCTCCTGTGCGCCGATCGCACGGGCGGCAGGCGTCATCTACGTCGTTTGCTTTGCGACAGTTGCGGGGGAGCGCCTGGACCTTGCCACCATGCTGATCTCTGAGGGTTATGCCTTCGCAGCCCTCGATGCAAAGGGCATACCCGTCAATTCGGCCTATGCCGTTGCCGAGCAGGAGGCAAGGGCGCGCAAGGCTGGCCTTTGGCAGTTTCCAGACGTCCGCCATCCCTCGATTCTACTCGGACGGGCGGCAACCGATCATCAGGAGAAAGCGAGATGATCGCTCGTCTTGCTATCGGAGCGTTACTTCTTCTTTGCGCGGGCGTCGATCTAGCTCCTGCCGCCGATCTTGTATCGGATTCGGCGGTCGACCAGAGGCTCGATGCGCCCGAAACCCAGTCGAAATTGAGGGGTAGAGTGTCGGTTGTCAGCGGCGATACGCTGTGGTTTCCAATTCTCGGAAGACGCGTGCAGCTTGCCGGCATCCAAGCTTGCCCAGTCCCGCAATGGGGGTTCGATCCGAAGCCGCAAGGAACAATAGCCATTACGGCGCCGATTCCATGCGGGCCGCTGGCGAAAGCCTGGCTGAAGCGCGTCGTCGGCAATAGGCCCGTGGTCTGCAGGCTGGTTCCTCCTTATGGCTCGGAAGTGCCGGCCGCCAAATGTTCGACGCGGGGACGCGACCTCGGCCTCGAGATGCTCCGAGTCGGCTGGGCGAGAGTTGCCGCAATCGCGGGGCCGAATCCGCGATATCTCACAGCAGAAAGATACGCCCGATCGGCACGGTATGGGCTCTGGGGGACTTACGTTCTCGACATGGATGAATGGAACCGCAAGGCAGTCGACCGGACGGTGGAACGACAACCGCTGGCGGACCGGGCACTTCTTCAGGAGCGAGAGCGCGAGATCACGCCGCTATTCGCCGACTGGCGCAACAGGCCGCGACGGAGAGATCACTAGCAAAGGAGGATCTGACGATGAGATTGGTGTTGTGGTTTCTGTCGGTTCTGATGTTCTCCCTGCCACTCTCAACGGCCGAGGCGAGCGAGTGGGGCTGCGAGGTGCTGCTTTGTGCGGCCTCGAACAATCCCTCGTGGCATGGCGTCGAGAGCTGTCATCCGCCGATGGAGCGGCTGATCTCGGCAATGAAACGCCCAGGCTTCTCCTGGCCGACCTGCCCCGAGGGCGGCGCTGGTAAACCCGGATATGAGCGATATGCCGACTGTCCGGCTGGGTGGGCGGCGACCGAGGCAGACCAGGACCTCAATCATGGTCGTTCCGGTGAGCTGTCGCGCTGCATGCGGACAGTCAACGCGTGTAAGGGAAGGCCTTTCCAGCGATACCGAAATGAAGATCGGACGGCGACAACGAAGGACGGCGTCACGCGCGTCTATTCGGATTCGAGCAGTTGCGAGTATCGGGAATACACCGCGCGGCCGTTACGCGACGAGCCCTATTATTTCGACATCGAAAGTTCGCAAGGAGGCACCACAGAGCGTCACTACTTCGATCTGAGGGATTAAGTTATCTGACGGCAGTCTGCCTCAGAGAAATCGTTGCACCGATCTCAAGACAAATCTCACTGTGGCTTGATCCAGCGATACCCCGGTTGCAAGCACGCGGGCGAAGTGCTCGATTTTCCGGTAGGCTTCGGCTCGATTTGACGGCGGCCAGGCAATGATTTTCGCGCGGAGGTCCAGCTCCTTGACGCGCAATTGCACTAATTCCTGTTTCGGTGCCTCGGGTTTCGGCTCGCGTGTGAGCTCCAGTTCGACAATCAATGCACCGTGGCGGCTGATCAATTCGGCAAGCTCGCGGCTAACGTCGTCTTCGAGCATATCATGCCTTTTCTAGACCGGTGGAATGAGGTCGACGATCCCATTCGGGCTCGACCGACAGTAGCCAGCCGCGATGTCGGTGATGTATGAGGGGAGGAAATCAGAACGGGCGTGTTTCATGACCAACAGACTTGAGAAATACATCGATGACAACGGCTTGGTGGAAACCATCGACGCTGAAGTTGAAAAGCCGATCTTCCGCCGTCCAGGGTACGAAGTTTTGCCGACGTTTGCCGAACTCGACCGACGGCTTTCTGACGGTCTGCGCGAAGCGAGAGACAAATCTGGCTTGACTCATGCGGACGTGGCTCCGCTTCTTGGGCTGCATCCGATCGTCTATGGCCGCTATGAGCGCAGCGAAACGAAGATGCATGTCTCACGCCTCATCCATCTCAGTGAACTGCTTGATTTCTCGCCGATCGACTTGATCATGGCGGCTGCTCCGTATCGTTTTGGCAAATCTCCGGAAGCATCAGAACGCCGCCGGAAACTCATCAAGGTTGTGGAAGGCCTCCCCGACGAGGCGGTGGAATCGATGCTGTCTCTGGTGGAAGCCATGTCCAAGCTGCGTTCCGAGGATGGCAAGTAGACACTGGATCATGGAATCCGCCGAATAACACCGCGGTTTTCCGAACCATCATTTTGGTTCCTTTCTTCAGACGCCTCATAAAGCCTGTAGGGAAGATAAGCGTAGACATATTCTGCCGGTATCGCGGCTGGGCAGAGTTTCGACAGGAAGAGGTTGAGGTTTTCTTCACTGTTGCTGGAGACCAGGGTGTAGAAATTTCCGCTGTTCCAGGTCACGAATGCGTGCTTGAAAAAGCGCCGCATCGTCTCGACGATCTCTGCCAGAGTGACTTCGCTTCGAGTCATTCGCGTTAGAACCGTCTCTTCCTTTGCGCGAATCTCGGCGGAACTGAAAAAGCGGGCTTTGAAGCCATGGTCCTTTTGCCGTTCGCGCCGACGATACTCCTCATCATCCTCGTGCTTGAATTTCTCGACKAATATAAACAGCCCCTTGCTCTTCAGGTGCTGCGAAACGAAACGAATCTGATCGAAGCGATTGGGCGAATACATTTGAAACGTTGTGTCTTCGACAATGATGTCGAAGCCCTTCGCGAACGTCTTCAGCTTTTGGTCATGCTGAATCTTTTCGGGGGTCAGATGGTGAAACGGTCCATGGAAAAACATGGCATGCGGTGGAACGCCCCAGGCATAGAAGTTTCTTAGGTTCTCGATATTGGGACTGCAGGATAGTGTCTCGATCTTGCCATTGCCGAGCTCGGCAATGACCCGCGCCATCGTGCCCTCGGCGGTGCCCAAGGTATAGAGGTTGAGCTTCGCCTTTCTGGCGCGTGCATACTTAAGGATCGCGCAGCCCATACGGCACTCCTCCTCAAACCGATACGGAATGCTACTGAGGTAGTGCTGATCGAATGGACCTTGCCGCAACGGATGAAGGGCCGAAAAGCGCCGGAACGTCAGGTCCATTGGAAAGAGACGGCGGTCGAGCTGAGGCGGGCGGATGGGCATGCCTGCCCGACCCGCTGCGGTTGTCGAAAAGAACTCCGAAAGCTCGTTGAGCCGAGGGGCACGGTCGCACTCCTCCAAGAAGTCGTGAAAATCATGCATGCGAAAGACCTTTCTCTCGCATCATCGCATTCCGGTTTCTTTGATATCCCTATGCGCTCGTGGCTGATCTTGGTAACCAGCGGTACGACGCCTCCTCGCGATAATGCTCGAAGGCAAGATGAGCGGATTCATCAGGTTTTTGCATCCATGATTGTGATCTGCTTTCATGAAAGTGACATATAATTCGTCCTCTGGTTAAAAGAAATTTGTCGAGCAACTTTTGGTACGGTACGGTCACTGCCGCCGCTCTTGAGCAGGAGAAGCCATAAAAGGTGGAGCCCGTCGCAGCMATTCGACCCGAAAGGATAAAGCAGTCTCAAGGACAAATAATCCTTCACAGGCAAGGTCTTTGGAACGATGCGCGCGCCGATGTTGTTCGCCGGATCGATTTAGGACGGCAGAACATCGAAGTTGCAACTGATCACCATGTGATCTTCCTCAACATGCGAGGCTCTGCCAAATTCGGGGAAAACTATATTGACGGGCGCAATGTTGGCTTCACTCCGCGACCCGACGGTTCTCTTGTTTATATTCCGCCGGATTGTCATTGGAGTGGTTGGGATGAAGGCGATGCCGACGCCGGGTATCTCATGATCACAGTTGCGAAAGCGTTCTTGACTAACTTCTCGGAGAGACTGCCAGCTGTCGGCAACTGGCGTCCCAAACTCGGATTCAGGGATCTGCCGATCCAATCCGTAGCACGGCAGATTGCCTGGGAGCTATCACACGATGATCCTGTGAGTGATCTAATCGTCGAAGGATACTTGGCAGCCATCTTCGGACTTCTGCAACGCCACTCCAGAACATCCGGCAAGGCCTTTCGAGGAGGACTGGCACCAACGCTCCTCAAGAGAGTGATCGAGCAAATCGATGCCCATATCGATCAACCTCCGAGCGTGCGCGCACTCGCTGAAGAAGCGGGAATAAGCCGCGAGCACTTCAGTCGAGCCTTCAAACAATCCCAAGGTTTGACACCTTATGCGTTCTACAATCAACGCCGGCTTGAACGTGCCAGCGATCTTCTGCGTTTGACGACGATGACCGTGACAGACGTTGCGATTGCCTGTGGCTATGCAAGCGGAAGCCATCTGTCGACCAGGTTTCGGCGGGAGACCGGACTTTCGCCGGCGCAGTATCGTGCACTCTGGACGGGATAGGCTGATCGCGAGCGAGAAAAGAAATATCACTTTCATGAAAGCCGTGCTCCAAGGGGTCGAATAGGATGCACTCACAAAATTATCGTGAGGATTGCAGATGGAGTCGGGATATTGTTTGGCGGATTGATCGGGAGGAACACAACTTCCGGCATCTATCTGTTCTGTGTTGTCACGTCTTCCGCCGGGCGTAATGCGTATTTCGTGCTGGCGGCCTGGATCGCCGTGGACATTACCCATGGCACCAGTGCTCTTGCGGTTCTGCTCGCGCTCGGCGGTGCTGCCGAACTGTTCACGAGTAATATCGGCGGTGCACTGATTGATCGGTTTGACCGTCGCGTGGTCTGCATAGCCTGCGATCTACTGCGCTTGGCTCTAGCGTTGTCGACAGCACTCGCATTCCTGTTCGCCGATCCGCTTTTCGTCCTCTATTTATCTTGGACCATCTTTGCGATCATCGACAGAACCTATGCAACGTCTTTGCAGGCTTTGATCCCGTCCATTGCGCGCGCCGAAAATCTCGGATCATTCAATTCGAGCGCCTATATTGGAATGCAAGCCGGCAATCTGCTGGCGGCCATTGTGACCGGGTTCATTCTGAGTGCCGTCGGCCGCGAGTTAGCGCCTCTGTTGCCAAGTGGGTTCTTTGCCCTGTCACTCTTAGGGCTGCTGGCCATGAGCCGCATGCGCCAGTTTTCTTTGTCTCATCACCGCTCAATAGCTGGCGAATTTCGTCGCTCTGATCTGCTGCCGACGACGTTGACACTTGGGCAGCTAAAGGCCAGCGCAGCCATGTACGCACTGATTTATGCAATGGGCATGTTTGTGAACATGTTGGCCTCCGCTTATGTGATCCGAGAACTGGACGGAACGGCGCTGCAATTMGGATGTCTTGAGGCGGCCTGGGCCGTCGGCTCCATTGCCGGCTGCGCGATCTTTCTCTTGCGCAGTGGGTTCTGGCGACTGCAGACCATTCTCGTCCATTTGGTGCTTGCCGGCATGTTTCTTCTTGGCTTTTGGTTCTACCAAAGCTTTTTCTTCGCTCTCATTCAAATGGCAATCCTGGGATTGAGCTACAACATCGCGCGGGTTCTGATTGACGTTCAGGTTCAATCGACTGTCTCGATCGATGCGCTGGGACGTGCGCGGAGCCAGATTCATACGGTCTGCGTCGCCATTGGCTTGTTGGCATACGGCATCATCGGCGTTTTCGGAAACGCGATCCTGCCCTCGGAAATTTTCGGGCTTTTCGGCACGGTCATGATCGCCGCTGCTCTCTTCTTCTGCTGCTGGATGAATCGGGGAGGTTCGGCGGAAAGCCGGCTCATTTGAGGATGGAGACGTCAATCGGCACAGAACTGATATCCAAGGACGAGCTTCAGGCTCTCATATTTCAGTTGTTTCCCTGGGCCCGTCCGTTTGCGGGAGTTCCGGTGGCAGACTATGCCAATGCGGTCTTCGCCGTCGCCTCTTATCAATCGGACTGCGCCCCCCGACAGCAAGCCCTGTCGCTATTGCGCTCGCGGATCGGAAAGGTCGCGCAGCGCCGTGGCTTTTCGGGAGAGCAAGTATCGAGATTTGAAAGAGAGATCGAAGCTGCCCCGGTGCTGCAAACCGGTCCGCACCTACACCTGTTGATCGAGCCCGATGCATTTTATACCCATCTCTTCTCGCTGATGGGGCTCCGCGCCCGTGGAAGGAGATGCTACATTTCCTATGGTTGTTCGACCGTCAAATTCGTGGAGCGCGGTCGCAAAGGTCCTGCCTGGCTGCACATTGATGGCCAGGCGATCAATGTGTTTGGCTTGTCACGCAGCAAGATGATCCCCTACAGCATCTTGGGCAGAAACAACGGTTACAGCTTTCAGCTCCAGAATGTCGATCGGGCTGGTGGCGAGACGGACGCAATCTGTCGTCTTCGAGGGATCTTGCCGGCCGGCGAATTCCCGTCGGCTGCCGAAGCGATCAAGGCGGCAAACTTTCGTCTCTGGAGGCGCTATTTCGACAGTCAGATCGACTTCCTTCAACTCGATGATCACGATGTCGTCGATCTGGTAGGGGATCATCTTTCTAATGAGCAATCCTGGCTGCGAGCACGGCTGATCGAGGATATCAGTTTTGCGAGACGGCTTCTCGATGGCATCGATCGACTCTCTGATACTGCCTGGCAAGGTTGGCTGAAAAATTCGACCCATTTCTTCTGGGGTTGTATCGACGGGCGGCTTTTTCCATTGTGGCTCGATCGTGCGGTTCTTCGGCCGAGGGGTATCGAGGATTTCCATGTCGAATTTTCACCCGCAGCTCTTGGCGCGGCCTTGGCGAACGGACGGATCATTCCGAATCTCCTGTTGATGTTTATCGTCACATCGATCTTGCCCGGCGTGCGCGTTCTCGGCGGAAGTCGCCACACGGTCTATTATCCCTTGATGCGCTGGGCATTCGGTGAAGCGCTGAAGAGCGGCGATCGTGACGCGGAGCTTCTCGCCGCTCTGTCTGAGGATGATCGGCCGGGCGCGTGGGGCCATCGCGTCATTTCCGCGCCATGCGAGCCATTTTCTCTGCTGAACACACCCGGCAGCAACGGGGTATCGAGCCTTCTGGAGCGATTTGGCCAGATGAGGATCGAGGACGCTTCCGGACCTTTGTCGAGCTTTACGGAGGATCCGCTGTGGGCGGATCTGGCCGCGGCTTTTTCATCCGGGAAGCTGAGCACGGATGCGCCGGAATGGGCGTTTTCCTGATCGTGCTCAAATAACTCGCCTATCACTGTATCTGCAATTCGCGGATTTGTCGCTCTGCGAAGTGACGCGTGTTTCCAAGACGAAGCCATTGAATCTTGTAGAGAATTCGGTTGCGAAGCAAAACGAATTCCTCTATCTTTTTCTGTGAGGCAGTACGCGCTGCCTTGGGGCTGCAAACCCCTACGAGCGGTTGGTGTCGGCCGGTACGGCACCACACTCCTTGACCTTTTTGGGTCGGGGAGCCTGTGGCGTATGTCCAGGCTCCTCGGAGCTAAAGGCCATAGGGCCGTCTCGTACGGTTTGCACTCCCCGATCAGTGGGTTGAGCGAGTTTTCAGCGGGGGCGTACCGCATGAAACTCTCCAGTCGGGGTGTCGACCATGAATCGCCGTACAGCAGCCGCACAAGTCCGATCGTCGAGACGTGGGCAAAGCAAGCAGCCGAGCATCGAAAGCCAGTCAGCGCATCCCGTCGATCTGCATGTCGGACAGCAGATCCGTATCCGCCGGATACAATCGAATGTATCGCTCGGTGATCTTGGCGCCGGCATTGGCGTCAGTTTCCAGCAGGTGCAGAAATACGAAAACGGCAGGAACCGCGTCAGCGCCTCGATGCTCTATGAGGTCGCCAAACGGCTCCGGGTCCCCGTCGCCAAATTCTTCGAGGGCCTTCCCGATCCCGAAGGCGCAGTGGATCCGCAAATCGTGACCGAGGTCGATGACCGCATCGCCTATATCTCCACCGCGGAAGGCCGCCGTCTGATCGAGGACGTTCTGCTGCTTCCGCCACGTGTCCGCAGCCGGGTCGTGGCGCTGGTCAGCTCCATTGCCGACGAAGAGATGGAAGAGCGGCCGGAGGCTGATAGCTAGCGAAAGGATAGGCAAAATTGGCGGCCGCAAGGGCTGCCAATGTTGAGCTCGGACTGCGGGAGCGTCGAGAGGGTGGATTTTAAGCCTTACAGGATGATCCGACCGATGCCGTTTTCGTGTGACACGACAGTATCAAAGCCGGCGCTTCGGTCGGCGAGATCGTCGAAAATGTCGTCTGCCAATTTGCCCTCGGCAAACACGGGAAAGGGGAGGCGCTCAAGCTGTCGATCCGAGAGTGCTTCAGGACCGCCGACGATGACCGGGCGCAAGCTGATCTCTCGCAAACGTCCGCCCGTCTCGAAGTTGCAGCTAGCAACAATACTCTTCCAAACTTCGGGCGGACTCCATTCCTGCTCATCTTTATCCGTATGGAAGATGAAGTTGCCGAGACCATAGAAAATTGGGGCGCCACGGTATATCTCGATTGCTTGCAAAACCGGCGCTCCGTGACTGACGAAAAGACCGGCGCCGGCGTCAACGCAATTATGCGCAAAATCCTGGACCCACGGCGGCACCTGCTGCCAGCTCGGTTCCCAGTGGTGGTGATGTAAGTAGACGATGACGAATGTGCCGCGGCCCGCCTCTTCCACGATCGCAGAAAGTTGGTTCCACGCGCTCTGTCTGTCGATCACAATGCGCCGGGCGTACTGGTCGGATCTCCGAAACACCGTTCCATAGAAATCGATTTCGTCCTTGGCATTTGTCTGAGGTGGATCCTCCGGTTGCGCATAATTCGCCCGTTCCAGATCGGAACTTAGGAACCGCTTTTGAATGGAGCGAAGCATATTGAAGGTTTCCACTTCCAGCTCGAATACCCTGGAAACCTTGAGCCTGTTAATGCCGGGTCTTGCCATACGGCCTTCGACGGCATCTTCGGCATACATGAACGACGGACCGGGACCAGCGTCCATGGCGATGAGCCCAACCGTCCTCGATCCGCGCATCTTCTTTTCGATCTTTGCAGCTTGATGCTGGTCGACGCCGATGCCGGCGTGAAGAAAGTCTTGGGCAGACGCTTCCTCCAGTGTCGATAGGATGCCCGAGGGGCCAAGATCAAAGGCATGGTTGTTTGCCAAAGCCAGGCTGTTAAAGCCAAGCTCTCTCAACGCCGCCAGAACTGAGGGTGCGGCGGCGCCGAAATAGGAGCCCTTGAGGGGCCAGCCGCCATAGCGCCCGTAGATCGTCGTCTCGAGGTTGGTGAAGACGACGTCACTCGTCTTGAGAAGTTGGACGACTTCATTAAGGCGCCGGTCGCTGATCGTCTGCAGGTCATGGCGAATGAGCGACTGACCGGTCAGAGCAACGGAAAAAGGGGCGGACATACACTCTTCCTTCAGTTTGGGATCATCGAGTTCCCCATGCACCAAGCCGTTCTCGGGAAATGCACAGGGCGGGCAGCGTGCTTCTATTTCGAAACCTGCGGCGAAACGTCGATCTTGAACCATTGTTCGCTTAACCGCTTCAGCGTTCCATCCTGTGTGGCGGCCGCAATGGCACCATCGAAGGCAGCGACGAGTTCGGCGTCGTTTTTGCGAAGCCCGACGCCGACGCCAGGTCCCCACAAACCTCCAGAGAGTTGCGGGCCGTACAAAGTTGCGGTCCCGCCGTCTTTGCTATCGAGGAAGGCTTTCCAGGTGAAATAGTCGGCGAGCCCGCCGTCGATGCGTTCGGCCGCGAGGTCTAGATGCATGTTGTCTTGGGAATCGTAGCTCCTGATCGTCGCCACCTTGCCGAACAAATCATTGAGGACGGCTTCCGAATTTGATGATCGCAAGACGCCGAGGGTTTTGCCGGCGAGTGCTATTCGAAGCTGATCAATGACAGCCTGCTTGTCGGCGTCGACGTTGGTGAGGTCCAATTTCATCGACGTGTCGGTCGGCGGTAGATCCAGATCCTTGCGCACGACAAGCTGATTAAAGCCGCCGGCGTAAGGCCGAGAAAAGGCGATCGACGTCTTCCGTTTCTCGGTTATTGCCATGCCGGACATGATGGCATCGAATTTTCCGACGGTCAGAGCCGGTATGATCCCATCCCAATCCTGCGCCACGAAAATGCATTCGAGGTTCATGCGCCGGCAGAGTTCCTCGCCCGCATCGATGTCGAACCCGACAAGCTTGCCTTCGGCATTTAAGGCGTTCCAGGGCGGCGATGCGCCTTCGGACGCAATGGTGATCGTTTTCTTTTCGAAAGCGCATAAACCTGTGGTGCTGACAAGCACGGAACACAAGGCAAGCAGGGCTGCTCGTTTCATGAGAGACGTCCTTCCTTCGTTGAGTTTGACTATTTCATGGTTGATAGGTCCGACCTCGACACAGCTTAAGACGCCGCGGTGGTCAGCAATGGCTTTGGCCTCTTCTTTGGGCTGCTCGCGATCGCAACGCTCGGCGGTTTGTTTGGGCGCGACCAATGCACCTCAAGAGCCTGGAAACCGCGAGTAATCATGAGGGTGAGCAGCAGGTAGAATGCGCCTGCGACAACGAAGACCTCGTACGGCGCGAATGTCTCAGAGACAAGTTGACGTGCGAGACCCGTTATCTCCAGCAATGTGATCGTGCTTGCGAGTGAACTTGCCTTCAGCATTCCAATGACCTCATTCACGTAGGCGGGAAGCGCGATACGGATGGCCAGAGGAAAAGTGATCAAGTAAATCGTATGGAGCCGGGATAGACCAAGAGATTTGGCAGCCTCGATCTGCCCTTGCGGGACCGCCTGGATACCACCGCGAAGGACCTCCGTGGTGTGGGCGGTGCTGTTCAGCGTGAAGGCGATGAATGCGCACCAGAACGGTTCGCGCATCACTGGCCAGAGCAAGCTCTGGCGGACAAAGGAAAGCTGGCCGATGCCATAGTAGATCAGGAAAAGTTGCACCAGCAGCGGCGTGCCGCGAAAGGCATAGGTATATGCCTGGACTGATGCGGACGCCCAAGGATTGGTCGATCCACGCAGAAATGCGAGAGGAACCGAGATCACAAAACCGGCCGCGAGCGATGCGAATGTGAGCGCCAAAGTCAGAACCAGGCCGCGCGGAAGGGTGAATAGTGCGTCCAGCGCAACAGCGGTATTCATTGCTTCAACCTTTCCAAAATGGGATCGAGTAGCGACGCTCGATGAGCTTAAAGGAGAGCAGGCAAAGGCTGGTGAGCATGAGATAGATCGCCGATGCGGCGAGATAGAAGGGAAGGGGCGCGCGCATGGAACCTGCGCCCACATAGGCGACCCGCATCACGTCTGTCAGACCCACGACGGAGATCAAGGATGTATCCTTGACCAAGGAGATGCAAAGATTGCAGAAGGCGGGTAGAGCKACCGGGATCATTTGCGGAATGATGATCAGAAGCCAGATCTGCCACCGCGGCAGCCCGAGCGCCATCGCGGCTTCTCTTTGGCCTGGTGCAATTGCATTGATCGCACCGCGAAATATCTCGGCAGCATAGGCGCCGAACACGATGGTCAATGCCGTAACCCCGGCTGCGAATGCATTGATCTCGATATAGCGGCCGACAATCATGCTCAAGAAGGCTGTTCCTCCGAAATACATCAGCAGGATGATCAGGAGTTCGGGAACGCCCCGGATGACCCCCGTATAGGTCCGCAAGCAGGCTGCGATGGCTTTTCGGCGTGAGTTCCCGAAAATCGCGATAAGCAAGCCTAATGAAGTTCCCAAAGCGCAACTCAGGAAAAAGACAACAATCGTATTCTTCATCCCGTAGATGAACTGATCTATGAAGTCGTACAAATCAGCATCTCCTCTCTATATACCGAATATTTCAGTTTATGGCGCCGAAACAAAAATAAAAAATATTCGAAAAAATCAAAAAATAACCAATTGGCGAGCATTTATATCTAACTAACTCTTGGTTAACGTGTCATATAATCAACAATATACTTTGACTTTCCGCGGTCAATTTATAAGATAAAAGAAGTTTCGATAAGCGCTGCTTATGAACTGGGCGTTGCGCGACATCACAGTCGAGGGACCGCGTTGTGGATATCGATGGTTCAGGAGTTCGGATCCGGCAGCTTCAAATCCTGCGCGAGGTCATGCGTGCGGGCTCGGAAAGGCTCGCCGCGCAGGCGTTGCGGATAACGCAGCCGGCGGTCAGTCAAAACATCAAACAACTGGAGGAGACGATTGGATTTGCACTCTTCCGCCGGGAAAACAACAGATTGATCCCGACCGATAAGGCATGGGAGTTTTTGCGCACGATCGATGCCGCGTTTGCTGGTCTCGACCGAATAGGGCCAGCAATAGAGTTTCTTAAGAGCAATGATACGCGGGTGATCGCGATCGCGGCCCCAAGCGCGTTCTCGTTCGGAACGCTGCCGCGCGTGGTGAAAAAGATCCGCGAGAAAAGTCGTTCTTATACCGTTCAGATTAAATCGGGCACTTATCAGCAGATCGCAGATCATGTGTTAAACGGCCGCGCGGATCTCGGCATTTCGCGCTTGCCTCTCGACGAACGCGTCTTTGATTGGACGCCCATTGGCGCGGCCACGAATGTCTGTCTGTTTCCGCCCAATCACCGGTTTGCATCGCAGCCGCTTGTCACCGCCGAAGATCTCGTCGGCGAGGCAATTATCGACATCGATCCGCAGTTTGCCTCCCACCAAATGAGCGTCAACGCAGTTCGATATCTGGGGGCAACGCCACAAATTGTTGTCGAATATGACGCCAATGGTCATGACGTGGGCTTCGTCATGGCAGGCATCGGCGTCTCTGTCACGAACGAGATAATCGCGAAGGAGTACTCTGGTCTCGGTGCAGAATTTCGACCCTTCGAGCCAGGAGCGATCTACCACTACATCGTTTTTTGGCAAAAGGAGCGCCAATTAAGTGAGGGGCTGCGCTACGCCATCGAGCAGGTGGCCGTAATGGCAGGGCGGTCGCTGGCACGGGTGGCATGGTCCTGAGAGCGACAGGACGGGGCAGTCTATAGCAGACAATCTGAGCGTGAGAAACGTGATCCTGCTCGCATGGTGGTAGTTGGCCGTTTTGGATGCGCAGCTCGGACCGTCCATTAATCTACCAGCCCGTCGTCGAGCCGCGACAACGGTCAGACGCCATAGCGAGGGTACGTACACACTGAATAAGAAGACGCCCCACCGTTCAGCACCCACGGCAAATAGTCAGAAGCGTCGTTGAGCCGAGGAGTTGACCAATCGAGGATCTTGCTGCCTTTGCACGGCGGTAAGATGAAATTTGTTATCTCTTCGAACACTGCCTGCACTTCACCGGCTCGGCCGCCCCAAACCCCTAGATATCCGCCAAGACATCTGAGATGACGGAAAATTTGACGGCCTGCCACCGTCTATAGTCGAGCACCAGGTTGGCCGAAATCCAGCAGTCACCGCTCTTCTTAGCCGTCTTCCATCCTAATAGCCCCTTGGATTGGGCGATCGCGAGCAGCCTGCCGGCATKACTGCGGGAAATGAGATAGTCGGCAGCGGCAAGCCGTGCGGAGACCGCACCTATCCACGAGCGCTCAGCCACCTCCGCTGTTGCCGGTACACGCGCCATAAGATCGTGCAATATGTTGCTGCCGGATTCCGACTTGACGAAGAGCATGATGTTTTCGGGAGGGCTGTACCAGTCTGGATGATGGAAGAGGCGACGCGCGATTTGCGGCTGGGCTCGAAATAGTATCGTCGGGTCGGCGTTGGACCGCTGATGTCGATCGCCAGCATCTATGCTGTCAAGCGAGCGCAAGTGTCCGTCGAGCCATTGCCGGATAAGCTGCTCTGTATGGGCGGCAGCCTGCATGGCATTGGTTACGTCGGTCCGCATTTTCTACCGGCTCGAATAGCTTGTAGTGTGCCATCTCCTTCAGATGCGAGATCGCTGTGTTGTGGCTAGCAATATGGTTCTCGACTAAGAATTTTCTCAGATTGGAGACCGTAACTGGCGGGCAGCTCGGATTGAGCTTTCGCTCAAAATGCATTGCCAATGTCGCCTGGCTGAGCAGCCACTTCTGCAGATCGGCGACATAGCGCACCACTCTCGGCGCCGTGCGATGGATTGTCAGCAACTCCAATGCTGCGTCGCGGAGAGCCGCTGCAAACGAGGCATCCGCTAGCAGATCGTCGACACTGAAAGAGCGGTACCTGTCTCGCAATTGGGCTGAATTTGCATGCATTGGCATTTCAGTGGGTGCGAATCTTTATGAAAATGCGAGGAGTCATAGGGGAGGAAATATAGAAAGTATCCAATTGGATAAGCGCTGCCGGCATGTTTGGCAACTCTCTTCGATAGCTGAAGAAGATACTGCCAAGAGAACTGTGGAGGACAACATTCATCGTGATGATGAATGTTGTTCCGCCGGGAGCCGTCAAGGCTCGGTGGGAACCGACCGATGTCCTGCGGGTTACCATCTCAACGAAAGGAGCCGTTCACGCCGTTCCCATCACCACGATCCAAGATTTGCGGCGCATCGAGGAATTGAAGGCGGCGGCCAGATACACCCTGGAAGACGTTGTCGCCTCAGCGAACGAAGCGGCGTGGGGCACCCGAGAGGTACCCGTCCGCTGGTCGCCGCGGCCCACGCTCTCGAGGACGTCAACAGTGCGGACCGGATCCTGCTGACGATTGGTCAGTTGGAGCGGTGGCGACAATCCTTGTTCCTTAGGCGCACGTCAAATCTGATGGAGAAGACGATGAGCACCAACGACACGAATGCGACGCCCGAGCAGCGACGTCCCAAGGACGTGAGTCCCGTACCGGAAAAGCCCGAAAAGGCCGACAAAGAGTCCCTCGCGCCGGCAACTGTCCAGCCGGCTGGTAGCAAGGACGAGAGCGAGCGGCCGATCGTTGATCCGATAACCGGCGTGGCACAGTGACTGCAATACCTGGCGACCGCGTTGAATTCGGCCCGGACGACCTCGAGGACGTCCTATGGGGACGGCACCCACCGACTGCTGTTCAGCGACTATGCCGACAATTAAATGAATATTGGCGTGGCCTTGCCACTGTTCGAGCGGCTCCCCATTTCCTTGGTTGACCTCGAACTGGAGTCTCGAGATGGACGACCTGCCGACCGAAACGCTATCCTTCCAACCAATCGAAATCCTTCCACCCAAGCGACGCGAAAGGGTCGGCGAGGGAGCAACGCTATGCCTCTGTTGCGGCCAACTCCGGTCACGTCAGTGGATGCATGATGACGGCTGCGGAATATGTGAAGAATGCCTGGCGCCATAACGCAAGTCTCCAACAGGTCCCTTGAAGATTTCGAGGCGGCATTGGCGTGTCATCCGGACGGGTACGTCGAAGGCAACTTCCGAGATCGAAAATGGGGTCGACCGTGACAAGATCGCTTGACGGCCGTCGAACATGGTTGTTCGCCGAGGAGCTCGGCGGGAGAGACAGCGACAGCTTCAACATTTATCGTMTGTCGGGACGGCTGACGCTGAAGCCGTGCGAGATGTCGTCGTCCAAGGTGATTGATTTCCTCCTGGGTTTCCGACCGGACGGGCGGACGCAAGAAGCAGTGTAATGACKACCGAATTCTCGCCGCTTCAAGCCGTGCCATCCACGTCGCCATCCTCATCCAGATCCCGCAGCGGCAGATAGGCGTTCGTCTCCAGCCATTCTTTGATGATGTGGCGGACCATCTCGTTTCGCGTCATACCGAGTTCGCCAACAATCGAGAGCAAAGTATCGTCCGTTTCAGCATCCAGGGGGATCGGTGTTGCGTTCCGGATCACAAGTGCCGCACGTCGCAACATAATCTGTAGGTCGGCACGAGACGCGTCTCCAATGCGATCGGCTGCATATTCAAGTTGCCCCGCCAGAACGAGATCGGCCGGCAGGTAAAGATGCCTGGCCCGACACCAACTGCATTTGATCTGAACACATTGCCGGCCCTGAAAGCTTGGGAGCTTTGGAGGTTCAGCAAGTTTCGACGGTGACAGGTAAACTGGTGGATGCGTTTCTGGCACGGATGTGTCTCAAGCTTAACCGCATAATTGTCCGTCGGCGTCGATCGATATGTCCTGGATCGATCTCGTGCCCGGTAGCGCATCGACAAAGCTCTGCATCGTATCGTTTCACCGAGTTGGTCAACTTCCTTTGACGATCCTGATTGTCAGCAAGATGATATGTATTGCATTTTGCGATACAGCATCTTATCTTCCGCTCAAGGAGACAAGTAATGACGAGCACCGAACGCAAGGAATACCCGATTGCAATGCGCCTGCCCGCCGCAGACGTCGCGATGATTGACCGTGCTGCTAGCCTACGCGGTCGCTCCCGCACTGATTTCGTGCGGGACGCCGCCGTGCGCGCGGCCGAGGAGGTCGTCATGGAGCAGGGCCTAGTCCGGATGAGTCCCGAAGCATTTGCTGACTTCATGGACGTCCTGTCACGTCCGGCAGTTCCGGTTCCTGAGATGGTGGAGCTGGCCAAGCGTCCAGCACCCTGGGAGCCCGGCTATGTGGCGAAGCAGTAAGCCGTGTCGCTATCGGCTCCCGAACCGCTCGCCGTCACGCATGACACTTCCKACTTCTGCTGCGGCAAGTCCACGCTCGATCACTGGCTAAAGACACGCGCTCTCTCGAATCAGCAAAAGGGCTTTACAGCCGTTCTCGTCGTCCATGAGGCACGGCGGGTGGTTGGATATTTTGGTCTTGCACCGACTGCGGTGGTTCCGGCGATTCTGCCGCGCGCAATTCGCACTGGACAACCACCGGATCCAGTTCCTTGCCTCCTTCTGGGTCAACTCGCGACGGATACGGAATGGGCCGGCCGCGGCATCGGCACAGGTCTTGTGAAGCACGCCCTCGAACGCTGTGTTCAGGCCACCACGCTGATTGGCGGGCGAGCCTTGATGGTCAATGCTGTMGATGAGGGCGCCGCTGAATTTTGGCGGCGGCGAGGTTTCGCACCCTCCAAAAGTGACCCATTGATCTTGTTCCGCTCGATTGCCGACATCGCTGCTTCGCTTGCAGTAGCCAAAGAATAAGTGTTGCTTCGGATATTGTACGTGTCTTCCACAAGTCGAGTTGCCTACGATGGTTCGACGATCAAGGCGTTTGTGGGGCCCATCGTCCCTATCGGCGATATTGTGTAGCGCCGACAATGCTCTCCCGCCTGCGAGCAGCAGGCTTCGACCTGCAGGAAGACCGATCAGGATTTTCGCGCACCTAAGGTGCCTGAAATCCATGACTTGTGATCGATAAGAGAATTGTCGCGCATCTGACATGCGGCGTAATCCCATGTTGGACGTTTCGGAGAAACCGCTGACGCCAAGCGCGCGCATTTTCGTGCCCGAACAAGAGGTGGCTCAACACGTCCGGGTGTGTACGTCGATGCAACGGATGACATCGAAGCGACGATGCCCGGCCATTCCGCTGCCCGTATCACAGAGCAGTGCGCGACTTAGATGAGCGGAATTCCGCTTTTTGTGTTCTATATTGCGGAATTGGGCTCTTTGATGTATAAGGCTGTACGTGCGGAATTCCGCGCGTAGCTGCACTGAGGCGCGAAATTTCGCATGATTTCGACTATCTTCACAATACTCGGTCAACAGTTGCTAGCTGCGCGGCGAAAGCGGGGGCTGAACCAACCCGATTTGGCTGCAAGGCTCGGACGCAACCGCGCTCGCATATCCGAATTGGAGCGCGATCTAGCTACCAACCGCCTTGGACGGGATCGACTAACCCTTTTTGCAGAGATGTGCGACGCTCTTGATCTTGTCCCGATGTTGATACCGAAGTCGCGTGTTGCCGAGCTCCGCCCACTGATCGAAGAAAATCCCGTGGTCCGACATTCGGCGGAAGTGCCCTCGGCATTTGAAGATCTTTTCATCGATTTGGACGACGTTGATCCTGAGGATAGGTGATGGCGAAAGCAGCGGCTGTTCTAGGCACCTTCATCCTTGATCATACACGCGGGACCGTCAGGGTAGGGACGCTTACCCGGGATGGGGATGGTGCAGTTTCGTTCGTTGTTGCAGAAGGCTTCTTGCGAGACCCAACCCGTCCGGTTCTAAGCTTGGGATGGTATGATCCAGAAGACGACAGCGGTACGCGTGATCGGCTTGCCAGGCGTGGGGATAAAATCGGACTGCACGGCACGCTACCACCATGGTTTTCGGGGCTTCTACCCGAGGGCACTTTACGAGAGCTCGTGATGACGGAAATGGGTCCTGGTGATCATGACGAGTTCGATGTGTTGACACGGCTCGGTGCAGACTTGCCTGGCGCAGTCATTACTGTTCCGGAAACTGACATACCGCCTTCGGCTGGTCCGTTGGATCTCGGAAAAGTTCATGGTCTCAAGGCGCCAATCCCTCAAGGAACAGTCAAGTTCTCGCTTGCTGGAGTACAACTCAAATTTACCGGGAATCCTGTTGGCGATCGGCTAACGGCTCCCGCTCGCGGTGGCACCGGTCGTTGTATCATAAAGGTCCCAAGTGATCGCTTCCCTGGTCTTCCCGAGGTCGAGTATGCCGCGATGCAAATGGCCGGGATAGTTGGTGTCAGGACCGCTAGATGCCGGCTCGTATCACGTGATGCTGTGAGCGACGTGCCGCCGGAACTCCTAGCTCATGGCGATATGGTGTTAGTAGTCGACCGGTTTGATCGAACCGAAGACGGCGGTCGCATCCATATCGAGGATGCCGGCCAGATACTTGGAGCCATTGGTGACCGAAAATATACAATGGCAACGACTGAAACCATCATCAACATGGTCAGTCGATTTAGCTCTGACCATCGAGATGACATCCTGGAGGCAATTCGGCGCATCGTTGCCGACGTGCTGCTAGGCAACGGAGACAATCATCTCAAGAATTGGTCATTCTATTTCCCGCGGCCAGGTGAGATTCGGCTTTCGCCGGCGTATGATATCGTGCCAACGGTACTCTACGCACCCATGGATACGATGGCGCTCCGCTTTGTCAAAACACACAACTTCGAGAGCGTAAATCTTCACCGCTTCGAACGTGTTGCGAGGTTTCTGCGGCTTGATCCTAAACTAATCATCCGCGAAGTTGAGGCGGCCGTCATTCGGGCGCTCGAGATGTGGCCATCGGTTGTGCCCGATTTGCTGGGAGAGAAGCAAGCGGTGCAGTTGCTCAAGCGGCTGGATACTCTGACGCTAGTGCGCGAAATCAGAGGCAAAGCTAGAAAAAATCCATAGGATGACAGGATCCCGAACTTCTGAACCATCGCCCGACAATGTCGACTAAAGTGTTCGGCAAGTTGGAGGCCGGCTGGATGAGCTCTCAGCTTTTATGCGGCAGAGATATCACAAGACAATTCCAATTTGGCAAATTTAGCAGACACAGATTCAGAATCCATCAACAACTACATTTGCCGCTTACGTCGAAACGTTGTCGGTTGAACTGTATCCCTAGGGGCAGGGCCGCCTTGTTTTATTGAGGAATTGAGGTTGTTTTCGTGAGGCTGGCGTTTTCGCCACGTTGGCAACCACGAGGATAACGACGTGTCTATTCATGATTTTGAGATTTTGGCCGGGAGTGTGCGGCGCCGGAATTTCACCCGCGCCGGCAAAGAGGCAATTGTTTCGGAAACTTTGCACGGCGACACGTCGGTAACGGACGTCGCTCGTCGCCACGAGATTGATCGGCCGTTGGTCTAAAGGTGGCGTCATGAATTTGGTGTTGTTGAGAACGGCGGTGCCCGACTGGGATCCGTTCCGGTCAAGGTGGGCGATGTCGGATTTGCCGGAAGGCTGTACTGCTCGATCGCAGCCTTGCCCAATCGAGATCGTTGTCGGCGATGGCCGGAGCGTGCGCGTCGGCGTCGGCTTTGATCAGGCGACGTTGTCTCGGGTGCTTGAAGTTCTGGGACGGTCGAGAGCGCTATGATCCCGTTTGAGAGTGGGGTTATGCACTGTTCAACAGGCGCGCAGATAGTTTGAACCTTCGTGCGCCAACTCGCCTGCGTTCTGGCGAGCGGCATGGATCGATGGCCTCGAACTCTGCGGACCAGCCGTTGGAGAGCCATGTACCCCATGCTAGAGAACTCAGACTGTGAACGAATCGCGTGATTGACGAGAATTCGGCAGCAACCGGCCGAAAGGCGGACCATGAGATGACGATTGCAGCACCTCCGAAACGCACCTTCGATCCCATGTTGCCGCGGACGGGGCACTATCGGCCCATTCCCGAGACGGAAGACAAGGCGTTTAGTGTCTGGCTGCAAGGCCAGTTTGACGAGATCCTGTCTTTGTCCGAAGCGCCACCGCGTTGCCCACATTGCGAAAGCGGACAGACGGTGCTGGCAACGCGCGCAGCCCATCCGAAGCCGGTTCTGCCGGTATTTCGCTGCATCGCCTGCGATGTGCATTTTCGCCGCACCACCGGGACACCGCTGTCGGGCCTGAAGTTTCGGAAGCTTAGCCTGTTTATCTGCCTGCTGTCGCAACAGCGGCCAGTTACCGAAGCAGCTGAGGCTATCGGCGTGAAGGCCGTCACGGTAAAGCGCTGGATCGAACGAACGCGTGAGTGGATCTTACAGCTCGATCCGACCGGCCATTGGGACGCAAAGGTGCGGCTTGGCATGGAGATCCGACCTGATATCCCATGCCCGAACTGTGGCGAAACAGATCACATGCACTATCGCGGATTTGCTTCCGACGATGGCGACCGCCTGTTCCGTTGTAATGCCTGCGGCCAGTTTGCCCGCCTGTCAAACGTGCTGCGCGACCAAGAGCCTGGTTTCGTGCTCGAACATCGCGTCATAGCCCGCCCACCGTCATCGCGCCGCAAGCGCTGAAGCACCTTCGAAGAAATATCCGCTATGCGTGTTTCTGTCCGCGTTAGGCAAAGTCATTGGTGCAAAATTCACACTGGCTTTACCAAATTCACGCGAACTCTCCAAAATTTGCTCTCCATATCCGTGTAGTGAATTGACGTTTGCCACCAAGTCCATCAAGACAAACCATCAACAGGGTGCCGCATGACGCGGTCCGGGCGAGGCAAGATATAGGCGACATTGTCCTGCGAGATCCGC
>NZ_JARWLB010000021.1:0-102810 GCF_047445835.1 Rhizobium sp. BR 317 | reverse complement strand
CCGATGTCATTGCCCTTGGCATTGACCCGGCCCATGGCGGCTTCCAGATGCGACAGCGCCTCGTTGAAGTTGTTGCGCAGGCCGGCATAGCCGATGCCGATATCGCCGCAGGGTCAGGTCGCCCGCGGCCAGCGCTTCGAGCGCCTGGCCAATGGTGGAAACGACACGCGCCTGTTCATGCGCCTCATCTTGCTGCTGACGCAGGTTCTGTTGGCGCTCGGCGTTGATCGCCTCTTCCTGCGCCGCCTGACGCGCGGCCATTGTATGGCGCTCGCGAATTTTTTTCTGGAGCGCCTGGGTGGCCTTGGCCATCAGGCCGATTTCGTTACGCATCTCGGCATGCGGGATCGCAACCCTGACATCCTCGTCGGCCACGGCCTTGAGGGCGGCGTGAACCTCGGTCAGGGGCTTCGAGATGCCGCGGATGACGACGAAGGCCGCGCCGAGTGCAGCGGCAAAGAGCACGAGGCTCGACCACAAGGTCATCCAGATCTTCTCGCGGACCAGCGCGTCCAGGTCGTCCATATAGACGCCGGTAATGACGACGACCTTCCAAGGTTCGAAGGCGCGGGCATAGGCGGTCTTGCGGTAAGTGGCGTCGGCGGTCGGCTGCCCGGGTTTGCTGGCATAGAAATCGGTAAGGCCGCCACCCTGCTGGCCGAGCTTGACCAGTTCCTCACGATAGTAGTGGCCCTTCGGATCGGGTTGTCCCTTCAGGCTTTTACCGACCTTCGACGCGTCATAGTGGAAGACCATGTTGATGTCGTAGTCGTAACCGAAGAGATAGCCGTCCGGGGTGTATCTGATGGCGTTGACGGCGGCAAAGGCCTGTGCCTTCGCCTGCTCTTCGGTCAGTTCGCCGGCCTTTTCCTGATCATAATAGAATTTCAGGACGGAGATGCCGGATTCGACCTGCGTGCGAAGCATTTCATAGCGTTCATTGTAAATGGAGTCCGCAGAAGAGCGGATTTGCAGATAGGTAGCCGCAGCGAAAGCGACCATAAGCCCGGTGACGAGCAATATAAGCTGACTTGAAATTTTCAGATTTTTTATGGCGCCTCGCAACAGGATAGATCAGTGAGCCCGGCGCGGTTTGATCCCGCCTGTGTGATCGCCCAGGTGCAACCAGGCGAATCTACTGCTGCTGAAAATGACATGCTGCTACCGGCGGGATTGAAAATGGCTTGATTTGGCTAAGAAAACTTTAATTCATCATTTCAATCGATCCTATGGCAGCTAATATTCGCTGAGCGGCCGCGGTCAATCTCAGTTCCTTCATGACGGCCACTCACGCTTGGCCCGATGCGTTGGCAATCACGCGTTCGTGACAATCTCGGCTGTAACGAATCTCCCTTCCCGAACGAGTATCTGACGTGCCCCGAAGACAGGGGCGTCAACGAACCCAAATGGAGATAGTTCATGTTGAAAGCTACTGTGAGTTCTGTCCTGCTCGCCGGTGCGGTTACGACGGCGCTTGCGTCCATGGCCGCCGCCGCACCGCTGACGAAGGCTGAAGCCAGTGCTGCCGTCGCGGCTCACAAGGAGAAGTGCTACGGTGTCGCACTGAAGGGCCAAAACGATTGTGCCGCCGGTCCGGGAACCACCTGCCAAGGTACGTCGACCGTCGATTTCCAGGGCAATTCCTGGAAGTTTGTGCAGGGCGGCACCTGCGCCTCGCTCGACATTCCCGGCGGCCGCCACGGCTCGTTGATGCCGCTCAAGCGCGACCTCTGATCGACCCAGCTATCGGAAAGCGGAGAAAACACGATGAACGCCCACAATCGAACCGTCGCGCCTGTCGGTAAAGCGAGTGCGGATCTCCGCTTTCCCTCCTATCCTGTTCACGGCTTGGCCGGCACGAGCTTCAAGCCGGAACATCTGTCGGCCATACTTGCCGAAAACGGACCACAAGGGTTTTTCGAAATTCATGCCGAGAACTACATGGGCGCCGGCGGCCCTCCTCATCACGCGCTCGAACTCGTGCGCCGGGATCATCCGATCTCGCTCCATGGCGTTTGCATGTCCCTCGGTGGGCCGCAACCGCTGAACAAGGACCATCTGCGGCGTTTTCGCGAGCTGGTGATCAGATATGAGCCCGCGCTCGTATCCGAGCACCTGGCATGGTCGACCCACGAGAACACCTATCTGAACGATCTGCTGCCCCTGCCTTATACGAGTGCCACGCTCATGCATGTCTGCGATCACATCGACGAGATGCAGACGGCGATCGGACGTCCCATTCTGCTGGAAAATCCATCGACTTACGTACTTTTCGCCGAATCCTCGATGAGCGAAACGGATTTCATGGGCGAGATTGCAAAGCGGACTGGTTGCGGTCTTTTGCTCGACATCAACAATGTCTTTGTTTCGGCCACGAACCACGGCTATTCCGCGCTGGACTATCTTGCTGACTTTCCCTTGACGAAAGTCGGTGAAATCCATCTCGCAGGCCATGCGGAGCAGACGGATGATGAGGGCGAGCAGCTGCTGATCGACAGTCACGATGGACCTGTCGCGGACGCGGTCTGGCGTCTCTACGAGATCGTCATCGGCCACTGCGGCGGGGTTCCCTCGCTGGTCGAATGGGACAGCAAAATCCCCGATTGGCCGGTCTTGCGCGCCGAGGCGGTCGCAGCGCAGGCAATCCTCGATCGGCAATCACAGACGGTAGGAAAATCTCATGCGGCCCGCTGACGTCCTGTCCATCGGGCGCGGCGACCCGTCATTCGCTTCGAGTTTTTCCAAACCGCTGCTGGATCCCGAACAGCAAACGCCGGCTTCGGTGGTCGGCCCGCATGGGAAGGCCGCCGACAAGCGCTACAACGTCTACCGCAACAACGTCACCGTAAGCCTGATCGAGGCGCTGGCCGCGATTTTTCCCGCGACCCAGCGCATAACGGGACCGGATTTCTTTCGGGCGATGGCGCGATTTCACATTCGAGAGACGCCGCCGACGTCACCGCTTTTGTTCGAATATGGCCACGACTTCCCCGCTTTTATCGATGCCTACGAATATGCCCAGTCGATGCCTTGGTTGGGCGATGTCGCGCGCTTGGAGCGAGCCTGGTTGGATGCCTACCATGCGACCGATTGCCCGGTTATTTCGGCAGATGATCTCGCGTGCGTAGCGTCGGGGGCGTTGCCCGAACTTCGGTTTCGCGTCCATCCGGCGACGAGAATTCTCTCCTCCAGATTTCCGGCCGTGATGATCTTTGCCGCCAACCGCGGCTCCGATCCGGTGGAGCGCATCGAGCATATCGTTCCCGAGGACGCGTTGATCACGCGGCCGGAACTTGAGGTCGTGGTCCGCTTGCTGCCGCCCGGGGGAGCGGCATTCCTCCTCTGCCTTGCCGATGGCGGCGCTCTCGGGGCGGCTGCGGCTACGGCGCTGGACGTCAATTCCGCCTTCGATCTTGCAGGCATGGTCACAGAGATGATCGAGGCCGGCGCTTTTACTGAAGTTTACGTGGAGAATTCCCATGTCGAAAACGATTGAAACTGCAGCCGTGAACAAGCCGTTTGCGTCGATCGTTGGATTGGTCGAAAAGGCAAGCTGGCTGATACAGATGATCGCGCAGCCATCCCTAGTGCAACTCGTCCTGCGTGTCGGGCTGGCGGTGCCATTTTGGCGTTCCGGCATTCTCAAATGGGATGGGTTTCTGCAGTTGAGCGATACGGCCGTCGAGCTCTTCACGGACGAATTCATGCTGCATCTTCCGGGCGGGCCATACCCCTATCCCGCGCCAGCGGTGATGGCATTCCTGTCTGGTTCCGGGGAGGTCGTATTTTCGACGCTTCTGGTGCTCGGCCTTGCCACGCGCTTTGCCGCGACTGGTCTTCTCGCGATGACGGCTATCGTGGAACTGACCGTTCCCGATGGATGGCCCGTTCATATCACCTGGGCGGCGATGGCGCTCGGCATCATGGCCTGGGGACCGGGACGTTTGTCCTTGGATTATCTTGTCCGGCGATTTTTGGGGTTGGATGCACCTCTCCGGACGATCTCGCCCGCAGAAAGTGGTCATGGGACTTGAGGTACCAGGTCTTGCCGAAATGACGTGCGCTTGATGATTGCGACAGCTTTCACTTGACGCAAAAGGTAACGCGACGTTCATTGTGCTTCGGAGATACGTTGCCGATGACCGAATTTGCCTCATACAGTTTCAGAAATGACCCGAACGTGCCGCCTCACGATCAAGACAAGGGTCTTATCGTTTTCGACCACGAGTGCATTTTCTGTTCATCGTTCATCCGCTTTATCTTCGCGCACGACCCTTCCGGCCGCTTCCTGTTCACGGCCGCACAGTCTCCGCTCGGGCAGGCGCTTTATCGGCACTACGGCCTCGATCCGACGGATTTTTCGACCAACTTGTTGATCGTAGACGGCGTCCTGCACACGAAGATGGACTCGTTTGCCACAGCTATGCGGTGCCTCGGTTTTCCTTGGAGCCTGCTTGCGGTGGTGAATGTTTTGCCGCGACGGCTGGCCAACGCGGCTTACGATCTGATCGCTAAGAACAGATACCGCCTTTTCGGCAGAAACGAGACCTGCCTTGTGCCATCCAAGGAGTTGCGGGCGCGCGTCATCGAATAGCGGTCTTGCCGCCCGCGATGAGGCTACAGCGACGCTTGTCCGAAAGGATTTCTGTCGATGGTTATCGGCTGAGACGCTGCGGCGGGATGCATTGGGGTCACGGATGCATCAACAACGCGCAAAGCCGGAGAGCAATGTTGCAGTTCGATGGCGAGAAGCGCTACGGCGTCCGCCAGAACTTTCTCCGCATTGGTAAATGCGAGTGCCGAACCTGCCTCTCTCGCAAGGCCATATGTTTCGGCAGATGCCATAACGCGCTCAAAGAGGTAATGGCATTCAGGGGTCGCCTGGACAAAGCTTAGGGAGATACGGAGATTCATCGCCACCTGAAGGACGAAAGCGGCGGCTGAAAAATCGGCAATCGCGCCGGGTGGCTTCGCCTGATCCAGGTACATCTTCCACTGCGCTTCCATTTTCATGCCTTTCATATCGGGCCAGGTCGAAATCAATCAGAACAGCCGGCGGTAGTTTCTATGCCGGCTCTGTCCGAGACCATTGCGTGGCGCCACGCGTACTCCCCGTCGCTGCGATGACTGTGATCAAAACAAGTGAGTCGGCGAACGTGCCTGCGAGAGCTTCCCCATTTCCATCCCCGTCTGCAGTCGGACGTGACGAAAGACGTTTTCCCCCATGCCTTCGCCCGGCGTGCCGACTAGCTTCCAGGTAGTAGTAAGGGCAGGGCGGGCGCTCTTTCAATGGCGCTCGTTGTGATTGAGGCTTCAGTCGATTCGGCCCTGCGACCTTCGTCCGATGGCGAGCAGGACCAAGGTCTTAGCCGAAATTGCAAAAGTCCAAGATTTGCGTTTTTGCCGAGACTATGGTTGACGGCTCCCTCACAGAAACGATCTGATGTGTCGTGGTGAAGGCTGTTTTCAATCTGGTGGCTGAACGGTCTATTTCGCGCAGTGTCGATTCCCTAAACGTGTAGGAGGCCAGCTATGTCTTTTCGCGGAAAGTCGATCGCCGTTCTTCTCGGCGTTTCGTTTACGCTGGCGCTTGTCGCGACGCCTTACACCGTCGCGATTCGTGGATCTTCCATCGGACTTGTCGCGCAAACTGCCGATGCAAAAAGCGGCGGTAATGGCAATGGCGGAGGCAATGGCAACGGCGGGGGTAACGGCAACGGCGGCGGTAATGGCAACGGCAACGGCGGCGGGAACGGTAACAGCGGCGGCAATAGCGGGAATGGCGGCAGCAATGGCAATGCCGGTGGAAATAGCAATGGCAAAGCCAACGGAAAGAGTGCCACACAAAGCGACACGGACGACTCAGCAGATGCGAACGATGCATCGATGGCAGTGCATCACGACGACGGCATGAGTGAAGAAATAGCAAATGGTCGTTATGTCATGAAGGATTCGAAGGGGCGCACGATCATCAATCGCAGTGCGACCACGGCCGATCAGCAAAGGCTGCGGTCTTTCCTCCACTAGAACATCCGGCTTTCAGGTCACCCTGCAAGCGGAAAAGATGGCTTAAATTCAAAGAATTAGAATGACCTTTGTGCGTTCAAATGAACGCACGGCGCTCTAACCACGCTCGTCAAGCGCATCCCGAAAAGCCATCGCAGCCTCTGTTCGGTTTGCAACGCCCAGTTTCGCGAAAATCTGCGTCATATGATGCTTGACCGTCTTCTCGTGAAGATCGAGCTTCAGGCCGATGTGCTTGTTGCTCAATCCGGATGCGACGAGCTGAAGGACCTCGCTTTCCCGGCCCGTCAGATCGCGAAGAAGATCCGCTTTTCGCAAGGAGGCATTACCGTCGCCAGAGATCAGGCGAGCGGAAAGAGTAGGGGCGACATAGCTTTCTCCCGAGGCAACCGTGCGAAGGATATCTGCCAGCGATCGCGAGCCTACACCCTTCAGCACATATCCCTTCGCCCCGTTTTTCAGAGCTGCCGTCACATCGTCGCTGGCCTCGGAAACCGTCAGCATCACGACCTTCTGATCGGGCGCCCGTTCGAGAATCAACGATAGTGCGTCCAGGCCACCACCAGGCATGGAGATATCCAACAACAAGACGTCCGGACGCTCGTCTTCGGCTATTCGAATCGCATCTTCCCTTGTGCTGCCTTCGCCAACGATCGCAAAGCCCCCGATCTCGGCAAGGCTGCGGATGACCCCTTCGCGGAACAACGGATGATCATCGACCACCGCGAGACTGATTGCCATCGTCATACCTGCTCCATTTCCATTGCGTTCAGCGACATTTGAACCACGGTGCCGTTTTCGGAAGACCTCAATTCGAAAACGCCGCCGAGACTTTCTACCCGTTCTCTCAGTCCAGCCAAACCGATACTGCTTGGCGGTATATAGGCTGGATCGAAGCCGGGTCCCTCGTCCGATACTGCGATCTTGATCTGCTCGCCGTCGATTGTTTGTTTCACTTGCTGTGCTGCGCCTTCACCGTGACGGTAGCCGTTGTTCAGCGCTTCTTGAATGAAGCGGTATATACATATCTTGGCAGATGTCGAAAGCTCTTGTGTCGTGCCGGAAACAGATAAGCGGACCGTGACGCCGGTTCGTTGCTCATGGGCGCGGACGGCGCGCTGCAATAGTTCGGTCAGGTTTGCCGACTCGATATGCGGCAGCACCAGCCCGCTGCAGATGCTTCTGATGTCCGCCATCGCATCGTCCAAGCTTGATTTGATGGCCGCAAGCGACCGCTCTCGTTCCTGCGCCGGCGTGGCCGGATGAACCAGGGCTTCGCTGTCCAATCGCAGTGACGCATAGGCAATGAGCTGGGCGGGCCCGTCATGCAGATCGGCGCCGATGCGCCGGAGATAGCTCTCGTTGAGGGCGGCGGCGCGTTGAGAAGCTCTTTGAACGCGGGCGTGCAAAATTTCGTTCTGCTGTAGAAGCGACGATAGCTCGCCGATGCGCGCTTTCAATGCGCTGCGCTGGCTTTCAATCGTTCGGCTGCCGCGAAGGACGATAATGGAAAGAACGAGGAAGAACGTCAGCGTGAACAAGGCAACAGCCATCCAGCTTCTGAATCGCGCCTGGTTCAGGCTCCGCTCGAAGTCGTACGCGACCTCATAAAATTCGGAAACGGCCACGACCTTGCCCGACCAGGGTTGGAGGACCGGGTTGTAGATCTCCAGAAGCGGCTTACCGCTGTTGCGCTCGGCGACGCTTTCGACATCGTCGAGTTGATTGAACTGCGCCACCATCTTGCCGGCAAATGCTGTCTTCAGATCATTGCTGAGCGGGAACTGCTTGCCCATGAGGTTTTTGTCGTTGGAATAAAGAATGGTGCCGTCATTGCGCCAGAGGCGAAAGGACATGAGGCGGCTGCCAAGCGCACCTTCTCCGAGCGTTTCGTCGAGGGCGTGCGTCACCGTATCGTCCAGAACCACCGTCTTCTGCATATCCGGAAGCAGGGGGGCAATGACGCTATCGACATAAAGCGCTGTGCTGGCAGCGGAGTTGCGCGTGACGGCCTCCTCGATGAGGTTGGTGACGAAGGCGCCCACGACGAGCATCGCGCAGGCGGACACCAAACCGCCGATCAGGAGAAATTGTTTCGCCAGTGATTGAGAATTCCAGCCGGCGATTAAACGAACCGGGGACAGCATTGATTTGAGGCTCGTCTGCATGTCTGGCTACTTTCAGCGATCACCACTCAATACCGCATACCTATCGTAGCCAGGCCGCGCGTCAAATGGCTGTTGGTTCATCTCACCGGCAGGTCTGAGGATTGACGCACCTCAAGCCGCTTTGAAACCGATGAGACTTTTGGCGACCAGCGATAAGTCTAAGGTCCGACCGCCGGTCGCATTGGTCTGACCCGAGTGGAAACTTTCTTTTCCAGCAATATTGTGGCGAGCAGCATCATTGTTCGTCCTGCGTCGCGGTCGCATGGCACCGGAAGGGCGCAGGTCTGGAATGAAAGGAAGAGGCACATGAAATTCGGATCAGTCTTCGGAACGACAATGGTCGCCCTGACGCTGGCGGTCGCTCCGGTCGGTGGCGCTGCTCTGGGTCTGGCAGGCATCGCTTATGCCAAGGGCGGCAACGGAAACGGCGGCGGAAATGGAAATGGCAACGGTGGCGGCAATGGAAACGGCAATAGTGGGAGCCACGGCAGCGCCAATTCTAGTCATGCCAAGTCGTCTGACGACACAAATTCAACCAGCACTGATGTGGACGGAGACACGGATACCGATGTCGGCCACGCCAAGCATACGAATCACATCTCGAAGTCCGCGGCTGCTAATGAGAAGCTTGAGAAGCACAGCGTAACCAAGGTCAAAACGCAGGCGTCAGAGCTTGGTAGCCTCAATTCCCTCAAGAGGAACTATCACGCCTATATGAATTCCAAGGATCCGAAGATGGCGGCTATCAGAGCCTACGTCATGGATTATGCCGAGTTCGAACTCAAGAATGGAATCAATGCCGTCCCAACGGACCCGGCCCTCAGCGACGAAGCGCTTCGTTCGGCTCTGGCTCAGTCTTCGAAGACCGGCGTTGTAACCGACCAAACGCTGGCCGAGGCTAAGGACATCCTGGGCGTCGGCCCCGCCGTTGGAAAGATCGATCAGGTTCGCGATGCGCTGGAAAGGTCGACTGTTGCGCCATCCGACGACGACGCAACAGACCCCGCTGATTGATCGATAGTTGCAGCGGGTGTGAAAAGGCCCCCCCAACCGGAAGCACCCGCTGCTACGAGCGACCAACACGCCGCCAATCGTGTTGGTCGCTGTTTTATTGCCTGATGTAGCCGATATTGCCTGAGCTTGGCGCTACGTCACTTGCCTGTCATTTTTTTAAGACACATCTTGTTCGGCATGCTTCTACGCTCGTTCGCGATTGGCCGGTTTAAGGACCGGCATTTTGCGCTGCGAAATGGAGGGGATGTGGTTTTCGCCATGTGCGAACCGCTTCGTCTCGGCCTTGAAGCGGCCTGCACATAGGGCTGAATCCCGCTCATGTGTAAATATTGAAGTGCTTTCGCCTCTTCGCGCGTTTCTCAAACATGCGTCGACAGAGGCATATGAATCGTTTCTGCCTGTAGAGAATGAAGAAGAATCTTATGACGAATCTTCGCAGTCAATGCAGCGAGCACGCCATATGAGGCGCTCACTTTCGCGAAAACCAAATGCGATCGCTTATTATGCGGATTTTGTCGTCTACCCGATCACCGCTGTCGGACTGAGCGCCGCCTATTTTCTTTGGGGCTATGATGGCCGGCCCTTGCTCTGGCTTGCCGCCATCGCAACCGGCGCAGCCGCATGGACGCTGGTGGAATACCTCATTCATCGCTTCGTGCTGCACCATGTCGTCTATGTACGCGACATGCATATTCACCATCACCACGCGCCGACCGAGTTGATCGATACGCCGATCTGGCTCAGCCTGTCTTTCATGGTCGCGGGTGTATTGTTGCCGTCTTGGTGGGCCTTCGGCTTTGGCGTGGCATCAGGCTTCACCGTCGGTATGACGCTTGGCTATCTCACCTACGGAACAATGCATCACGCGATGCACCACTGGCGGATTCCGCACGGCACCTATCTCTACCGTGCCAAGCGCTGGCATGCGCAGCACCATGCCTCCACCGACGAGGGGAATTACGGTGTTTCGTCGCTTTTCTGGGATCACGTTTTTGGTACGGTGCTGCCGGACCCGGCGATGAAGAGCAAAAAGAGGCGCGAAGGTGGCTGAGTGCGGCCGCTTCAAAGTGCTCATAATTTAAGCGCATTATGTTCCATATACAAGTTGGTCGATCTTTTCATTCCTCGAACATCTTGCCGCTACGCGCTTCGAGCCGATACCGGTGTCCGGGATAGACGAGGCGGGCGATGGAGACCACTTGTCGTGCCGACCATGTACGCCGGCGGATCGCCAGGCAAGGTTCGGTCTTCAAGACGGTCAGGAGCTTGCATTCCCAGGGCTGCGGCATTGCTGCCTCGACGATGTGCTCCGAGCCGCTGAGCGGGGCCGCAGCCGTCAGATAAGCATTCGGCGTCAGCGTCGTGAAATCCTGCTCGAGATATTCGGGCGCTGCTTCCGGGTGAACGAAACGGTCCTCGATCTGCACAGGAACGCCGTTTTCGCTGTGGACGATCAGCGAGTGGAAAACCGCCGCGCCGATCTCCAGCTCCAGAGCGTCCGCAACCTCGGGAGAGGCCGTTTCGCGGGCCAAAACGACGACGGAAGCCTCATGAACATGGCCGCGCTCGGCGATCTCATCGGCGATGTTGCGCACCTCGAACAGCGCCGAATAGCCTTTGCGCTCGGCAACGAAGGAGCCCACACCCTGGATGCGGACAAGTTCGCCTTCATTGGCAAGCTCTCGCAGTGCCCGGTTGGCGGTCATCTTGCTGACGCCGAGTTCCACGACCAGCTCGTTTTCCGAGGGAACGCGATGCTTCGGCGGCCACTCGCCGCTGTGGATCCGATCAAGGATCATCTGCTTGACGCCGGCATAAAGCGGGCCGGAGTCGTTTTCGGCCAGCTCACGTTTCCGATCGGTAGCGCGTTTCATTGCCTAATCCTTGTGCAGTCGCGAATTTCGCTTTGTAAATCGACTTGGCACTTGCATAACACAAAATATCACATATGGTACCCTATACAACTATCCGATCGATGTGACCAGCAAATGCAGGTCGCCGACCCGGCAAGCCGGCGAAGACTGGCGTAAACAGAAATTGGCTATTTCGATCTCAAGAGGAGAACATCGATGAAGATTAGACATGCCCTTCTTTCCAGCGCCCTGGCGCTTGCCGTTCTCGCCGGCCCTGCAGCTCAGGCGAAGGACTGGAAAACCGTTACCATCACGCTCGAAGGCGCTTATGCGCCATGGAACCTGACCAACTCCGACGGTACGCTCGGCGGCTTCGAGCCGGAACTGGCCAAGGTGCTGTGCGAGCGAGCCAAGGTCGACTGCAAGCTGGTGGCGTCCGATTGGGATGGCATGATCCCGGCTCTGAACGCTGGCAAGTTCGATGTGATCATGGATGCGCTGTCGATCACCGATGAGCGCAAGCAGGTCATCGATTTCACCGTTCCTTACGCTGCGACCCCGGCTGCTTTCGCGACCGCGAAGGATAGCCCGCTGGCCAACGCAGCCGGCACCGGCGCAACCGTCAAGATGACGCCCGGCCAGACCGGCGTTAAGGAGATCGACGCGCTGAAGGCAGCCTTCAAGGGCAAGACCATCGGCATCCAGGCCGCTACCGTTTACGCCAAGTTCATTTACGACAACTTCGGCGACGTCGCGACGATCCGCGAGTACAAGACCGGCGCCGATCGTGACCTCGATCTGCAGAATGGCCGTATCGATCTCGGCTTCGACGACGCCGTCTATTTCCAGACAGCTTTCGATGCCGCCAACGGGGCGCTCGCCTTCACGGGGCCGCAAGTCGCCGGCCCGATCTGGGGCGTCGGCGAAGGCCTCGGCGTCCGCAAGTCCGACACGGACCTTCGCGACATGTTCAGCGCGGCAATCAAGTCGGCACTGGCCGACGGCACCGTGAAGAACCTCTCGATGAAGTGGTTCAAGACGGACGTCTCGCCGCAGGAATGATCGTTCGCCGGCGCTTCCATCGGGGGGCGCCGGCTTTCGGCTTCAATGCCGCTTCCCGCATGTTATGTTTGACTAATCAAGAAAACAGACCGCTCGGTACGGGGAACGAACGAGATGGCGATATTGCAATTGATCGGTTTCGGCTCGACCGGCTGGGGCGCTCTGCTTCTGCTCGGAGCGCTGATGACGCTGTGCGTCACTGCGGTCGCATTGGCGATCGGCGCTGTCTTCGGCGCCATCATCGCGGCGGCGAAGCTCTCCGGCAATCTCATCCTGAAGACGCTTGGAAACGTCTATACAACCGTTTTTCGCGGCGTGCCGGAACTGCTCATCATCTATCTGATCTATTTCGGCGGATCGAGCGCGATCACCAGCATCGGCAAATCCCTCGGCTATGAGGGGTTTCTCGGCATGCCGTCCTTTGCGGCCGGTGCCCTTGCCGTCGGCATCATCTCCGGCGCCTATCAGGCGGAGGTGTTCCGCGGCGCCTATCTCGCTGTTTCCAAGGGCGAGCTTGAAGCGGCCTCGGCCATCGGAATGCATGGAGGCCTGAGGTTCCGGCGGATCATCATGCCGCAGGTGCTGCGCTACGCTATTCCCGGCATGGGCAATGTCTGGCAGTTGAGCCTTAAGGATTCCGCGCTGATTTCGGTCACCGGCCTTGCCGAGCTGATGCGGACCAGCCAGGTCGCCGCCGGATCGACACGGCAATATTTCCTGTTCTTCATCGTGGGCGGCGCGCTCTATCTCATCCTGACGAGCCTGTCGGATCGCATCTTCAACGGCGCCGAACGGCGCGCCAATCGCAGCATGCCCTCTGCAATGGGCCAGGCCTGAGGATCGGTCATGGATTTCGCTTTTCTCGGACAGACCATGCTCACGCTGCTCGAAGCTCTGCCGACGACGCTGGCGCTGTTTTTCCTGTCGATCGCCATCGGCGGCGTTCTCGCAATCCTGATCGTCTGGATGCGGGTCGGCGGCAATCCGATCTTCACCGCCATCGCCAAGGGCTACATCTTCATCTTCCGCGGCTCGCCGCTGCTCATCCAGATGTTCCTGATCTTTTACGGGCTCGCCCAGTTCGGATTCATCCGCTATGGGCCTCTCTGGCCGCTGCTGCGTGAGCCTTTCGTCTGCGCCGTCCTATCACTTGCGCTCTGCACCGGCGGTTATACTGCGGAGATCTTCCGTGGCGGCATTCGCGCCGTCTCCCCGCGTGAGATCGAGGCGGCGCGTTCGATCGGCATGTCCGGTTTCCTGCTCGTGCGGCGCGTCCTGGCGCCCATCGCCTTCCGTCACGCATTGCCTGCCTATTCGACCGAAATCGTACTGATGATGAAGTCGACGGCGCTCGCAAGTCTCGTCACCGTCTGGGAAGTGACCGGCGTTGCCCAGCGGCTGATCTCGCATACCTACCGCACGATGGAAGTCTTCCTCTGCGCGGCCGCCATCTATCTCATCTTGAATTTCATCATTCTGCAGGCGCTCGGCCTGCTGGAATATCGTCTGTCCCGCCATCGTCGCGCCGTTCCGGCGGCGCTGAAGGCGTGAGGCAACTGGCCTAGATCTGGATTGGAGAGATCATGCCCGGCGTCACCCGACTTTCGGTCCGTAATATCCGCAAGAGCTTCGGCACGCACGAGGTTTTGCGCGGCATTTCCCTCGATGCTCAGGATGGCGACGTCATCTCGCTGCTTGGCGCCTCCGGCTCGGGCAAATCCACCTTTCTGCGCTGCATCAACCTCTTGGAGACCGCCACGGATGGCGAAATCTGGGTTGATGGCGAGCAGATCCGCATGGTGCACAAGGGCGGCAAAACTAAGCCGGCGAGCCAGAAGCAGGTGGATCATATCCGCTCCGAGCTCGGCATGGTGTTCCAGTCGTTCAATCTTTGGTCCCACATGACAATCCTGCAGAATGTCATCGAGGGGCCGGTGCATGTGCTGAGGCGGCCGCGGGCCGAGTGCATCGCCGAAGCCGAAGTGCTGCTCGAAAAGGTTGGCATTGCCGATAAGCGTCATGCCTATCCGGCGCTTCTGTCCGGCGGCCAGCAGCAGCGCGCGGCGATTGCCCGTTCGCTCGCCATGAAGCCGAAAGTCATGCTCTTCGACGAGCCGACCTCGGCGCTCGATCCAGAGCTTGTCGGCGAAGTGCTGCGCGTCATGCGTTCGCTGGCGGAAGAGGGCATGACCATGCTTGTCGTCACGCATGAGATGAGCTTTGCCCGCAATGTCTCCAACCGCGTCGTCTTCATGCGCGAGGGCCTGATCGAAAGCAGCGGCCCGCCGCAGGAGATGTTCGGCAGTGGTGCCTCGCCGGCTTTCCGCCAGTTTATCGGACATTTCGGAACGCCGTCATGACCATCATGCTTCGAACGGTGCTGAGCTGGCGCGATGTCGCCAGCGTGGCAGATGGCGCGCCTTTATCACTCGCACCAGCCGTCCGGGAACGCATCGCCTATGCCAGCCGGATCGTCGAACGCATCGTGGAGACCGGCGTACGCGCCTACGGTGTCAACACCGGGGTCGGCGCGCTGTCGGATACGGTGGTCGATCGTGAATCCCAGAGCCGTTTGTCGCGCAATATCATCTTGAGCCACGCCTCTGGAGTCGGGGAGCTGCTGGCGCCGCGCGAGGTGCGTGCCATCATCGCCGCCCAGATCGCCAATTTCGCCCATGGCCATTCGGGCGTGAGGCCGGAAATCGTCAGTCATCTCTCGACCTTTCTCGAAAAGGACTGCATCCCCGACGTGCCCTCGAAAGGTTCGGCCGGCTATCTCACGCACAATGCTCACATCGCGCTGGTGCTGATCGGTGAGGGCAGCGCCAGGGTCGCAGGTAAGGCGATGTCCGGACGTGAAGCCTTGGCCGCGATCGGTCTTGAACCGCTCGTACTCGGCGCGAAGGAAGGGCTGAGCCTCGTCAACGGCACAGCCTGCGCGACCGGTCTTTCCAGCGTGGCGCTGGCTCGTGCCGAACGCCTGCTTGCCTGGGCCGATGCCGTCGCGGCATTGACGCTGGAGGCAGCCGGTTGCCAGGTGGCTGCATTCGATGAAGCCGTTCTCGCGCTGCGTCACTCCAAGGGCATTGCCGCAGTCGGTGTTTCCTTGCGCGCCCGGCTGCAGGGCAGCGGGGTCATCGCAGCGGCATTGGGCCGGCGTACACAGGATGCTCTCAGCCTGCGCGCCATTCCGCATGCTCACGGCGCGGCGCGCGATGTCTTCGATAATTCCGCACGCATTGTCGATCAGGAGCTTGCCTCCGTCACCGACAATCCGGCGGTTTCCGGCACGCCGGAGAATCCCGTAGTTTCCTCGGAAGCCCATGCGGTTGCCCCGGCGCTCGGCCAAGCCGCCGACAGCCTTGCCATCGCGCTCGCCCAGATCGCGGCGATGAGCGAGCGGCGCATGGACCGGCTGGTCAATCCGCTGGTCAGCGGTCTGCCGCCCTTCCTCGCAAGCGATGCCGGCAGCAATTCCGGTTTCATGATCGCGCAATATACCGCCGCAGCCCTTGCCAACGAGAACCGCCGATTGGCGGCACCCGCCAGTACCGATGGCGGACTGACCTCCGGCCTACAGGAGGATTTCCTCGCGCATCCGACGGCGGCGGCAAACAAGCTGCTCGCAGTGATCGACAATGCCGAATATATCCTTGCGATCGAACTGATGGCAGCAGCGCAGGCGCATGACTTCCTCAGTGCCGCGGGAGGCCGCGCCGCCGGCACCGACGCGATCTACGAGATGGTGCGAGCCCGCGTTCTGCATTATGGCGACGACCGGCCCTTGAGCGGCGACATGGAAGCCTTGCGAAATCTCATTCGAGAGACGTTGCCGCCGGATTTTGCCAAATAGGATAGTTTTATGACCGCTCAGTTCGACGTTGCCGTCATCGGCCTCGGCGCCATGGGGAGTGCGGCAATTTCCTTTCTTTCGGCGCGCGGCGTCAAGACGATCGGCATCGATGCCCACTTTCCCGCCCATGCGCTCAGTTCATCGCACGGCGACAGCCGGCTGATCCGCCTCGGTTATTTCGAAGACCCGTCCTATGTGCCGTTGCTGCAGCGCGCCTATGAAAACTGGCGGGCACTGGAAGCGCGGCTGCGCGCCGACATCCTGACGATCACCGGCGTGCTGCAGATCGGCAAGCCGGACAGCAAGATCGTCAGCGGCACGCGGGCTTCCTGCAAACTGCACCATCTGCCCTATGAGGAGCTGGATCGGAGGGCGATGGGGACGCGTTTTCCAGCCTTCGCGCTGGACGAAGACGAGATGGCGCTGCTCGACCCGCAGGGTGGCTATCTCCGTCCGGAAACGGCTGTGATGGGCTATCTGAAGCTCGCGGCGGAGGATGGGGCGGTCCTGCATTTCGGCGAGAAGGTGACGGCAATCGAGCCCGATGATGCCGGCGTGACGATTTCGTCTGCTGTTGGCCGCTATCGCGCCAGTAAGGTGATCGTTTCGACCGGTTCGTGGATCGCCGAACTGGTGCCGCAGTTGCGGGAGCATGCCAATCCGATCCGCCAGGTCGTCGCCTGGTATCAACCGCGCGACGGCTTCATGATGCAGCCACATCGCATGCCCGCCTTCCTCCGCGATGAGGGCGATGAGGGTTCCTATTTCGGCTTCCCGGCCATCGGTGTCGACGGCATCAAGGTCGGACGCCACGCGCATTTCATGGAGTCGATCGATCCGAACCAGGCAAACCCGCCCGTCAACGACAGGGATAAGGCACTGCTGGACAGCTTCATCGCCAGGCGCCTACCGGCCGCTGCCGGCGTTCGCGTCAATGCAATCACCTGCCGCTACACGATGCTGCCAAGCGAGGATTTTCTGATCGATCTCATGCCCGGCGAGCCAAATGTCGTCGTTGCCTCGCCCTGTTCCGGCCATGGCTTCAAATTCACGAGCGTCGTCGGAGAAATTCTTGCCGGTCTCGCGATGGAAGGCGGCACAGGGCTGCCCATCTCGGCCTTCTCCTTCAAGGCGATGGAGAATTTCCTTGCGGGGCGGAAGATGCTGGCTCGCGCCTAGCGATAGCGCCAGATTGGAGCGCGTTATTGCGATGGCTTGTCCGTCTTGGGCGGGAGCAGATTGGCGAATTCCATCGGGAAGGGAAATAGGATGGTCGAGGTCTTTTCGCCGGCGATGACATTCAGCGTGCTCAGGTAGCGTAGCTGCATGGCTTCCGGTTGCTTGGCCAAAACCTCAGCTGCCTCAAGCAACTTCGCCGCCGCCTGTTGCTCGCCTTCGGCATTGATGACCTTGGCGCGCCGCTCGCGTTCCGCCTCCGCCTGACGGGCAATCGCGCGGATCATGGACTCGTTGATGTCGACATGTTTGATTTCGACATTGGCCACTTTGATGCCCCAGGCATCCGTCTGGGCGTCGAGAATTTCCTGAATGTCGTTGTTGAGCTTGTCGCGCTCCGCCAGCATCTCATCAAGGTCATGCTTGCCGAGTACAGAGCGCAGCGTCGTCTGGGCAAGTTGGCTTGTCGCCATCATGAAGTCCTCGACCTGGATCGTCGATCTTTCGGGATCGATGACCCTGAAATAGATCACGGCGCTGACGCGGACCGAGACATTGTCATGCGAAATCACATCCTGTCCGGGCACGTCGAGCACCCTTGTGCGCAGATCGACCCGCATCATCTGCTGAACATAGGGGACGAGCAGGAACAGGCCGGGTCCCTTGACGCCGGTGAAGCGGCCGAGCGTGAAAACCACCCCGCGCTCATATTCCCGCAGGATCTTGATCGCAGACGCGAGGACGAGCAGCAGGATAAGAATAACCACCAGATAGAAGGCGAGATCTGCAAAAATGCCCATGACTTTTCCTCCTGCTTCCCCAAAGCCGCCAGTTTCTCAAGTGCTGCGGGTCACCTCAAGCGTCAGACCGTTGCGGCCGGTCACTCTAACAACGTCTCCCGCGGTAAGCGGCTCTGAGGAAACTGCCTTCCAGCGTTCGCCACGCGCGATGACGTAGCCGGCGGCACCTGTCCAGCTATCGACCTTCCCCGGCATGCCGATCATTTGTTCCGTGCCGGTGCTGACTTTGCGCCAGCGCGACAGGATCGCGAGTCGGGCGACGACGAGGCTGACGGCAACGGTCGCCACGGCGATGGCGCCCAACACAGACCAGGACACTTCAAAGCCTGGAATATCCGTCTCGAACAGAATGGCTGCGCCGAGCACAAGCGCGATCCCACCGCTCATACCAAGGGCGCCGAAGGATGGCGAATGCGCTTCAGCCACGGTCAACCCGACACCGAGAACGATCAATCCGAAGCCGGCATAATTCACCGGTAGCAATGCCAGAGCGTAGAGGCCGAGCAGCAGGCATATGGCGCCGATCGTGCCAGGGACAAATGTCCCCGGGGTGAGAAATTCGAAGATTATGCCGTAGATCCCGACCATCATCAGGATGAGCGCGATGTTCGGATCGGTAATCACGGAAAGTACGCGCGTCCGCCAGTCCGGCTCGAATTCGCGAACGGCAAGGCCGGCGGTATCGAGACGGACATCCGTTTGGCCGACCCGAACGGTGCGCCCCTGCGCCTGGGTCAAGAGGTCTTGGATGGTATCTGCCGTGAAATCGACGACGTGCTCATGCACGGCTGCAGTCGAAGAAAGGCTCGCGGCTTCCCGCACTGCCCGTTCCGCCCAATCGGCATTGCGGTTGCGCAGTTCGGCCAGCCCGCGAATATAGGCGACGGCGTCGTTGACCGCTTTCGCTTCGCTGGCGTCGCGAGAGGGCTGTCCCTGTGTATTGCCTGGCTCGCCTGATTTTCCCTTGTCCGGTTCCGAACCGCTACCGAACGGGTTGCCGCCGATAGCGATCGGCGTGGCCGCGCCGATATTGGTGCCCGGCGCCATCGCCGAGATGTGGCTCGCATAGAGAATATAGGTGCCGGCACTGGCGGCCCGGGCACCGCTTGGGGCCACAAATCCCGCGACGGGCACGGGCGAAGCAAGGATCGCCCTGATAATGTCTCGCATGGATGTGTCGAGACCGCCGGGCGTATCGATCTGCAGGACGACCAGGGTCGCGCCATCTTCGCTGGCACGCTGAAGACCGCGCCGTATATAGTCTGAGGTGGCCGGGCCGATGGCACCATTCACCTTCAGGACCACAGCGACGCGCTCCGCCGCAAATGTCGGAGAAGCGGTCAGGCCGAAAGCCGATGCGAGAGCCAGCATCAAGGCGAGGATTGGCGGCACTCGTCGCCAAAGCTTCAAACACTGCGCTATCGTTCGCCGAGCAGTCATGTTCATAAATATATGGCGGCGCCACCAAACGGTAAGGTGGAAACCACCTTTGGAGCGCAATAGATCCGCGATATTTTATGGCTCGGTGCCGAAATTCTGCAGGCGAGAGCCGACCGACTTTCCACAAGCTGAGATCGTGTCTTCAAACAGCGGTTGCCAATAGGTCACAGCCTCCGGCTCGAAGTTGTCATATTTTGTTTTTTGATCGTCTTGCATATTGCCTCCCGCCTTTTGGTTGATATTTCTGCCATGCCTTTATTACCCAGAGGAGATTCGGGATGCGGAGACTGGCGTCAATTGCACTCATGGTTGTCTTGAGCGCATGTGCGAGGCCATCTGACGGCCCGGACGCCGGTAATATTTACAACGCAACGTTGCCGCATTCTGGCGAGAGAATCCCGGTCGTCGCTTTGGCGGATGCGCCCATGGGGGGTGCGGTACTCTTCATGATAAGGCGCACCTGGTCGTCTGGTTGAGAGCCGCCGGACTTAATATACGTCGTTACTTCGGGGGCTTGAGCTATTTGGCCGCGAGTGGCGACCATCAGATAGGCCCAGCGGCAATGCGCACCCTCCGAGACCAATCCCAGCTTGGAACCGGTCTGTTCACTGACCCGAAGGTGCTCCTCCAGGCTCTCCGTCGATACGCCCTGTGTTTCCGTGGGACATGTTTCCCTGAGATATAGGATACGCCGTCGCCGCGCTGCCGCGCTTCGCAAATCCTCGATAGCCTTGACCTCACCCGCGCTCAGCTTTAGCGGCCCCGATGTTGCTGGCGGCATGTTCGCCAATCGCGCTAAGCGCATTGGTTTTTCACTCCAGTCGCTGTCAGCCGAGAAAAGGATCTGATCTGCGGGCCCAAGCATCCGCGACCGGCTCGTAAGCGAGAGAGTTGGCAACTTTGAAACTGTGGGCAAGTATGTCGGCGGTCTCATCGGCGGCGTTGGCAACGGAGTAGTCCAAGGCGTAAAGGGTGCCGTCGTCGGTGGCGGGGCGGGTGCTGTTGTTGGCGCCGGCGTCGGAGCCGTTGTCGGAGCACCAACCGGTCCCGGAGAAGTTATAACAGTTCCGTCCGGGGCTACAGCGGGTCTGGCGACTGGCGCTGTGGTTGGCGGCGCCTACGGAGCCGTTGACGGAGTCACAACCGGCGTCCCCGCCGGCATGGATGTGGGCTCCAGCGCCGGTCATTGGCTTGATCAGAAAATCGCGGAAATGACGGGCGCCGACAAGGCCGCGGACAAAGCCGATACAAAAGCTAAAACCATTACCTGTGCGACTTGCGAGCAGAATCCCTGTGCCAAATTTGCTTGCGGCATTAAGGGAAAAGGTAAGTATCGCGGTGGTGCTCACGGCTGTATGACGGGAACGCCTGAAACAAAGGGCGACGAGCTTGATAGCCATCATATGCCTGCAAAATCGAAATCACCGCTCAATCCGAACGTAGGCCCGGCCATTCAAATGGAGAAGAGCGATCATGCTCTGACAGCCTCATACGGGGGCAACGTTAATGGTGATTCCTATGCGCCACAAACGGCTCTATTGGCTGAGGGCCAAACAATGCAGGCGATTTATTTAGACGTACTTGATGTCAAGGCTGTTGCAAAGGCCATTGGTGATCCGTCAAAATACGATGAGGCAATCGCTCAGATGATGGTTTATGCGCGCTGTCTCCAAGCAAATGGGATAATTAGATGATCAAACCTAATGACAGCTCTCACTGGGTACTAAAACCTAGAACTGGGCTAGGCAATATATCGTTCGGCATGGACCGTAATGCGGTTAACGCTATTGCCGCCTATGGTGCTGTAACTGGATCGCGAGATAGCAATCCGATACCCGAGGATGAGGCGACTGCCTTTTTAAGAACCCTGGGGGTTCCAGATAGCGACATTACAGCGGCATTAGGCAAGCAAGCGGAGTTTGTGCGGCCAAACGTTCTTACCGAAGCGCGCGCTACTGGTTTGGTTTTGGAATACGACGAAACGGGACTTTTCCAGATATTGGCCGATATCAGGGCCGACAAGCTAAATTACGATGGCCGGTTCATTTTTCGCGAACCCCCGCTAGACATAATAAAACACCTTGCCGCCGCTTTGCGGGAACGGCCGATCATATTTGAAAACGAAGTCGTCTTTGCCAACAATTTGATATTCTTGTTCGAGTTCGTGAAGGTCTCGAAAGATGGCCCTTCCTATTTGGACGGAAGCCGGGCTGACAGGACAATTATCTGGCGACCCAAACCTCGGGATATGGGTGAGGATTTGTCGAAATATAAGCCGATGGATCTTTGATAGTGAACGCGGATTGCCACTGAGCGGATTTCAAATGGCAGATGCAGTCTATCACTGGCAAATTATCCCCAGGGCGGGAATTGGCGAGCTTAAATTCGGCATGCCTCAACCGGAGACTGATAAGTATGCGGGAGTTTATGGCAAGGTGTTACGGAGTGGATCTGACAGAATACCAGATTCAATATTGCAGGACACGCTGGCACAGTTCGGCAATAGTTTGAGCGAGATCGAAAAACAGGCACTTTTAGAGCTTTATAGTGAAGCTTCTCCCGACTCTACAAGCGTCACGGAAGTCCGCGAAAATCACGGTCTTGTGCTGCGCTATGAAAAAGACCGCCTAGTCGAAATAATCCTGTCAATTGATCATAAGCTTGCAAATCTTGATGCGAAGGGCGTTTTCGTACTTCCACCCGAGCAAGTTCTCGCGTGAATGGAGCACCCGGCTGGTATAATGGAACCGCAGCTATATTCGATTCTCTTGGAATTGTATTTGAGGGATTTTGTATATCGGACAAGGGCTCGAAACCCAAACTGCTCAATGCCAGCGATGATAGATTTACATCGCGCACCGAAGGGGTATTCGAAAAGATTGATCGAGCCCTGCAATCAGAAGGGTTCGAGCGCTTTTCGCGGAAATAACTCTGCGCGACGAAGGAAAGCTTTCGGTAAATAGCGAGTAGTCAATCATGGGGTTTCCTGTCTCATTAAAAGGCCACATGCATATATGCCCGATGATCGATCCGGGACCCAAGCCGCATGTGGGAGGACTGTTCCGACGAATGACGACATTGTCGACGGCTCTTCAGTCGCCAATATCAATGGGCAGAAAATCGCGCGCTTCGGTGATCGCTGCAGTCACGGTGGCAGGTTGGTTCAAGGAGTCTCCTGGATCACATTCGAATGAGCTTGACCGACTGCGAGACGCCCACCACGACTTCACCCCAGCGCCCAAACGCAAATAGTGCCCTATCTCCTAAGACGCTGCCGTCCCAATCTGGCTTTCCCCGGCGATCCGCTCCCTCCGTGATATCTGCTGCTCCACCACGAAGACCAGCAAGCCGCCAATGGCGAGGCATCCGGCTAAGAAGAACATCGGGGCAATCGTGCTTCCGGTTGCGTCCTTGATCCATGGTACGACGTTCTGGGCGATGAAGCCGCCGAGATTGCCGACGGAGTTGATGGCTGCGAGACCGGCTGCGGCGCCGGCGCCCTTCAGGAATCGCGAGGGCAGACTCCAGAAGACTGGCTGACCGGAAAAGATGCCCGCGGCGGCGATGGACAGGAACGCGAACTGCAATTTGTGGTCTGGGATCAGCGCGGAAAGCAGGAGCGATGTGGCTCCGACAAAGGCCGGGATGACGATATAGGGCGTCTTCGATTTCGCCTTTGCCGCCATGGCGGGAACGATATAGAGGCTGATCGCGACCAGGATCCAGGGAATGATGTTCAGGAATCCGTTCTCGGTATTGCCGACACCGAAGCTTTTCACGATCGTCGGCAGCCAATAGCTGAGGCCATAGGCGGCGAGCGGAAAGGCGATGTAGCAGAGCGCCATCAGCAACACGCGGGGATCGACGAGAGCTTTGAAACCATTATCGGCGTTCTTGTCCATGCCGGCATTTTCGGAGGCAAGCTTATCCTGCAGCCAGCGCTTTTCCTCGTCCGTGAGAAAATGCGCCTGCGCCGGCCGGTCCGATAGATGGAAGAGGGTCACCACGCCCAAAATGATGGCCGGAATGCCCGTTACGATGAAGACCCATTGCCAGCCGGCGATATTGTAGAGCCCGTCGAGATCGAGCAGCATGCCGCCGAGCGGTGCGCCGACGGCGTTGGCGAATGCGCTGAAGATCATGAACAGCCCGACCATCGTGCCGCGATAGGCCGACGGAAACCAGAGTGTGAGAAGATAGAGAACGCCCGGGAAGAAGCCTGCCTCGCAGGCGCCGAGGAGGAAGCGTAGGATATAGAACATTGTTGCATTCTGCGTATAGGCAAGGAGCGTCGTCACGATGCCCCAGGACACCAGAATTCTGGCAAACCATCTGCTGGCGCCAAATCTTTCCAGCATCAGGTTGCTCGGCACTTCGAAGATGAAATAGCCGATGAAAAACAGAGATGCGCCAAGGCCATAGGCATATTCGCTCATCCCGAGAGCACCGACCATCTGCAGCTTGGCGAAGCTGACATTCTGGCGGTCGATATAGGCGACCAGATACAGGAGCCCCAAAAAGGGCATCAGGCGCCAGGTGATTTTCGAGATGAGCTCCTTTTCGTCGACCATGGCTGTTTCTCCCACAATTTTATCCGGATGTTCTGAGCGCCCGAGGATGAGCAATCTGATTATTTCGCTTTCTAGATGTAGCGGCAGAAGCCTGTGGCAATACGTGTTCGGCAAGTTCGTCGCTGATGGCGACATCTTCGGCCATGGCGACAGGCCGTCGAACCGCGTCTGGCAGTGTTGATTTTCAAAAAAATTTTCGATGCCGCGATCCGTTTTCACCCTTCGGATCGTCCTTGGTGTGTCTGAAACAAAAGGAGACATCGCATGTCCAACGAGTCCGTTATTTTGATCAATTTGCTGAAGGTCGAACCCGGCAAGCAGGATGCGCTGATCGCGCTCTTGAAGCAGAGCACCGAGACGGTGATCTGCACGCTCCATGGCTGGAAAACGACCCGGCTGATTGCGGCAAAGGACGGCGCCGGCGTCGTTATCTACTCCGAGTGGGAGACCGCCGAATCTGTAGAGGCGATGCGCAGCGATCCACGCATGAAAGCCTATTTCCCGCAGGTCAGCGAGCTGGCGAGCCTGGACTCAATGATGGGCTCGGCAGTGTTCAGCGAAACCCGGTGGGGGTGAACGCAAGTTATTTTCGTCATGTAAGTAACAAAGGAGAATTTCGATGGCCCGCATGGTCGTTATTTATCCCACGCCGAAGAATATCGAGGAATTTGACCGGCATTACTTCGAAATTCACGTGCCCCTCGCCAAGAAGATCCCGGGTCTCAGGAAATACGAGGTCAACGACGGCCCCATCGCGACGCCTGTAGGAAGCGCCGCCATTCATCGGATCGGAACGCTGTATTTCGACGACCTTGCGGCGATCGAAAGGGCGTTTGCAAGCCCGGAGGGACAAGCGACTGGCGCGGATCGCCGGCTTTTTGCGCCGGATGACTCGGGCGTTCAAATGTTCCTTTTCGACAACCGGGAAGTTTGACTCATCATCTTTGTTTGTCGAAGATTTTCATCGACATTTGTTTTCAATGCTTAGTGGAACAAAGCGCGGCAGCGCAGTTTGGCCTGATACATGGATACTGACGAATTCGAAGATCGTCTGAAAGCGCTGCGGCCGCGCCTTCACCGCTACTGCGCGCGCATGACCGGATCGGCCGTCAGTGGCGAGGATGTATTGCAGGATACCCTCGTCAAGGCCCTTCACGCGCGGGCTGAGGGCGCCGAGGTGGATAATCTCGAGGGCTGGTTGTTTCGCATTGCCCACAATACGAGCCTCGATTTCCTGCGCGAAAGGTCCCGGAAGGCGGTCGTTCCGCTCACCGAAGACATCGAAGCGGCGCCTTTAGCCGAGGCCGATATCGTCGCGATCAGCTTCCAGACGTTTCTGCGGCTGCCCGAACTTCAGCGCTGCGCGGTGATCCTCAAGGATGTTCTCGGTCATTCCGTCGAGGAGATTGCTGACATCGCGGAGTGCTCAGCAGCGTCGGCCAAATCGGCGCTTCAGCGCGGGAGAGCTGCGCTGCGGCAACTGGCGCAAGAGCCCGAAGATATCCGGCTGCCGCTGATGTCCAGCTCGGACCGGCAAAAGATGACTGCTTATGTCGATCTGTTTCGAAGCGGCGATTTCGACGCAATCCGCGCCATGCTTGCAGATGAGGTGAAGCTTGAACTGGTGAACCGGCTGCGGCTGGAAGGGCGCGAAAAGATTGGCGTCTATTTCACGCGCTATGCGGAAGAGACGAGATGGCGGTTCGCCCTCGGCGCGGTTGAAGGACAGCCGGCCATGCTGGTCTTCGACAGCAGCGGCCCGATGGAAAGGCCCGCGCATTTTGTGCTAATCGGCTGGTCGGAAAACCGGATCGTCGATATCCGAGATTTCCTCTTCGCTCCCTATGTGCTCGAAGCCATAGATTGGGTGCGGCTAGGCTAAAACCGGCGGCCTGCGTTTTTAAGTTGCAAGTGACCGGAAACGCCAGTCAGGCTCGATCGGCTCGCGGCTCAATTCGAACGCGCTAGCCAGTTGTGCCATTCCTCCTCACTGCCGTGGAAGGCATTGAGGTCGATCCGCCCTTCGACGCCATGCGTGAGACCGGAGCCGGAATATTGCCAGAAGAGCCATTTCCGTCCCGGATAGACTTGGGAGGGATGCGCGGCCACCGAGCGCAGCCAGAAGGGATAGTCGGCGAATTCGCCTCTCAAGTTGTCGCGGTAGAAATCCGGTGCGGTATAAATGATCGGGCGCTGGCCGTAGTACCGCTCCAGCCTGTCCATGAAAACCTTCATTTTTTCGAGGACGTGCTCGCGCGAGGGTTTTCTCTTGCAGCTCGATTCCCCGTTCCACTCGACGTCTATGACCGGCGGAAGGGCGCCTGCTTCCCTCGGAACGTTGCGAATGAACCAATCGGCCTGTTCGCCGGCTGTCCGGCACCAGTAGAAGAAATGATAGGCACCCCGTTTCAGTCCGGCCTCCTTGGCCCGGCGCCAGTTCTTCTTGAACATGGGGTCGAGGTGATCGCCGCCGTCGGTCGCTTTCAAATAGACGAAGTTCGCACCCTGCGTCTGCAATTTCTCCCAATCGATTTCGCCCTGCCAGCGCGAAACGTCGACGCCATGCACGGCGAGTTTTCTCGGCGAGGAACTGCCGAAGTTGATGGGTTTGGCGTCGCGGAAACGACGGCTGTAGATTTGCATCCGCGTTTGCGGAGCCGCGCTGATCACGGGGTTCACCGGCATGAGCAGAGCAACCGGTTTTTCCGAGGGGATCGGTACGCTATCGGTCTTGGCTGTGGGCAGGAACGCCTGCGGCCGCGGGTCCGGTTCCGTCCATGCCTGCGCTTGCTGCTGCTGGCTTGTTACCTGCGCAGCGGCGTTGCCCACCTCGGCGGATGGCACAGGCCCGCTCGAGCGGGTGATGGAATTGGTCGTCTCCTGCGACGGCGGCGCGACGGCCATGACGTCTTCCGGACCGGAACTGGCGGCGCATGCCGACAAGATCAAAGAGGTGAGAAAGATTGCTGAGACAGCCGTTAGACGCATATGAACCCGCACGCAAAACCACAGTCGACCGCAGAATCCATGCAGTCGGACACCCGCCGACATGAATTGCTAATGGAGAATTACCAAAAAAGATTGAATCCAATCTTTACGAGTCGGTAATCGCGCATCGCAGGTTTGGAATTGCCGGGGGCGGGAGCAACTGGCTCCCATGGTGGTGATCTGCATGGCGAACGCCGGCTTAGGACCGGCGTGCACCGCTTCGTTGGCGGGACAGAAGTCTCAGCCAGGGCGCGATATGGAAGACGCTCATGAGCAGGTACATCGGAACCATTCCGCCGAATGGTGAGGCCCCCTGCATGGTGGAGCAGATCATATCGGCATTGCCCATAGTGGCTGTCAGCAGCGCCATGATCCCGAATGTCGGCGCTGCGGCGAGGGACAGCCAGTGAGTGATGCCGATGGCGGCAGCGTCGCCGGCAGATCCGCTGCCGGCGGGAAAAGGGTTGGGTTGAGTAGGCATGGGAATGTCAGCTCCGGCCGTACCGGTCATGATGGCGCCACCAGATCCCATTCTCGTTGCGTCCCTTGGGGGCACGGTCGAGCCATTGGTACATGCCCCAGAGGCCGTCGAGCCCGCGCGCATAGCTGGAATAGGTGTGATAAACGACGCCGTCATCGAGCACGAACGCGCTGACGCCCGGCCTTTCGCGCGTAAATGTGGCGGCGTCGGTCCCGGTCATAGCTGCCATCTGCGTCACTGGTTCCTCGCTGCCGCACGCTTCGCATCCCTGAACGGTCTTGCTTGCGAGAGGCTGAGGTAGAGGCGCCTCGCGGCGGAAATTATATTCAATGCCGCCTTCGCGCTGCTGTTCTTCGCTGAAGCAGACGCTGAAGTCGCTATTGAAATCGCTGCCGAATGAGGACGCCCAGGGGAAGGTCCAGCCCATGCGCTGCTTGAATGCCTGCAGCTTCGCCAGTGGTGCGCGCGATATCGCCGAGAAGGCAACATCGTGGTTTTCGAGATGAACGAAGAAGCCGTTGAACCCATCCGCGATCGAGGAGCAAGACGGGCAGCCGGCAGTATAGTCGGGGCCGAACATGAAGTGGTAGACGAGGAGCTGTGAGCGTCCCTTGAAGAGATCGCTGAGCGAGGCGCTGCCATTCTCCGTCTCGAAACGATAGTCCTTGTCGATCCGTACCCAGGGAAGGGCTTGCCGGCGCAGTGCCAATTCGTCGCTCTGCCGTGTCAGCGCCTTTTCATCCGCGAGGAGGTTAAGCCTTGCTGCCAGCCATTCCTGACGTGTTCCGGTCGCGTGTGTAGTCATGATTTTTCTCCCTTGGCTATCTGCCGTCGTATCATTCAAGATGCGACGGGCTGTTTGGTGGTCGCGAGTAAACTACGCCCGGCTATCGAAATGATGGGAGTTACAAGTTTGACGGGATTTCGATGGACTCGATGATCACCGCTGCGGCACGTGCTCTGGCGGGCGGCGATCCTCTCGGCGCGTTGAAGCGGGTTGCCCTGCGCGATGACGCGCCGGCCCTCGCGCTCAGGGGCATCGCGATGGCCCAACTCGGCGATCTCAGCCGGGCAAAGGCGCTCCTCAAGCGTGCTGCGCGCGCCTTCGGGCCGAAGGAGGCCATGGCCCGCGCGCGGTGTATCGTTGCCGAAGCCGAGATCGCGCTCGTCTCGCGCGACCTCACCTGGCCTGCCAAGGCGCTTTCTACAGCGCGGGCAACGCTCGAAGCGCATGGCGATCGCATGAATGCCGCGCATGCACGCAATCTCGAAGTCCGGCGCCTGCTGTTGATCGGCCATCTCGATGAGGCTGAAAGTGTGCTTGCCGAGCTTGACCCGGCACCGCTCCCTCCCGCCTCGAGGGCTGCGCACGAGCTGGTGGTTGCCGGAATAGCTATTCGCCGCTTGCGGACGAAGGCTGCCCGCGCGGCGCTCACGCGGGCTGGGCAGGCCGCGCGCGCGGCGGATATCCCGGCGCTGACGGCGGAGGTCGAAAGCGCTTCCCTCGTCCTGAACACGACGGCGGCACGGCTGATCCTGCGTGACGAGGAACGCCCGCTTCTGCTTGAGGAGGTGGAAACACTCCTGGAGTCGGGGACGCTGGTGGTGGACGCGTGCCGGAATGTCGTGCGCAACGCCGAGGCGGTCGTTTCGCTGGCGACCCGCCCGGTCCTGTTCACGCTTGCCCGTGTACTTGGTGAAGCCTGGCCCGGAGACGTGCCGCGGAGTACGCTCCTCGCGCGCGCCTTCCGGGCGAAACATGCCGATGAATCGCATCGCGCGCGGCTGCGTGTCGAAATGGGGCGGCTTCGCGCAGAGGTGCGGACGCTGGCGGATGTCAAGGCGACGAAACGAGGCTTTGCGTTGGTGCCGCGCCGCTCACGCGAGGTCGCGGTACTGGCGCCGCCCGTCGAAGAGCAGCATGCGGCGCTGCTCGCCTTTCTCGCCGACGGCGAGTCCTGGTCGAGCTCGGCGCTGGCGATTGCGCTTGGAGCGAGCCCGCGCACGGTACAGCGAGCTCTCGAACAGCTTGCGGAAGCTGGTAAGGTACAGTCCTTGGGCCTTGGCAGGGCACGCCGCTGGATGACGCCACCCGTTCTCGGGTTCCCGACAATCTTGTTACTCCCCGGTCCTCTGCCGAACGAATAGGATGACAGCATGAAACGATCTCAAGCCGAAATTCTTCGTGAATATGGACCTTTTCCGGGCGCCGACCGTGTGAATGGCGTCACCTTCGACGGCCAGCACGTCTGGTTTGCCTCCGGAGACAAGTTGAACGCCTTCGATCCGGCAAACGGAGAGCAGGTGCTGCGCTCGATCGAGGTTGCCTCGCATGCGGGGACAGCCTTCGACGGCCAGCATCTCTTTCAGATCGCTGAGGATCGCATCCACAAAATCGATCCGAAGACCGGCAACGTGCTCGCCACGATCCCGGCGCCAGGCAACGGCGGTGACTCAGGGCTCGCATGGGCCGAGGGCACGCTCTGGGTCGGGCAGCATCGGGGCCGGAAGATCCATCAAATCGATCCGCAAACCGGGGCTATCCTCCGCACAATCGAGTCCAACCGCATCGTGACCGGGGTTACCTGGGTTGACGGCGAACTTTGGCACGGCACCTGGGAAGGTGACGAGAGCGATGTGAGACGGATCGATCCCGAAACGGGAAAGGTGCTGGAGAGGCTCGACATGCCGGCTGGCGTGGGCGTGTCGGGACTGGAGTCCGATGGCGGCGATCAGTTCTTCTGCGGTGGCGGAGGCAGCGGCAAGGTGAGAGCTGTTCGCCGGCCAAGTCGCACGTCCAAGTCCAAGGGCTAGACCTTCACCTTTGGCGGCACCGATCAGATGTCGCTACCAAGCGAATCGGCGATGGCTTGTTTGAAAACGCAAGCCGTCCCGCCTTTCTTCGTGCAGGAATTCGCCTTCTTACCCCTCCATATTCACAGATATTTGCGATAAAGATACGCGGAGTCACGACCCTTCACTGCTGTTGGCGTGCGCTCTGTGATCGGGGAAAAATCCGTTAACTATCCGTTATTTGATCATCTGCCGTAGGCTGTGAGCCTCGGCATTGATGCACAGCGTTTCCGCGCGGCCACAAGCTCGGCCGGCGCGATGCGACGATTTGCGCTTGTTCATATTACAATGCTGAAATAAAAGGTTATCGGCGCCTTAACGGGAGCCTGTCCCGAAACTCACAAAAAGAATTCGCAAGAATCTATGCAGAGAAGGAGACGATATGTCCATTTCACTCAATAATTTCAATGAGGTTCAAACGGAACCCGTGCAGGCGGACGATGTGGCGGCGCGTGTAAAAGCGGCCCGCGAAACCGTGGGCTACAGTATCGAGGATCTGGCGGTGACCTGTGGTCTCGCCAACGAAGAGATCGTCCACATCGAGGACGGCGACGATATAGATCCAGCCAAGTTGAGGCGGATCGCTGCCGCTCTTCAGCTCCCACCGTCAGCGTTTTTGACACTTTAGTCTGATAAGCAAGTCTGGTCGGCTTTGTTTTTAGCAGGAGCCGGCCAGCACGACTTTTGTTCGCCCTTCATTGGCGAGCACTTTCGCGGTGATGCATTCCGATGGTCTGCGTATCCCGCTCATTGCGATTGACGGCTCATACTTTGCCGCATGTTCGACATTTCTGCTTCAACGCAGCGCCGCCGGCTTTTTACAACAGATGATGCTTTCGAAGACCGCTGTAATCGGTCTCGAGGTTGGCGTGCATTGCCGCCGCGCCTGTCAGCAAGACGGGCTCTCGTAATATCCCCGCCGTATTGACATCGTTCACCCCACCGCTATCATTCCATTATAACATTTAATATTCCGTAATAGCGGAATAAATAAGGGGATGATATCGTGCGAAACAAATTTGCCTTTCTTCTGGGAGCTGCTCTTTTCATCATGCCATCGGCGCTTCTGGCGCAGGAAAAGGGTGGCGTGATCAATGTCGCGACGATCGGCGAGCCGCCGACATTGGACCCGATGGCGTCGACGGCCGATTTGGTCGGCATCGTTTCGCAGCATATTTTCGAAACACTTTTTACCTTCGACAAGAATTGGAAGGTGACGCCGCTTCTGGCCGAGGGCATGCCTGACATCAGCGGCGACGGTAAAACCTATACGATCAAGCTTCGCACCGGTATCAAGTTCCACGACAACAGCGAGATGACTTCGGAGGATGTCGTTGCCTCGCTCAATCGCTGGACCAAAATCGCTTCCCGCGGCAAGCAGACGGCGGCGATGATTGACAATATCTCGGCGGTCGATCCCTCGACGGTCAAGATCGTATTGAAGCAGCCCTATGCGCCGCTGCTTTCGCTGCTCGCCTTCAACAATTCGGCCGCGGTCATCATTCCGGCCACGCATCAGGAAGACCCGATGACTGCCTTCATCGGCACCGGTCCCTATATGCTGAAAGAGCGCAAGGCCGACCAATATATTCAGTTGGTGCGCTTCGATGGGTATAAGTCCCGCAGCGGTGAAGCCGATGGTTATGGTGGCGCCCGGCACCAATATCTCGATGAAATCCGTTTCGTGCCCGTTCCCGACGCCAACACCCGTGTCGAGGCGGCGGTTGCCGGTCAATATGATTATGTCGACTCGCTATCGGTCGAATCCTTCGACCGCGTGAAAGGCTCGACTGCGTCCGAGCCGGTCATGCTGAAGCCCTTCGGCTATCCGGTCTTTGTCTTCAATACGGCGAACGGCATCACCAAGAATGTCGATATCCGCAAGGCGGTGCGCACCGCGCTCAGCATGGAGGACATGCTTGCCGCCGCTTTCGGCAGCACCGATTTCTATTCGCTCGATGCCGCTCTTTATCCGAAATCCTATGCCTGGAATACGGATGCCGGCACGAACGGCGCCTATAACGTCGCCGATCCCGAGGCCGCGGGCGCACTGCTGAAGAAGGCGGGCTATAACGGCGAGCCGCTGCGTATCCTCACCAGCCGGCAGTATGAATTCCACTACAAGATGGCGCAGGTTGCCGCCGAATATCTGAAGCAAGCCGGCTTCAATGTCGACATGCAGGTGGTCGATTGGGCGACACTCACGCAACGCCGTGCCGATCCGAAGCTGTGGGACATCTATATCACCCATAGCCCCTTCCTGCCCGAGCCGGCTCTGATGGGGCAGATGTCGACGAGTTCACCTGGTTGGTGGGACACGCCGGCCCGAAAGACCGCCGTCGATGCCTTCAATTCCGCCGTTGATGCCGGCCAGCGCCAGGCGGCGTGGGCTGATGTCCAGAAGGTGATCTACGACGAAGTGCCGATGATCAAGATTGGCGACTTCAATGCGCTGGCTGCCAAATCGAAGAAGCTGGAAGGGGTCGAGGCTGCGCCTTGGCCGTATTTCTGGAACGCGTCGATCAAGAAGTAGCAGCCATAGGCTCGTCATTCCGGCCGCGACGGAAGCGGCCGGAGGATCGGACAAGACATGATACGCTATATCCTTCAGCGCCTCTTCGGCATGATCGTTGTGATGTTCCTGGTGGTGACGATCGTCTTCGTGATCGTGCGCGTCACCCCCGGCGATCCGGCCGCCGTCATGCTCGGTCCGGATGCGACCGCGCAGGACATCGCAAGCCTCAGAGCACGGCTCGGTCTCGATCAGCCGCTCGCCCTGCAATATCTCTATTACTTCGGCCAGCTTTTGCGGGGCGATCTCGGCCAATCGATCTTTCTCAACGAGCCTGTAACTTCGGCGCTGGTCGAGCGCGCCGAACCAACCTTCTTTCTGACCGTATTTTCGCTTGTTATCGCCAGCGTTATCGCCCTGCCGATCGGCATTTATTCCGCCTATCGCCGTGGCTCACTGTTTGACCAGGCGGCGACGGCGCTTGCCATGCTTGCCGCCAGCATTCCGAGCTTCTGGCTCGGCCTCATCCTCATTCAGTCCTTCGCCGTCCGCCACGGCATCTTTCCCGTCTCCGGATATGGCGGGCCGGGTTCGTCCTTCGTGGATCGGATGTATCACCTGGCACTACCCTCGATCGTGCTCGGCGTCGTTTCCTCGGCACTGATCCTGCGCTTCACCCGCGCCTCGATGCTGGATGTGCTTGGCGACGATTATATCCGCACGGCACGGGCAAAAGGTCTCGTCGAGCGCAAGGTCATCCTGAAGCATGCGCTGAAAAACGCGCTCATCCCGATCCTCACTGTCATCGGGCTGACCGCCGCGGTGCTGATTTCCGGCGCGGTAGTAACAGAGACCATCTTCAGCCTGCCCGGCATTGGCAATCTCGTGGTGTCTGCCGTGCTTCGGCGCGAATATCCGGTGATCCAGGGCGCACTGCTCGTCATTGCCGGGCTCTATGTGCTGATCAATTTTGCGATCGACATGCTTTATCTGCTGGTCGATCCGAGGGTGCGCTACTGATGGCCGCTGTATCACAAATCTCCGCCGGCGCCGAGCGCCGCAAATTCGCCAGGCGTCTCTTTAAGCGCAAGACGGTCGTCTTCGGCGTCGCCGTGCTGACGATTTTCGTGCTGCTCGCTGTCTTCGCGCCGCTGATTGCGCCCTTTGCACCGGCCAAGCTTTCCATCGTCAACAGGCTGAAGCCACCAAGCTTCCTTCATCTCTTTGGCACCGATGAGTTCGGTCGTGACGTCTTCACCCGCACCATCTATGCCGGTCGCCTGTCATTGCTCGTCGGTGGCGCGGTCGTCGCGCTGGCGGCGGTCATCGGCGTCACGCTTGGCCTGCTCGCTGGCTTCTTTAAGCAATTGGACACGCCGATCGCCCGGCTGGTCGATGCAATGATGGCCTTTCCCGATATCCTGCTGGCGATCGCGCTGGTCGCGGCCTTGGGGCCATCGCTGACGACAGTCATCGTCGCGCTCAGCATCGTCTACGCGCCGCGACTGGCACGCATCGTTCGGGCTTCGACGCTGGTGATCCGAGAACTGCCCTATGTGGAGGCGGCACGCGCGCTCGGCATTTCGACGCTGCATATCATGACGCGGCATGTGCTCAGAAACCTGCTCTCGCCAATCCTGGTGCAAGGCACCTTCCTGTTTGCCAACGCCATGCTCGCCGAAGCCGGTCTTTCCTTCCTTGGCCTTGGCGTGAGCCCGGATATTCCGACCTGGGGAACGATGATTGCCGCCGGCCGGCAATATCTTGACCAGGCCAATTGGATGACGCTGTTCCCGGGCTTCGCCATCATCCTCTCCGTCCTGTCGCTGCAGATGGTCGGCGACGGATTGCGCGACATTCTCGATCCCAGACTTCGAAAGGACTTGTAGCTCATGTCTTCCGGATATGAACCGAAACGGCCGTTGCTGATCGCCAACGTCAAGCCGATGGCTCTCGGGCAGTCGACATCCGGCAGCGTCACCGACGTGCTGATCGGCGCGGACGGGCGCATCGCCGAAGTCGGGCCGTCGCTTGCCGTCTCGGCCGACGTCGAAAGGATCGATGGCAAGGGCGCCTGGATGTCGCCGGGCTGGGTCGACCTGCACGTCCATATCTGGCATGGCGGGACCGACATTTCCCTCCGCCCATCGGAATGCGGCGTCGAGCGGGGTGTGACGACGCTGGTCGACGCCGGCTCGGCGGGCGAAGCGAATTTCCATGGTTTCCGCGAATACATCATCGAGCCGGCGCGCGAACGCATCAAGGCGTTCCTCAATCTCGGCTCGATCGGCCTCGTTGCCTGCAATCGCGTCAGCGAATTGATAGACATCCGCTCGATCGATTTCGACCGCATGCTCCAGGTCTATGCCGACAACAGCGAGCATATTGTCGGCATCAAGGTGCGTGCGAGCCACGTCATCACCGGCTCCTGGGGGATCACGCCCGTCAAGCTCGGCAAGAAGATCGCCAAGATATTGGAGATCCCGATGATGGTGCATGTCGGCGAACCGCCGGCACTCTATGACGAGGTGCTGGAGGTTCTCGGGCCCGGCGATATCATCACGCATTGCTTCAATGGCAAGGCCGGCAGCAGCCTCATCGAGGATGAGGATCTCTTCGATCTCGCCGAGCGCTGCGCCGGCGAGGGCATCCGTCTCGATATCGGCCATGGCGGCGCGTCCTTCTCCTTCCGTGTCGCAGAGGCAGCCATCAAGCGCGGGCTTCTGCCATTCTCGATCTCCACCGATCTGCATAACCGATCACTGAATTTCCCGGTCTGGGATCTCGCGACGACCATGTCGAAGCTACTGTCGGTCGGCATGCCTTTCGAGAAGGTGATCGAAGCGGTCACGCATGCGCCGGCCTCGGCCATCAAGCTGCCGCTCATCAATCGGCTTGCGGTCGGAGAACGGGCGGAATTCACGATCTTCGATGTTGTCGAGTCCGATATCGAGGCGGTGGATTCGATGGGCGATACCGCCATGTTGAAACAGCTTTTCGAACCGCGTTACGCGGTCATCGGCGCTGAAGCCTTTGCCGCGAGCCGTTACATCCCGCGGGCGCGAAAGCTGACGCCCCATGGTCACAGCCATTAGCCGATCTTCGAAATTTTATGATTGTACGACAGGAGTTTGTGTGAACCAGTCTTCAGCCACAGCCGAGAGCGCATCGGGTTCGCCCTATGAGCGCCTCTCCACCCTCGGCATCGCGCTGCCGCCACCGCCGCCGCCGATTGCCAATTTCGTGACGCATGTTCTCGAAGGCAACATGCTTTACCTATCCGGCCAGGGTCCGCGTGAGGCCGACGGCACCCTGCATTTCGGCAAGGTCGGCGCCGAGGTCGGCATCGAACAGGCCTATGGCCATGCGCGGCTGACAGGCATCAATCTGCTGGCCGTCATGCAGGATGCGCTCGGCGATCTCAAACGCGTCAAGCGGGTGGTGAAGCTTTTGGGCATGGTCAACGCCACACCCGATTTTGCCGATCATCCAAGCGTCATCAACGGCTGCTCCGACCTGTTCATCGAGGTTTTCGGAGCGGCCGGCCAACATGCCCGCTCGGCTGTCGGCTTCGGCTCATTGCCGGGCAATATCACGGTCGAGATCGAAGCAATCGTAGCGTTGCACGGCTGACGGAAGGACAGGACATCAATGACCGCGCCAGCCCATCAGTCTTTCGATCTTCTCCGCCGAGCTTCGAACCTGCGCGACATAGTGGCCTTCGTCGGAAAAGGCCTTCTGCTCCGGCAGAACGATGGAGATGGTGGCAACGCACTGGCCGTCTCGATCGCAGATGGGCGACGCAATGCAGGCGACCGCGTAATCGGATTCGCCCGCCTGGATCGACAGGCGGGATTCCAGCGCTTTTGCCGCAGCCGTCGACAGCGTCACGGGATCGACATCGGCGCGGCCGGTCGGAGAGGTGCGCGCGCAGTGCCGGAAAAGCGCGATGCGTTCCTCTTCCGGCAGGTGGCCGACGAGCAGGCGGCCGGACGCCGTCCAGTTGAGCGGCACCCGCGTGCCGACGCGCGAGGCGACCTGGAAATGGCTTGGGCCGTCGGCCATGGCGAGAACCAGCATATGGTCGCCGTCGCGGCCGCAGACTTGAACGGTTTCGCCGGCCTGACGGCAGAGATCGTGCATTTCATGGGTGGCGACGCTCATGAAATCGAGCGATCGTGCGTAGGCGAGACCGTAGTGGTAAAGACGGGCGCCGAGCCAGATCGTGCCGTCGGCATTGCGGCTGAGAAGGTTCTTCTCAACGAGATCGTCGACGATGACGTAGACGGTCGAGAGCGGTGCGCCGATCGCCTTGGCAACAGCGTAGACACCGCAGGGCGCGCCGGTTTCGTAGAGATAATCGATGACCTGCATCGCTCGGTCGATGCCGCTGACGCGCGAGCGCCGCGGTCCCTTAACGGCATCGCCTTGGTTTTCATTGGCCGTCTCGGTCTCGGAGTAGCCCATGGGTGATGTCTTTACGTCCAAAAACCGAACTCCCGTTCAAATCGGTGGTTTGTTACATAATTATGGCATAGCTGTCGATGGCTCGGTACTGCAAGCACCGGTCAGCAGCAAAAAAATCTGGAGATCCCATGCCGAATGAAGACATTCGTCCGTCCGTCGGACTTCGCCCCGTCATCAATGTTTCGGGCACGATGACGAGCCTTGGCGCATCGATCGTCGTTCCGCAGGCGATTGCGGCAATGGGTTCCATCCTGCCGCAATTCGTCGAGATCAACGATCTGCAGCGCAAGGCAAGTACGGTCATCGCGCGGCTGACCGGCGGCGAGGCGGGTTTCGTCACGGCCTCGTGCTCGGCGGGCATCAGCCTGGCAGTCGCCGCCGCCATTACTGGGAACGATCTTGCCGCGATCGAGCGTTTGCCGGACGTGCGTGGCGATAAGAATGAAGTCATCGTTCAGATGGGACATGTGGTGAGCTATGGCGCGCCGGTCGACCAGGCGGTGCGGCTTGCAGGCGGCAAGGTCGTGTTGATCGGTCAGGCGACCTCGACATACAGACATCATCTCGAAGGCGCGATCACCGAAAAGACGGCAGCCGCACTTTATGTCGTTTCGCATCATGTTGTCGGTTACGGCATGCTGAGCCTCAACGAATTCTGCGAGATCGCCCATGCCAAGGGCGTGCCGGTCATTGTCGATGCGGCCTCCGAATATGATCTGCGTATTTTCCTGGAGCAGGGAGCGGATCTCGTTCTCTACTCCGGCCACAAATTCCTCGGCGGCCCAACGTCGGGCATTGTCGCGGGACGCAAGGACATGGTGCGCAACACTTTCCTGCAGAACCTCGGCATCGGCCGCGGCATGAAGGTCGGCAAGGAAAGCATCTTCGGCGTCATGGCGGCACTCGAAGCCTGGGAAACGCGCGACCATGACGGCATCCGCGAGCGCGAGAGCGGCTATCTCCATCTCTGGCGCGACCGGTTCGACGGCCGCCCCGGCGTCAAAGCCGTGATCGAGCCCGATCCGACCAACAATCCGCTCGACCGGCTGCGTCTTACCATCGATGCTCGCGAGGCCCATATCACCGCCTGGGATCTGGCCGACGCCCTAGCGCGAGGAACCCCGCCGATCATCGTTCGCGATCACGAGGTTGAGCACAATTACTTCTACCTCGATCCCTGCAATCTGCATCCGGGCGAGGAGGTGATCGTGGCGGCCCGGATCGGTGAAGAGCTCGACAAGGCGCAAGCCTCCAACGAGATCATCGCCACGTCCTTGGAAGATCGCAGCCGTCGCCGTTTCGATGGTCTGTTGCGCTGGCCGGATTGAGGCGGTGAACAAGGGGACGATGATGGCCAGTAGCGACGCGCAGACTTCACAGATCGCCGAACCCGTACTCTCGGTAGAGGGAATGATGACCTCCTTCCTGGTGGAAGGCGCTTGGAAGCCTGTGGTGCGTGACGTGTCTTTCACCGTAGTGCCAGGGGAAACCGTGGCGATCGTCGGCGAATCCGGTTCCGGCAAGAGCGTCACGTCGCTGTCCATCATGCGGCTGTTGCAGCAGGACATGAGCCGGATCACTGGCCGCATCACGCTTGGCGGGCGGGACATTCTGGCGTTGTCGGAAAGCGAGATGCGCAAGGTGCGCGGCAAGGATGTCGCGATGATCTTTCAGGAGCCGATGACCAGCCTCAATCCGCTCTTCACCATCGGGGACCAGATTTCCGAGGCGCTGCTCTGCCACGGCGATATCTCCAAGGCGGAGGCGAAGATAGAGACGATCCGGCTTCTGGAGCGCGTGCGCATTCCGTCGGCCGCCTCGCGCTTCGACGAATATCCGCACCGCTTTTCCGGCGGCATGCGCCAACGCGTGATGATCGCCATGGCGCTGGCCTCGCGGCCGAAGCTGCTGATCGCCGATGAACCGACGACGGCGCTAGATGTCACCATTCAGGGACAAATCCTCGATCTCATCAAAATGCTGCAGGAAGAGCAGGGAACATCCGTCCTCTTCATTACCCACGACATGGGCGTCGTCGCCGAGATCGCCGATCGCACCATCGTCATGTATCGCGGCGAGCAGGTCGAGACGGGCGAGACCACCGAGATATTCTTCCGCGCCAAGCATACTTATACGCGGGCGCTGCTTTCGGCCGTTCCCGTGCTCGGCTCGATGAAGGGACACGAGCGTCCCCTGCGGTTTCCGGTCGTCAACAGCGAGACCGGCCAGGTGGAGCCGCTGACAGAGGCGGCTGACACCGTCGCGGCCGCACAAAGGCCCGTGCTGCAGGTGAAGAACCTCTGCAAACGGTTCGACATTCATTCCGGCCTTTTCGGCCGGCTACAGGGCAGGGTGCACGCGGTCGAAAACGTCTCGTTTGATCTCCACGCCGGCGAGACGCTGTCGCTGGTCGGCGAATCCGGTTGCGGCAAGTCAACGACGGGCCGCGCCATCATGCGGCTGATCGAGCCGCAAAGCGGCTCCGTGCTCGTCGACGGCGAGGAGATGCTGGCCCTTGATCGCAAGGGATTGCGGGATATGCGCCGCAAGGTGCAGATGATCTTTCAGGACCCCTTCGCGAGCCTCAATCCGCGCATGACGATCGGCGCTGCCGTCGCCGAACCCTATCTCGAACATAGGATGGGAACGGCGAAGGAAGCCCGCGACAAGGTCACCGATCTCCTGGTGAAGGTCGGCCTCTCGCCAGATATGGCGACGCGCTACCCGCACGAGTTTTCCGGCGGGCAGCGTCAGCGCATCTGCATTGCCCGGGCGCTCACCCTCGATCCCAAAGTGATCATCGCCGACGAGAGTGTTTCCGCCCTCGACGTCTCGATCAAGGCACAGGTCATCAACCTGCTGCTCGACCTGCAGCAAAGCCTGAACCTCGCCTTCCTGTTCATCTCGCATGATATGGCTGTCGTCGAGCGCGTCAGCCACCGGGTCGCGGTGATGTATCTCGGCGAAATCGTCGAGATCGGGCCGCGCCAAGCAGTGTTCGAAAACCCGCAGCACCCCTATACCAAGAAGCTGATGTCAGCGGTGCCCGTTCCCGATCCGGCGCGGCGGAGATTGAAACTCGGCGTCGCGGCCGATGAGCTGAAGAGCCCGATCCGTGCGCCGGACCACATGATGCAGCCGCTGAATTATGTGGAGATCTCACCCGGTCATCAGGTTGCTCTTTGACGGCTGGAGCTTTGGCGCGTTCCATGTCGTCATCTCAGCGTCGCAGGCCGTCCCTGGATAAACGGTTTCCGCCGATGATGTTATGGTTGCACAACGAGCCTTATCGTGAGGATATCCCATGGATTTTTCCCAACATCCCAGACCGGACGAGGCGGGCATTCTGGAATTCATGGAGATCTGCGATTCCTTCTATCCGCCTGACGCGGTGACGGCCTCCATAGAGCAGCAGCGACAATGGTACGACGCGCTTTGCAGCCGCTTCGATCGCCCGCTGCCGGACGGCATGCGCACGCAGGATGAAATGGTGATGGGAAGAATTCCGGTCAGGCGTTACCAGCCGCGGACGATCCGGACCCCGGCATGCCTACTCTATCTTCACGGCGGCGGCTTCGTGGTCGGTTCGCTCGAGAGCCATCATGCGATCTGCGCTGAGATCGCCGACCATGCCGGGGCCGAGCTGTTGTCGGTCGATTATCGTCTGGCGCCCGAACATCGTTGGCCCGCGCAAACGGATGATTGCTATGGCGTTCTCAAATCGTTGCTTGCCGAGAGAAAGACCGTTGTGCTGATCGGCGACAGCGCCGGCGGCAATCTGGCGGCGGGGCTCGCCGTTCGGGCAAAGGGAGAGGGGCTCTCCGGCATTGCCGGACAGGTCCTGATCTATCCGGCGCTCGGCGGGGATCTTGTGTCCGGTTCCTACGAAGAGATGGCGAATGCGCCGGGGCTGACGACCGCCGACGTCAGCTATTATCGCATCGTATTGCAGGCACCGGCTGGCGATCCGGTTGCCGGGCCTCTTGCCGCATCGTCTTTTGCCGGCCTCCCGCCGGCCTTCATCACGGTTGCGCATTTCGACCCGCTGCGGGACGACGGCCGCAACTATGCCGCAAGGCTCGCCGAGGCAGGTGTCGAGGTCTGGTTTCGCGAAGAGCCGCAGATGGTACATGCCTGGCTGCGCGCGCGGCATATGAGCGACGGCGCGCGCGCCGGTTTCAGCGCCATATGCGCGGCTGTCAGCCATTTTGCCGGATCGAACTGATCACATCAGATCGCGCGGGATACGCTTTTCCTCGAAGATTTTTTCGAAAATTTGCGTATTACCTTCGAAGGCGATGACGGATGCGCGGATGATCCATTCGGCTGCCGTGCAGGAAATCGTCGCCGTCGCCACCGTGCGGACGTACCATCCCGGCCGCCGCATATCGCATGTCCAGATCGAGGTCCCACTCATCGACAGCGGATCGTCCGGCGCGATGGACCAGACCTCTTCGCGGAGCTGGCGTGTGGAAAGTCCGGTGCCTGGATGTTCGAAGAGGCCAGTATCCTCCCGGATTTCATAGAGGGTCTTGTTGGCGGAGAGATCGCGCACGACCTGACGCTTCGTCGTGGCCGGGGCATGTTCGACATATTTCGGCAGCGGGTCGGGATTGTCCGGTTGCTTGATGTCGATGGCGTCATAGGCGCCAAGTTTTGGCAGGGCAAAACCAATGGAGGCGATATCGATCGTCAGCCCCGGATTTTCCGGCGGCGGCAGGATCATCGGCCAGTATGAGGTGGAGAGCGAAAGGGCGATGCGATGACCTTTCCGGAACCGATAACCGCAGGCATCCAGCGTCAGCCTGATTGTGGTGCGCTCACCCTTCTTCATGGGTTTCGGCGCGGCATTGCCCTCGCGGTGGGCAAGGTTGAGCACGCCGAAGGAGACCCGCGTCGCGGTGCCGTCCGAATGGAGGTCGATAAGCCTGGCACAAAGATTGGCCGTTTCGGCATCGCAGCGCAAGGAAAGGGTAACGACAGGACGGCCGAGATAGTCATGATCGGCAGCTAGTGGTGTGGTCTGGAAGGTCAGCGATCCGGCATCGTCGAGGCGCTGGTCGATCGCCATTTCGGCATCGGGTTTCAGGGTGAAATATTCGCCTGATGTCGTGCCCGTATCGAGGGGCGAGCGGAGATAGACGGCATGTTCCGGCGCGTGCGGGATCGGCATGCCTTCCATCAGCGTACCGAACTGCTCGACATAGAAGCACTGCATCTCCGGCTTTTGCCAATCGCGTTTGGCGATCCAGAAGCCGGGATCGAAATCACGGCGTGGCGCAGGCTTCACCGCGTCGAGAATATAGGCGCGCACCTGCGGTAGGTTCTCCGCACCGTTCTGGTCGCCACGCAGCCAGCGGTTCCACCAGGCGATCGCCTCGCCATGGAAATCGGCGCGGGGCTTCGGCCAGGCAAAATGCGGATATTTATGGACCCACGGACCAATCAGCGCCTTCGCGGTATCGCCGAGGCCTTCGACGGCCATCAGCGGCGTGTTGCGATAGCCATCCGCCCAGCCGGCAATGACCAGGGCGGGAATGTCGACATCGGCGAAATTCTCGCAGATCGAGCCATGCCGCCAGAAATCATCACGACGCTGATGCTGCAGCCATTCCTCCATGAAGAAGGGCTCGTTCTCCAGGCGTTGCAGCCACATATCCTTCCAGCGGTCGCCGACGATCTCGGGATCGGGAGAGCGGGATTGATAACCGAGCATGGTCGCAGCCCAGGAGAGCTGCGCCGAAAGATGGCAGCCATTCTTATAATGGATGTCGTCATTGTAGCGGTCGACCGTCGAAGCGATCGATATCACAGCCTTGAGCGCGGGCGGGCGCAATGCTGCGACCTGCAAGCTGTTGAAGCCGCCCCAGGAAATGCCCATCATGCCGACGGAGCCATTCGACCAGGGCTGTGCCGCGATCCAGGCAATCAGCTCGCAGGCATTGGCGAGTTCGAGTTCGGTATATTCGCCGTCGATGACACCATCGGATTCGCCCGAACCGCGAATATCGACACGGACACCGGCGATGCCGGCGGCGGCAAATACCGGGTAGGTTGATTCATCACGGGGGCTCGTTCCATCGCGCTTGCGATAGGGCAGGAATTCGAACACTGCCGGCACCGGGTCATTTTCCGCGCCATCAGGCATCCAGATACGCGCCGCAAGCCGCGTGCCGTCCTTAAGCGTGATCCAGTGGTTTTCGATGACAGTGAAGTTGCGGGCAAACGTCATGGTATCAATTCCCAGCACTTTCCATCTTTCTCGTCGTCAGGACACGTTCCAGCCAGCCGATCTCCATTTCCGGCACTGATTTTAGCAGTAGATCCGTGTAGTCGTCGAACGGCGGCGAAAGCACTTTCGATTTCGGCCCGAAGCGCACCAGTTTGCCGCGATGCATGACCGCGACGCTATCGGCGATGGCGCGGACGATAGCGATATCGTGGGTGATGAAGATGTAGGAGAGCTGGGATTCCTCCTGGAGCCGCATCAGCAGTTTCAGGATGCCTTCGGCAACGAGCGGATCGAGCGCCGAGGTAGGCTCATCGCAGAGGATGAGTTCCGGCTTGGCCGCAAGGGCACGCGCAATCGCGACGCGCTGCTTTTGACCTCCGGAAAGCTCGGCCGGATAACGGTCGATGAAACCATTGCCCATCTCGATCTCGTCGAGCAGCTCTTTCACCCGTGCCGTCTTTGCCGCGCCCCGCAGGCCATAATAGAAGGTAAGAGGGCGGCCGATGATGTCGCGCACGGTCTGGCGCGGGTTCATGGCTGTATCGGCCATCTGGTAGATCAGTTGAATACGCCGCAGCTCGTTGCGCGAGCGGTTTTTTAGGGCCGGCGTCAGCGGTTTGTTGTCGAAAGAAATCCCGCCATCGCTCGGCGGCAACAGCCCGGTGATGACGCGGGCAAGCGTCGACTTGCCGGAGCCGGATTCGCCGACAATTGCGAGCGTCTGACCTTTTGGTACATGTAGAGAAACGTCGTGCAACACCTTGAAGCCGTTCGAATATTGCGCGCTGACGTGTTCGACTTTCAAAAGCGTGTTGGATTGATCCACCGCCTCTTCCCGCGCGGTCTGGCGGACATTGACGAGCGCGCGGGTATAGTCTTCGCGGGGTGCCTCGATGATCTGCTGCACCGGGCCGTATTCCACCTTTTTCCCGTGCCGCAACACCATGATGTCGTCTGAGATCTGCGCGACGACGGCAAGGTCGTGCGTGATGTAAAGTGCTGCCGTATGGGTCTCCTCGATGGCGTGTTTGATCGCGGCCAGGACGTCGATCTGCGTCGTTACATCGAGTGCGGTGGTTGGCTCGTCGAAGACGATGAGTTCAGGATTGGAGCAGAGCGCCATTGCCGTCATCGCGCGCTGAAGCTGGCCGCCTGAGACCTGATGCGGAAAACGATCGCCGAAGGTTTCGGGGTTGGGCAGGCCGAGGACGCGGAAGAGGTAAAGAGCGCGCTTCCTCGCCTCGTCCTTCGTCATCAAGCCATGCTTTACGGAGGCTTCGATCACCTGCTCGCCGAGCTTGTGGGCAGGATTGAACGCGGCTGCGGCCGATTGCGCGACATAGCAGACGCGTGCGCCGCGAATCCTGCGGATGCCCGACTTGCTGAGCGGAAGAATGTCGACGCCGTCGAGGAGCACCGTGCCGCCGGTGATCTCCGCGCCGCCGCGGCCATAGGCGAGCGCCGAGAGGCCGATGGTGGATTTGCCGGCGCCGGACTCGCCGATCAGACCAAGCACCTTGCCCTTCTGTAGATCGAAGGAGACGCGGTCGACGATCGTGACCCGCTTCGGGGGCTCGCCGGGCGGATAGCTGGTCGCTTCGATCTTGAGATCGCGAACGGAAAGAAGCTCAGGCATCGCCACGTCCTCCCTTGAGGCTGGAGGTGCGCTTCAAGAGCCAGTCGACCACCAGATTGACACAGACTGCGAGCGCCGCAATCGCGGAGCCCGGCACGAGAGCGGCGGAAATGCCGAAGATGATACCATCCTTGTTGTCCTTGACCATGCCGCCCCAATCGGCTGACGGCGGCTGGATGCCGAGCCCGAGGAAGGAGAGCGTCGACAGGAACAGGATGGAAAAGGCAAAACGCAAGCCGAACTCCGCCAGCAACGGCGAGAGTGTGTTCGGCAGGATTTCGCGGAAGATGATCCAGACCTTGCCTTCGCCGCGCAGTTTGGCGGCTTCCACGAATTCCATGACTGCCACATCCAGCGCGACGGCGCGGCCGAGACGATAGACGCGCGTGGAATCGAGGATCGCCATGACGAGGATGAGCACGACGAGATTCTGCGGCAGCACCGCCAGTACCACGAGTGCGAAGATCAAGGTCGGGATCGACATCATCAGGTCGTTGAAGCGCGAGAAGACCGTGTCGACCAGCCCGCGCGAGACGGCGGCGGTGAAGCTCAGGATGATGCCGAGCGAAAACGAGATGATCGTCGCCGCCAGCGCCACGAACAGCGTGGTGCGGGCGCCGTAGATCAGCCGCGACAGGATATCGCGGCCAAGATTGTCGAGGCCGAAGAAGTATTGCGCGTCGGCGGGTTGCCAGACGTTGCCGACGACTTCGGTTTCGCCGTAGGGCGCGATCAGGGGCGCAAAGACCGCACAGATGAAGGCGAGCAGTATGCCGATGATGCCGACCCAGGCGGTGATGGGGATGTCTCTCAATCTCATCGCGGATGCCTCAGGCGCGGGTTGGCAACGATCGCCAGGATATCGGCAACCATGTTGAGCAGGATGTAGACGGCAGCGAAGATCAGCCCGCAGGCCTGGACCACCGGCATGTCGCGCACGGTAACGGCATCGACCATGTACTGGCCCATGCCGGGATAGACGAAGACCACTTCGACCACCACGACGCCGACGATGAGATAGGCGAGGTTCAGCGCCACGACGTTGATGATCGGTGCCAGCGCATTCGGAGCGGCATGTTTGACGATGGCGCGAAAGGCGCTGAGGCCCTTCAATTCCGCTGTTTCCATATAGGCGGACGACATTACCGAGAGGATCGCGGCCCGCGTCATGCGCATCATATGGGCAAGGACGACGAGCACCAGCGTTGCCGTCGGCAGGGCGATGGCCTTCAGCCGGTCGATGAAGGCCATGCCGTCGTAGACGGTCGCGGGGAATGTCGCGATCCCGAATTTCACGCCGAAAAACAGGATGAGCAGGTAGCCGATGAAGAATTCCGGCAATGAAATCGCCGCCAGCGAGATCACGTTGATGATCTTGTCTGGCAAACGGTTTCGGAAATGCACGGCCAGCATGCCGAGCCCGACCGCCAGCGGCACCGAGATGAGCGCCGCACAGGCCGCAAGGAAAAGCGAATTGCCGAGACGCTTGCCGATCTGCTCGCTGACGGAATTCTTGCTCGCCCAGGATGTCCCGAAATCCCCCTGGACCGCATTCCCCAGCCATTCGAAGTAGCGGGTGGTGACAGGCCGGTTGAGGCCGAGTTCGGTGCGGATATTGGCGACGGCCTGCGGCGTTGCCGACTGGCCGAGATAAGTGGTCGCGAAATCGCCCGGCAAGGCTTCGAGGCCGCCGAAGATCAGGACCGAGACCGCGAAAAGCAGCACGAGGCTGAGCAAGAAGCGCTCGATAATGAGGGACAGCAGCGGAAATCGCTGCTTGAACCGCAATCCGGGCAGCACTGCGCTGGGTTGTATATTGGACATTGCTGATGCCTCGCGCTGAAACGTCAGGAGGACCGCGGAGGTTTTCCGCGGTCCCGGCTCCGTTAGAGATGAGGGCGTTGCCGCCCTGCTTCGGGCATCAGGACTCCAGCCAGACGCGAGTCGCGACGTAGCCGTTCGACATGTCGTTGCCGATGTCGTGAACATAGCCCTTCACCTGCTTGGTGGAGGCGTTCACGAAATCGTTGAACATCGGCAGAATGACGCCGCCCTCGTCGCGGACCATCATCGCCATAGTGTGATACAGCTCCTTGCGCTTGGCCTCGTCCAGTTCGGAGCGGGCCTGAAGCAGAAGCTTGTCGAAGTCCGGACGCTTGAAGCGGGTGTCGTTCCAATCGGCCGTCGAGAGATAGGCGGTGGAATACATCTGATCCTGCGTCGGCCGGCCGCCCCAATAGGAGGTCGAGAAAGGCTGGACATTCCAGACATTGGTCCAGTAGCCGTCGCCCGGCTCGCGCTTGACCTCGATGTTGATGCCGGCCTTCTTGCAGCTTTCCTGGTAGAGCACAGCGGCATCGACGGCGCCGGGGAAGGCCACTTCCGAGGTACGCAGCAGCACGGAGCCGCTATGGCCGGATTTCTTGTAGTGGAAGGCGGCCTTGTCCGGATCATAGACACGCTGCTCGATGCCTTCGGGGAAGAGGGCATAGGTGCTGTTGATCGGGAAGTCGTTGCCGACCTTGCCGTAGCCGCCGAGGATCTTCTTCACCATGGTTTCGCGGTCCATGGCATATTTCAGCGCCAGGCGAAGATCGTTATTGTCGAACGGCGCGGTGTTGCAATGCATGATGAACACGTAGTGCCCGCGGCCGGCGGTCGACAGGATTTCGACATTGGGTGCGCGCTTCAGCAGGTCCACCGTCTTCGGGTCGACGCGGTTGATGTAATGCACCTGGCCGGAAGATAGCGCGGCGATACGCGCGGTCGCATCGTTCATGCCGATGATTTCGACCGAGTCGACGAAACCGCGATCGGTCCGCCAGTCGTCCTTGTTCTTCTCGAACGTCGCGCGCACGCCGGGCTCGAAACTGACGAGCTTATAGGGGCCGGTGCCGATCGAGGCGAGGGGATCGTCGTTGCCGCCATTCGGTTGGATGACGAGATGGTAGTCGGAGAGCAGCAACGGCATATCGGCGTTGCCTTCGGTCAGCGTCAGGACGAGATTGTCGCCGTCGGCCTTGATGTCCTTGATCGATTTCATGACGCCAAGCGCGCCCGATTCCGACTTGCTGTCCGTGTGGCGCTTGAGGGTGGCAACGACGTCGTCGATCGTCATCTCCTTGCCATTGTGGAACTTGACGCCCTTGCGGATCTTGAAGGTCCAGGTGGCGGCGTCCTCCGACGGCTCCCAGGATTCGGCAAGTGCCGGTACGGCGGCACCGGTCAGCGGATGGGATTCGACCAGCATGTCGCCCCAGCAACGGCCGACGCAGAACATGAACTGTGACAGGAATTTCGCCGGGTCCTTGGAATCGGTGGCGGCACCGCCTTCAAGGCCGAGCTTCAGATGGCCGCCGCGCTTCGGTTCGGCTGCCATTGCGCTTTCCGTGAAAAGCTGGTCGGCGAGTGCCAATGTCATGCCGGCCGCCATGGCGCGCCCCATGAATTCGCGACGGCTCAGGCCGCCCGAGGTCACACGGCCTGCCAAGTGTTTTGTGTAATCTTTCATTCCCCTGTTCCTTCTTCTTGACGTGTTGATAGAACGTTCGGGCAAGGCTTCGGATGCGGTTTCCTCTCCGCCGGAAGCTTGATTGCCCGCGATCATGCGGGAAAATAATGCCGTTGTCGCCGCTTTCTCACTTTCCTTTCCAGATTGGGCTTCGCTTCTCTGCAAATGCCCTTGCGCCTTCCAATTGATCCTCGCTCGAATAGAGGGCGTCGACGGTGGCAAACTGCCGTTTGGTGATCTTGTTCATGGCAGTTTGGAACGTCGTTCCCTCCGCTTCGCGGACAATTTCCTTGATGGCTGCGTAGACGAGCGGCGGGCCGCTTGCGAGAAGGCGGGCAAGTTCCCATGCTCGGCTCATCAACCGATCTGCAGCGACGATCTCATTGACGAAGCCCCAACGATGCGCCTCGGCAACGTCAAGCCAGCGGCCGGTCAGGAGCATGTCCATAGCGATATGATAGGGGATGCGCTTTGGCAACTTGATCGATGCAGCGTCCGCGACGGTCCCCGAGCGGATTTCCGGAAGGGCGAAAGTCGCGTGTTCGACGGCGATGATCAGATCGGTGGAAAGGGCAATCTCCAAGCCGCCGCCGCAACAGATGCCGTTGACGGCGCAAATCACTGGCTTGTTGAGATCGCGAAGCTCCTGCAGGCCGCCGAACCCGCCGACGCCATAGTCGCCATCGACCGCATCGCCGGCGGCGGCTGCCTTCAAATCCCAGCCGGCCGTAAAGAACTTCTCGCCGGCACCTGACACGATCGCGACGCGCAGGTCGGGGTCGTCACGGAAATCGCGGAAGATCAGGCCCATCTCGCGGCTTGTCGCAAGGTCGATGGCGTTTGCCTTCGGCCGGTCGATGATGACCTCCAAGATACCGTTGTCACGCCTGGTGCGAATGGGGCTTTGCAACTTCCCTACCTCCTCAGCCGGATAAGGGCGTCTGCGGCGACGACGCCACGATTTTCTGGCAGAACCATCAATGGATTAATGTCCAGTTCCTCAAGCCGCGCGGCATTTTTTACGACATATTCTGCCGTTGATAGGATGGCGTCGGCAACTACATCGAGGCTGCTCTTTGCGCCGCCGCGATAGCCTTCGATCAACTTCCGGACTTTCAGCCGCGAAATGGCTTCCAAGACATCAGCCCTTGTTGCGGGAAGGGTTAAAATGGCAGAATCTTCAACCAATTCAACCAGGATTCCGCCGGCGCCGATCGTCAATGTCAATCCGACGACGGGATCGCGAACGGCGCCGACGATCAGCTCGGCGACGGGGCGCTCGATCATCCGTTCGACCAGGTATCCGGAGGCGACGGAGGCCATGCGCTCTGCCGCATTTCGTACTGCATCCCTATCCCACAAGTTGAGTACGACGGCTCCGACCTCGGACTTGTGTTCGACGCCCAAGGCCTTCAGCGCGACGGGAAAGCCAAGGCGTTGCGCCTGCTCGGCGGCGTCATTCGGGCTGGATGCCGTTGCCCCCAATGGAACGGTGAGGCCGGCGGAGGACAGCTCCGCCTTGGCGACTGCTTCGCTTAGGGTTTCGATCTCGCCCGTGGTCGATGGCATATCAAGCAAGGGCAGTGGCGGCGGGGCGTGCCAGACCGCGCCGATGCGGCTTGCAACTTCCGCTGCGGCAATGGTTTCACTGATGCCGCAGAGGGGCACTATGCCATCCGCGATGAGCTGCGTGGCAATCGCCTCCGGCATGTTTTCCGGCAGCGTCGCCAGAATGCCGGCACGGGCGCCGGTCAGCTTTGCCGCGGCTGCGACCGCGGCAATCGTCGTCATCCAGTCCGCTGCATCGCAACGATCGTCCCGGGGAAAATCGAGGACAATGAGGTTGAGTGCATAGTCGCCCTCGAACATGGCCGTGAAGGCTTCCGTTTGGCGGGAAAGATCGCCCCAAACGAAGGTGTGATAGTCGAGAGGATTTGAGAGTGTGACCATGTCGCCGAGACTGCGCCGCAGGGCGGGCAATTGCTCGGCTTTCAAGGCACGGAAATCCACGGCCCGGCCGGTCGCCGCATCAGCCATCAGCGAGGCCTCGCCGCCGGAACAGCTCATAGACGAGATCGCATTGCTTTTAAGCGGGCCGGTCACATGCAGCAGTTTCAGCGTTTCGATGAGTTCCGGCAGCGTTGCGACCCGGCCAATGCCGAGACGGGCGAGAACCGCATCGGCAACGCCATCACTGCCGGCAAGGGACGCCGTATGCGAAACGGCTGCGCGCTGCGCCTGTTCGGATTTGCCGACTTTCAGGGCGACGATGGGTTTTCGCAGCTCCCTCGCACGCATGGCAAGCTTTTGCAGCGTCTGGACGTTGCCAAAACCCTCGATATGCAGGCCGATCGCGGTCACACGGGGGTCTTCCAGGACGGCAAGGGCGAGATCCGACAGTCCGATTTGCGCCTGGTTGCCGGCGGTCATCAGATAGCTGATGGGTAGGCCGCGCCTTTGCATGGAAAGGTTGATGGCGATGTTGGAGGATTGGGTGAGAATGGCAACGCCACGCTCGACCCGCACCATTCCGTGCTGGTCGGGCCAGAGCAGGGCGCCGTCCAAACCGTTGATCACGCCATAACAATTCGGCCCGATGATCGGCATGTCGCCGGCAGCACTGACCAAAGCTTCCTGCAGTGCAACGCCATCGGCCAGTTCGGCGACCGCTTCGCTGAAGCCGGACGCGTAGCAGACAGCACCACCCGCGCCTCTGGCCGAGAGCGCGCGCACGATGTCGATGGTCAGCATACGGTTGACGCCGACGAAGGCCGCATCCGGTGCGGCGGGCAGGTCTTCCACCGATCGATAGCAGCGACGTCCAAGCACGGCATCCAGCGTCGGATGCACTGGCCAGATCTCACCGGCAAAACCCATGCGATCGCATTGTTCGATGACCCGGCGCGCTTCACGGCCGCCGAAGACGGCGATCGTTTGCGGTCTGATCAGGCGATCGAGGGGGCGTTGCGTCATCCGATCACGCTCCGAATGGCCGCAGCAGATCGCGGCTGATGATGTGACGCTGGATCTCCGAGGTTCCGTCCCAGATGCGTTCGACGCGGGCATCGCGCCAGAAGCGGGCAAGCGGCAGATCGTCCATCAACCCCATGCCGCCAAAGATCTGGATCGCCTCGTCGGTAACGCTGGCAAGCATTTCCGAAGCGTAGAGCTTGGCCGATGCGATCTCGCGATTGGCGGGAAGACCGGCATCGAGCCGCCAAGCAGCGGATAGGGTCAGCAGATCGGCGGCGTCGATCTCGGTGATCATATCGGCGAGCTTGAACGATACGCCCTGATTGGCGCCGATCGGCCGGCCGAACTGCTTGCGCTCCGCCGCATAGGGTAGCGCCAGATCGAAGACACGGCGAGCACGCCCGACACAGCTCGCAGCGACCGTCAGGCGCGTGCCGTAGAGCCACTCATTGGCAATATCGAAGCCGCGATGCACCTCACCGAGCACCTGCGACTTGGGCAGGCGGCAGTCCGTGAAGCTCAGGATGACGTTGTGATAACCCCGATGGGAAACCGAGTCATAGCCTTTGAGGATTTCGAACCCCGGCGTGCCGCGATCGACCAGAAAAGCCGTGATCTTCTTCTTGGTGCCCTTCGCCGTTTCCTCCTCGCCGGTTGCGGCAAAGACGATGACGAAATCGGCGATATCGGCATGGGAAATGAAATGCTTGGTGCCGTTGAGAATGAAATCGTCGCCATCCTGCCGCGCTGCGCATTTCATGCCGCGCATGTCGGAGCCAGCAGCGGGTTCGGTGATGGCGAGCGCGTCGATCTTCTCGCCGCGGACCGCCGGCAGGAGATATCGTTCGCGTTGCTCGCCTTCGCAGGCCATCAGAATGCCGGAAGGACGGCCGAAGAAGACGGTGAGCCCCATCGAGCCGCGGCCGAGTTCACGCTCGACAAGGGTGAAGGTCGCGTGATCGAGGCCGGCGCCGCCAATCTCCTCGGGGAAATTGCAGGCATAGAAGCCGAGCTCGATGCACTTGCGCCGGATTTCCTCGCCAAGTTCGGGCGGCACGATGCCGGTGCGCTCGACCTCGTTCTCATACGGATAGATCTCCGTCTCCACGAAGTCCCTGACCGTCTTGACGATCATCTCCTGTTCTTCGCTGAGCCCGAAATTCATGACCGCTTCCTCCTAGCGTTTTTGTCCAACATGGCGTCCAACGCCGTCAGGCACAGGCAGCTTTACATGGGCCTCGGCAATCAGCCTTATTTTGCTCAGCACCTCCTCCGGTGCGGGAGCGGCTTTTCCGGCCTTGGCATCGACATGCAGCAGTATCTGTTCGGCGGTGGCGATCGCTTCGCCGCGTGCCGTGTCGTAGATCGTGTGGAACACATGCAGCCGCTTTTCGTCAGACCCGAGGATCTGCGCGGTCGAATGAATGGCCTGTCCGAGCTTGGCTTCGCCGAGATGGCGGATATGCGTCTCTACCGTATAGTAGCTATGACCACGCTCGACATAGGCGAGATCGACGCCGATCAGGCGTAGCAGCGCGTCCGACGTGTCGCCGAACACCTGCAGATAGCGGTGCTCGGTCATATGGCCGTTGTAGTCCACCCATGCCGGGCTGACTTTGGTGTCGATCAGCCGCAGCGGCTGCGCGACATCCATCGGCTTTTCGCCGCCGCCGGCGGACGCCCAGAGGTTTTGCTCGAAATCCTTAAGCAGCTTGCCTGCACCCCAGCCCTTGCCGCCATGGCTTCCCTTCAGCGTCTGCAGGATGCCGACGAGGTTTTCATCGCGAATGCGCTCCAGCTCGCGGATCGACAGGCCATCGGCCTGCTCGTCCGACTGCTGGCCGATCTTTTCGACCAGTGCATCGTCGAGATCGACGACATCCATCAGCTTCGTCCAGTTCCATTGCAGGGCCGGGCCGAACTGCGCCAGGAAGTGCCGCATGCCCGCTTCGCCGCCGGCAATGCGGTAGGTCTGGAAAAGACCCATCTGCGCCCAGCGCAGGCCGAAGGAATAGCGAATGACGTCGTCCAGCGTTTCGACGGTGCAGATGTCATCCTTGATCAGCCAGAGCGCTTCGCGCCACAGGGCTTCCAGCAGGCGATCGCCGACAAAGGCTTCGATCTCCTTGGCGATGTGCACGCCTTTCATCCCGATCGGCGGCAGCCGTTCCATCGCGGCCTTGATCGTTTCCGTCGAGGTCTTTTCACCCCCGACGATTTCGACGAGCGGCAGCAGATAGACGGGGTTATAGGGATGGGCGACGAAGAAGCGTTCCGGATGACGCATGTCGCGTTGCAGATCGGTCGGCAGCAACCCCGAAGTGGATGAGCCGATCAGGGCATCCGGCCTTGCTACGGCATCGATCTGCGTCAGGACTTTACGCTTGAGGTCGAGCCTCTCGGGCACGCTTTCCTGAATCCAGTCGGCATCGCCGACGGCCCCCTCAAGCGTGTCCCTGAATGTGAGCTTGCCGCGCGGCGGAAGCGGCGCGCCGGTCAGCATCGCATAGGCCTTTTCGGCATTCGCCAGAACCTCGCCGACGATGCGGGTCGCTTCCGGATGCGGGTCGAAGACATCGACGTCGATGCCGGCCAGCAGGAAGCGGGCAATCCATCCGCCGCCGATGACGCCGCCGCCGATGCAGGCTGCCTTGTTGATCCTGGTCATCGGAGCCTCAGCGCTTTTTCAGTTTCAATTTCTTGCGGACATCCTCGGGGCCGATGATGCGCGCGCCCATGCCCTCGACGACCTGCACCGCCTTTTCGACGAGCTGTGCGTTGGTGGCGAGCAAGCCCTTCCCGGCATAGAGGTTGTCTTCCAGACCGACGCGGACATTGCCGCCGGCAAGCACGGCCGCAGCCGGGTAGGCCATGGCATTGCGGCCGATGGAAAAGGCCGAGAAGGTCCAGCTCGAGGGAACGTTATTGACCATCGCCATGAAGGTGTTGAGGTCATCGGGCGCCCCCCAGGGGATGCCCATACAAAGCTGGATGAGGATGGGGTCCTCAATAAGACCCTCCTCGGCAAGCTGTTTGGCAAACCAGAGATGACCGGTATCGAAGGCTTCGATCTCGGGGCGGACGCCGAGAGTGGTCATCTTCTTCGCCATCGCCCGCAGCATGGAGGGCGTATTGGTCATCACATAGTCGCCGAGACTGAAGTTCATCGTGCCGCAATCGAGCGTGCAGATTTCCGGCAGGCATTCGGCGACATGGCTGACGCGTTCCGTCGCACCGGCCATGTCGGTACCCCGGACGTTCAGGGGCAGGGGGCTTTCAACATCACCGAAGATCAGGTCGCCGCCCATGCCGGCGGTCAGGTTCAACACGACATCGACATCGGCGGAACGGATACGGTCCGTGACCTCCTTGTAGAGATCGTTGCGGCGGCTGGCAGCGCCGGTTTCCGGATCGCGGACATGGCAGTGGACCACTGCCGCCCCAGCCTTGGCGGCGTCGATCGCGGATTCCGCGATCTGCTTGGGAGTGATCGGAACATGGCTGGATTTCGAGACCGTATCGCCGGAGCCGGTGACGGCGCAGGTGATGAAAACATCGCGGTTCATCGCAAGAGGCATTTTCGTTCTCCCTCGTATTGAGGACATTACGAGGCAAGCGGCGCCTTCATGCTTTGCATTATCGGAAACAAACGATACATTATCGGAAATACCGGAGAATGCCTGTGCTCACCTCGTCCAACACGCCGCTCGATATCGATCTGCTGGTGCTTCCGGAAACGAACCTGATCCTGATCGCGTCGGTGATCGAACCCTTGCGCGGGGCCAATCGCATTTCCGGTGCGGAGATCTATCGCTGGCGCTTGTTTACGCCTGACGGTTCGCCCGTCGAAACGACGAGCCACGTCCCGGTTCCCGCGTCCGGCGGCTTCAAGCCGACCGACTCCGCTCCGCTCTTCGTGCTCGCGAGCTACAATTGGCGGCGCAGCGCGACGCAGGCGCTGAAAATGCAGATATCCCAGGCGGCGCGCTATCGTTCGATGATGGCTGGCATCGAATCCGGCAGTTGGCTGCTGGCGGAAGCAAGCCTCCTCGACAATGTATCGGCGGCTGTCCATTGGGAGGATTTCGACGATTTCGCGCTGGCCTATCCGCAGGTGCGTGCCGTCAAGGACCGTTTCGTGATCGACGGCAAGCGCATTACCACCGCCGGCTCATTGCCGACCGTCGACCTGATGCTGGAGATCATCCGGCGCCGACAGGGCTATTCGCTCGCACTCGAAGTCAGCCGGCTTTTCATCTACGAGCCAGCCAATACGCAGAGCGCAGCAGAACTTTCGCCGTCGACCGCCGGCTTGCGTATGCGCGATCCGCGCGTCGCACAGGCCGTGCGGCTGATGGAGGAAAATATCGAGCAACCGCTGATCCTGGCGCGCCTTGCACGACGCGTCGGCCTCAGTGCCCGTCATCTCCAGGGGCTCTTTCAGGAAAGTATCGGCGCGCCTCCGCATGTGCACTACCTGGCTCTCCGGCTCAACGCCGCGCGACGCAAGGTGATCGAGACGAAGGAGTCCTTCGCAGAGATCGCTGCGGCAACAGGTTTCAACTCGGCCTCGGCCTTTTCCCGCAGCTATCGCGCCAGCTTCTCGGAAAGTCCCTCGGGCACGCGGCGGCGCTTGCGCGGGCGCTCTACGGCTGCAGCGGAGCCGACATAGGCTGAAAGGCTTCGCGCACCATCTCCGCGAGCTCCTGGATCGCCTCGCTGGAATGATAGGGATTGCGGCGAAGCACGACGCGCGAGGAATCGACCGGCGGAAAGCCGTCGTCGCTCGTCAGCTCCCGGCAACTGTGCGGAATGTTGCTGCGGGACAATGTGGTGACGGCGAGGCCGGCGGAGACGGCGTTTTTCAGGCCGGAGCTGGTATCGGCAATGAAGGCAATGCGATAGGGCCGCGCCTGCTGCTCCAGGGATCGCAGGGCAAAGTCGCGCGCCCAGGTCGAGTTGCGGTATGTCGCGATGGGCAGCGGTGTCGCGTCATGCAGGCGATGCACCAACGATGTCACCCAGACGGTCGGATCGATGCAAAGCACCTCTCCCGTGGTCTGCTTGCTCCAGTCGAAGACCACGGCAAGATCGAGTTCGTCCTTCTCCAGGGCGGCAAGATTGCGAGCGGTGTAATCGCAAGAAACGGTCACTTCGACGGCAGGGTGCCGGACAGCGAAGGCGGCCAGCGCCGCCGGCAGGACGGTCTGGCTGTATTCTTCCGGAATTCCGATCCGGACAGGTCCGTTCAACGGCTTGGTGCGGATGGTCGCAGCAGCCTCATTCAACAGATCGACGATCCGTCGAGCATAGGGAAGCAACTGATTTCCGGAGCGGGTCAGCACGACCCCACGGGCGCTTCTTTCGAACAGCGCCCCGCCGACAATTTCCTCCAGGCGCTTGATCTGGGCGCTGACGGCCGATTGGGTGCGGCCGATGCGTTGCGCGGCAACGGAAAAATTCAACGTCTCGCTAATGACGAGGAACGTCCGGAGCAGATCGCTTTCGATGGGTTCGCGCATGGGCAAGCCACAAAAATTTCCGATGGCACATATCTCTACTATTCGTTTGTCTGATGTCAAATATCGGCGCACACAAGTGTAATCCGTCCAGGTGCTTCGTTCCCGAGATACCGCACATGACCATTCAGACCCCGGCTCGATCCTTCGCCGCCAATGAATACGAAAAGGGCGTCGCTCTCGTCGTTGCGGCAACGCTCGCCTGGAGCGCCAGCGGCGTCTATACGCGGCTGCTGACGACGGATATCTGGACGGCGATCGCCTGGCGCTCCCTGTTCGGCGGATTGTTCCTGCTGATCCCGAGCTTCTTTCTCGAAGGCGGCTTTTCGCGTCGCCAGTGGAGCTCGATCTTTCACCCGTCTGGGCTTGCGATGATCGCCTGCCAGACCTTCAGCCAGGCCTGCTTCATCGGCGCGCTCTATAGGACCACGGTTGCGAACGTGACTATGATCTATGCCACAGCGCCCTTTATCGCCGCCTTGCTCGGCTGGGCGATCCTGAAGGAGCGTGTGCCGAGGCGAACCCTTGTTGCCGGCGGGATCTGTTTGGTCGGCGTGGCGATCATCGTCGCTGCCTCGATCGGCGGCGGCACGGGCCTCGGCGATCTCTTGGCGCTCGGCATGACGGCTTCGTTCGCCCTGATCATCATCATTCCGCGCATCGATCGCAGCGCACCGAGCCTGCCGCCAACCATCGTCAGCGCCTTCCTGACGCTCGTTATCTTCGCGCCGTTCAGCTCAGTTGGGTCGCTCGATCTGCACAATTGGCTGGTGCTTGCCGCCTTCGGGGCAACCAATTTCTCCTTTGCCCTCGTCCTGTTTCTTGCCGGCGCGAAGCGCATGCCGCCCGCGGAAGCGGCTCTTATCGGCACCATGGAAATCGTGCTGACTCCTTTCTGGGTTTGGCTGTTCTTTTCCGAAAGGCCGCCGCTTGCGACGTTTTTCGGCGGCGCCATCATCCTTGCGACGGTCCTCTGGCACACGTTCATCGACCTCAGGCATAGCCGGCGCAGGCACGAGCCGAGCTAGAGCAAGCTACCCATAAAGCCCATATTGTAACGAAGATATTCGCCTATAGGCTGCATGTTATTCAGCTATCGTTCATTTAGTGGAAGGCAAATAAACAATCGCCGCAACGCCTTGCGGTTGATTGAGGCTCGGTCACCGATACAGCTGCACGAGGCAGGTGGCCGGGCCTCTCAGGTCTCCCGGGGAAGGCGTTGCCAGCGAAGCAGATAGGCCGACTATGGATCTGTCCGCTCCCGTTCCGCACTTATGCTGACCAAAGCGCGTAGAAGTGCTGGACCGGTCCGTGACCGGTTCCGACCGACAGCGTTTCGGCCGCCGCAACCGCGCCTGCGAGATACTCTTTGGCTGCGGCGACGGCTTTCGGTAGCGTCGAGCCCTTGGCAATCTCCGCCGCCAACGCGCTGGAAAGTGTGCAGCCGGTTCCATGCGTATTTCTGGTCGGTACACGGCCGGCCTCGAACCAGGTCAGGCCCTCCGGGCTTGCGAGCACGTCCGGGCTTTCATCGCCGGCGAGATGCCCGCCTTTGACCAGAACGGCCCGCGCGCCGAGCCTTACAAGGGCTTCCGCCTGCCGGGCCATTGTCTCGCGATTTTCGGCCTCCGGTTCATGCAGAAGTGCGGCAGCTTCCGGCAGATTGGGCGTCAGCAGCGTGGCCAATGGAAGAAGTCGCTCGGTCAGGATATCGACGGCATCCGCGGCAAGCAATGCAGTTCCGCCTTTGGCGATCATGACTGGGTCGAGCACGATCGGAACGCCTTCATGGGGAGTGAGCGCATCGGCAACCGCTTCGGCGATTGCGGCATTGGCAATCATGCCGATCTTGACGGCATCGAGGCGCACATCGGCAAATATGGCTCTGATCTGTTCGGCCACGAACTCCGCAGGAACAGGGTGGACGCCGGAAACGCCCTGCGTGTTCTGGGCCGTCAACGCGGTCAGCGCTGCCATGCCGTAGACGCCACGGGCAGAAAATGCCTTCAGGTCGGCCTGAATGCCGGCGCCGCCGGAAGGGTCGGAGCCGGCGATGGAGAGGACATTTCGGATCATGGGCGTGCCTTTCTGCTCCAGCCGATGGACAGTGCACCGGAGATCGCGGCGAAGTTGGTGATGCATCGCACCAGCGGAGGGTTTGGCCGCGTGGTCGTTAGCAGCGAGCCGGCAATGGTGTTGTTTTTGCATATCGCGCCTTTCGGGCGGGGTGAGACGCGAAGGGATGACGGTAAGAGCACGCCGAGATCCCCGAGCGACTTCCTCCGCCAGCATTATCTGGTTCAGGTTCAAAGGGTACTTCTCAGCCCATCATGCGACGGGCGCCCCTGTCTCTCATCGCCATCTTTCTCGCAGAGAACGGCCACCCTGTCATCAGCTAATCGTTCTAGTGGTGGTGCCCCATATCCGGCCCGTGTTCCTGCTTCCTGATAAACAACGCCGCTACGATCGCTCCCAGTGAGATGACCATCCCGCAGAGAAAGGCGGCCTTGATCCCGCCGGTCGTTGCGGCAAGCGCACTGGCGCCGGCGGCGGAAAGACTGGTGGCTCGCAAGGTCATGATCGCGACGAACAGGGCGGTGCCGGCCGCGCCGGCGACCTGTTGGGTGGTGCCGAGCATGGCGCTGCCGTGCGAATAGAGGTTTGGCGGCAGCGATCCCAGGCTGACGGTGAACAGCGGCGTGAACATTAGTGCGAGACCGATGCTCAGCACCATATGGGCAATCAGCAGCATCCAGAACGGCGTATCCTGCTGTATGAAGACCAGCCCGCCCATTACGGTGCTGAGGATGATCGCTCCTGGAATGATCAGCGGCGCCGGACCGTATTTGTCGAAGAGACGCCCGACCGTCGGCGCGCAAAGGCCCATGATCAGCCCGCCGGGCAGCAACAGCAGCCCGGTTTGCAGGGTCGACAATCCCAGCACGTTTTGGAGATAGATCGGCAGCAAGATGAAGACGCCGAACATCGACATCATCAATATGGCCATCATGGCCGCGGCGATCGTGAATGTCTTTGTGGTCAAGGTGCGCAGATCGAGCAGCGCTCTCTCCTGTTTTTGCAATTGCAACTGCCGCACGATGAAAACCGCGATGACGACGGCGCCGGTCAAAAGCGGAATCCATGGCGATACCGCCGGCGTATGAAGCGCTGCTTCGCCCAATCCGCTAAGGCCGTAGACGAAACCGCCGAAGCCGATGGCGGAGAGGAAGATCGAAAGAATATCGATCGGCGCCGTGGTTGGAACCGTCACGTTCTTGATCCGCGAGGCGCCGAGCGCCAATGCAGACAGGGCGATCGGCAACACCAGGAGGAACAGCCAGCGCCATTCCAGCGCGGAAAGAATGAGGCCGGAAATGGTTGGCCCGATGGCCGGAGCCACCGATATGACGACCGAAATATTGCCCATGGTCCTGCCGCGCGATTCCGGCGGCACCAAGGTCATCACCGTCGTCATCAGCAGCGGCATCATGATTGCTGTGCCCGAGGCCTGCACGATGCGGCCAATGACAATGACGGCAAACCCCGGCGCCAGCGCCGATATCAGCGTGCCAGCGCTGAACAGCGACATGGCGAGAATGAAGACCGGTCGCGTGTTGAGCCGTTGCAGCAGGTATCCGGTGACCGGGATGACGACGGCCATGGTCAGCATGAAGGCCGTGGTCAACCACTGAGCGGCACTTGCGGTAATATCGAGATCGGCCATCAGATGCGGCAGCGCCACACCCATAATGGTCTCGTTGAGAATGACGACAAAAGCCGACACCAATAGCAGGGCTATGACGAGTTTGTTACGGGCACCATGGTCTTCCACGGTTGGGACATCCTGTTCCGCATCGGCAAAAGTCTCGCTGTCGGTCATAATCGTGCTGCCTTGGGTCGAATTTGGACGGAACAATTGATATTGCCCGGGACGGCAAATCGCTTGGCTTTTTCATATGACGAGCGGCTGCGTGAGATTACGACACGGGCAGCGAATTATTTTCGCGCTGGCGACTGGCAGAACGATCTGCGCAGTTGCAATTCTCCAGTTCGCTCACGCCCAAGAATGGCAATGTGTTGACGAAGGTCAACCCCAAAGACGTTTCGAAGGGATCGGCAGTTGGCTGTCTGAGATTTCACGCTGCGCCCGAAAGGTTAAGATCCCGCTGAATAACCCATGCGCTACCTGCATGGGTGCAGTGATACCTTGGCGCTGCAATATCAGAAGGTCCCGTATTATATACAAGCCATCGAAGCGAAGGGAGCGCCACGGACGGCAGCTCAGCTTCGAATGCCCAAGGAAAGGGGATCATTATGAACGTAGCACGCTCTTTCAACAACTGGCGCAAGTATCGTCAAACGGTCGCCGAACTGGGCCGTATGTCCACGCGCGAACTGAATGACCTTGGCATCGGCCGCGGCGACATTCATAACATCGCTCGCGGAGCGGTCGTTCGCTAACGGCTCACAACGCCATCCATACTTCGACATTTCGACAGCGCCTGCTTCCTCCCGAGCGGGCGCTTTTGTTTTGCGCTTTTCGCAAGCGGCTCCCACCCTTCCAATGAAGGCCGGTCCCGATAGAGCTTCCAGCTTTTCGCATAACGCATGCCTGCCCTGCAAAGAAATGCCTATGAACTGAGCAAATAAAAAGTATGATGTATTTATCGAAGCGATGCACCTCCTCCCGCATCCTTCGAAATGCAGATGACCTACTCCTCCTCCCAAGGTCGTCTGCGGGAACAGTAGCACTCCTCCTCCCAGCTACTGTTCGGTTCTTTACGAAAGCCTGCCGCACCTCCTCCCGCGGCAGGCTTTTTCGTTTAGGACTCAAGCAGGCCAGATGAGCCGGGCTGATCGATTCTCGCTTCATTCATGACGTCTGCGAATTTCCTGCCGGTCGAGAGACGGCGCTACACGCGCCGGACGACCCATTTGTTGGGAAAATCTCGAACAATTGTCGGCGCCATCATCCCTATCCATCGCCAAGTCAGCTTCGCTCCACCTTATTTGTCCTAATGTTCCATGCCCGAAACCATCTCGCGGGCGAAATGGAGGTCGCGGCGCTCAAAAGCGCTTCGATTTCAGGACCGTAAGAGGAATGTTTCCGCATGCTGAAGACCCTTGACGACTGCGCCCCCGGCCTTGCCCCGAACGGCAAAATGGCTGTGACCGAAGGTGGGCCGTTGAAGGTGTCCGGCGCGGGCAGGGATGCACTTCTCAATTGCCTGATCTCCGGTGGAGACGAGAGATTGGAGTGCGAACCGGCGACCGGCCTCAATATGTATGGCCACGGGCCATCGCCCCGGCCGCGGGACTTGGCCTTCGGCTCCTCGACGGCATCGACCATTTCCGCACCGGCTTTCGCGGCAGTCGGCGCGTACCATGCTGACCTTGTGCGGGAAATGGAAACACGGCCTGCGGCCGAGATCTACGCGCGGGAGATCGCGCGGATGCGCGCGAAACTGCTGCGTCTGCTCGGCCTAGATCGGAGCGCAGGGCCATCGCAGGTGGATGCCATCATGGCAACGTCCGGCACCGATATCCATCTCTTCGCTGCGTCGCTGCTGGCACGGCAGGACGATCGGACCTTGATGACTATCACGCTGATGGGCAACGAGACCGGGAGCGGGGTGATGACCGCTGCATCCGGGCGCCACTTCATGAGCTGCGTCGGTGGCCATCGTCCCGTTGGCAAAGGCGAAGAACTGAGCCCTGGACATGCCACGCGCAATACGACGGTCGCGGTGCGTAATGCCGACGGCACGTTGCGGAGCGAAGACGAGATAGAATTGGAATTGAGAGGGCTGATCGAACTCGCCCGCGCGGCTGAACTCAGGTGCCTTTTGGTCGTTACGGATGTTTCCAAGACCAGCCTGCTGGCACCGAGCCTCGAAACGGTCTTTCGCCTGAAAGAACGCTTCGGCGCCATGCTCGATATCATGATCGATGCTTGCCAATTTCGCGTTTCCGCCGCAACGATCCGCGCCTATCTGGCCCATGATTTCCTGGTGGCCGTCACCGGCTCCAAATTCCTGGCCGGTCCGATTTTCAGTGGCGCGCTGCTATGTCCGCCTCGAATGTCGGATCGCCTGAAGCAGCGATCCTTGCCGCCGGCGCTTGCCGATTATTGTGCGAAAGCGGATTGGCCGGAGGGCTGGATGGCCCGGGATGTGTTGCCGGATCACGCCAATTTCGGCCTCTTGCTGCGATGGAAGGCGGCGCTGTTCGAACTCGAGCGCTTTGTCGGCTTGTCCGAGGACAAGGTGATCGCCGTGCTCTCCGCTTTCGCCGAGGCGGTTGGAAAGCGGCTCAAGCAGGACAGCGCCTTCGAGATGCTTGACAGTCGGCCGATCGACCGGAACCGCCTGTGGGGCGAACGGCAGGCTTCGCGCTGGGATGAGATACCCTCGATCTTTTCGTTCTATCTACGCAATCCTCATCGAGGCGGCATTCTGACGGCGACGGAGAGTGCAGCGGTCTACGAGAACCTAGCCGTCGAGCAGGGCGGCCTTGTGCCGGTACGTCTCGGTCAGCCCGTTCGCTGCGCCGATTTCGGCGACATGCCTGCTAGCGCCTTGAGGATATGCCTGAGTGCGCCGTTGATCGCTGGGGCCTGTGAAAGTGCCGATGCTCTTGATGGCATGATCTCACAGGCAATGACCGTGCTGGATCGAACCGCTGACATGGCGGCGCAATTGACATCGCAGCCGAGCATCGCCCGCGCCTCGGGCGTCTAAAGTCAGCATCCCGATCGCGGCATAGGCCGGCAATCTCAGGCGGCGGCGCTATGCTCGCCTCTGATTGCCGTCCAGACCTCGCGTGCGGCGTCGGCGTTCATGGCGGCGATCAGGTTCGGCTAGGCGGTAGTCCAGACAAATGTGGTCAGGAGACCGGCTGCGGTGCTGAACCGATGGACAAGGGCACCACAAACTCGACACAGAAATAAGCGAGCTTGAAAAGCGTCATACGTTTGACGACGTTGCGGAGTGTAATGCCCGCTCTCTCCTCGCCGACCGTGCTTATCAGAAGCTATCAGGTCTCCCTTGCAACTCGCTGACATCAGCTAAACCGCAGCTCTGCGACCGAAAAAGGCGAATACAGGCTGGACCTAAGTCCTGGCGGCCTATTTTTCAGCCCAGCGTCAGCTCACCGCTATAACTGCTTGGCTAGACTAGCCCCAGAACTCTCGTGGCTTTCGGAGAATAAGTTTGAATCTTATATTGCGTAATTCTCCTTCGGAGCTCGTGCACCGACTTACTCCAGGCCATTTAAGGTATCGAGCCGACATTGACGGGCTTCGCGCCTTGGCGATCCTGCCAGTCGTGCTCTATCACGCCGGCATTGCGGGGTTCAGCGGCGGCTTTGTCGGGGTCGACGTTTTCTTCGTCATCTCCGGGTTTCTGATGGCCTCGCTGATTTCGGGTGAAATCGCAGAAGGCGATTTCAGCATCCTGCGCTTCTATGAGAGGCGAGTGCGACGCATTTTCCCGGCGCTCTTTGCCGTTCTCGCGGCCTCGTCCGTGGCGGCATGGCTGCTTCTGATGCCGGTCGAGCTGGAATATTTCGCCCGCAGCCTGAAGGCGGCCGCATTGTTCACCTCGAACATCCAGTTCGAGAAGGAAAGCGGCTATTTCGACATTGGTGCGCAGTTGAAGCCGCTGCTGCACACATGGTCGCTCGCGGTCGAAGAGCAGTTCTACATCCTGTTTCCGCTGCTGCTGTTGGTGATCAGCCGGTTCGCGCGACGCTATGCGGTGCATATTCTGCTGGGCCTGTTGATCGCCTCCTTCGCGGCGAGCGCTTGGGAGGTTTTCCGTACGCCTGCCGCGGCATTCTACCTGCTGCAGTTTCGCGCCTGGGAATTGCTGCTTGGCGCCTTGCTGGCTTTCAGTGTGATACCGAGGCCAGCCCGGCCGGTGATGCGGGAAGGCCTTGCCACCCTCGGCATAATCCTGATCGTCATCGCCGTATTCGGTTTCACCGATCATACCCTATTTCCCGGCCCGGCCGCTTTGCTGCCCTGCCTCGGTGCGGCCCTGGTGATCTATGCGGGCGCCGAATATGGGCTGGCTGGGCGGGCGCTGCGGGCGAAGCCCTTGGTGTTCGTCGGGCTGATTTCCTATTCCCTCTATCTCTGGCATTGGCCGATCATCGTATTCAGCCGTGAAATCTTCGGTCGCGAGCTTTCCCCGGTCCAGGGTGGCTTGATTGTTGTCGCCTCGCTGGCTCTCGCAGCATTTTCGTGGCGGTTCATCGAACGGCCGTTTCGCGGCCGTAACAATCGTTTGGGGCGGAGGCCCTTGTTCGCGGCGGCGGCGGCGGTCATGGTCGCCGTGGTCGGATTCGGGAACTATGTCATTCGCGACAGCGGCGTTCCGAGTCGCCTCCCGGCCGATGTGCAGAAGGTCTACGCCGCAACATACGACATCAGCCGCTTCGGCCTGCCGCCATGCTTTGCTGACTCCGACACCACAGGTCCGTCTCTGTCTGACATACGAGCCGGAAAACTTTGCCCGCTCGGCGCCGAAGCATCGAACACGCCTTCCTTCCTCGTTTGGGGAGATTCGCATTCCGGAGCCATGTCCCCGGCGATCGACGAGGCGGCGAAACAGGCTGGCGTTTCCGGTCTGTTTGCAGGGCACGCATCGTGTCCGCCATTGCCGGGCGCACAGCTTTCAGCTCGCGGCGACGTGAAACGATGCGGTGACTTCAATGCCGCCGTCCGCGACCTCGTCACATCGAGGCACATTCCGCTGGTGTTCCTGATCGCCTACTGGCCGAAATATGTGCATGACGCCGAGCTGCCGAATGAGGGCGTCTACTTCGATCCGTCGTTGCCGCCGCCATTGCAGGACAAGTCCGCGTCGGTGACGGCATCCCTGGACCGCCTGATGACGGAGCTGACGCAGCAGGGAACTAAAGTCGTATTGGTCATGGATGTGCCGGAAATGGGCCGCTATATGCCGGAAGCCGTCGCCAAGGCTGTCATGACCAAGACATCGACGGAAGTTGCCCCGCCGTGGGATTATGTTGCGAAACGCCAGGCACTCTCGCGCACTATTCTGACTGGTTTCGCGACCAAATATGGGGCCGCCATAGTCGACCCTCTGCCTGCGATCTGCCACGATGGGCATTGCGACGCGACACAGGATGGCATGCCGCTCTATAAGGATGCCGATCACATCACGGCCGCGACCTCGAAAAGGCTCGGTTACCTGTTCTCTCCTATATTCTCAGCCCCGAAGCGAGCATCCGCTGCCTCCGGCAACTCATAACGGTTCGGCGCAAGGCTTCGCTGGTGCAAAGTCGCTTCAAAGATGTCTTGACCCTTCAGTGCATTCCGCCGCCGCCTTCTCCGAGTTTGATATTGCTGAGGATCAGGGCAAGCGGGATTGCCGAGAGCGCGATCATGGTCAGTACGTAGAAAACGTCGATATAGGCCAGATAGCTCGATTGTATCTGCACCTGTTGCCCGATCCAGGCAGTGGCCTGCGCTTGGGCCTCGGCCATGGTCGCGCCTTTCTGCGCAAAATAGTGCGACATGGTCTGAAGGGTTTCATGGTAGGCCGGCGAGGACGGCACTATGTGCTCCACCAGCCGGCTTTGGTGCCATTGCTGACGATGCGCCAGAACATTCAAGGCGATGCAGACGCCGATCGAGCCGCCGATATTGCGGGCGGCGTTGATCATGGCGGAGGCCTGATTGGTCTGGTCCGGCCTCAGGCCATAATAGGAGGCCGAGGTGATCGCGATGAAAATCAGCGGCAGGCCCAGTCCGATATACAAGCGAGACCAAACGAAGAATGCGAAATTGAGGCCTGGATTGAGCTGTGTCAGCCACCACATCGAGCCTGCGATGATCAAGGCACCGGTGGCGATCATATATTTCGGCTGGACCACCGAAGTGAGGCGACCTGCGACGAACATCATGACCATGGTGACAAGACCACCCGGCGATAGCGCCAGGCCGGCCCATGTGGCGGTGTATCGATAATCCTGCTGCAGGACCTGCGGAAGGAATTGTGTCGTTGCGATCAGGATCGCACCCGTTGCCATCATGACGATGAAGCAGGATCCGAACTGCCGGGTTCCGAGCAGCCGACCATCGATGATCGGGTTCGATTTCGTCAGCACCCAAGGAATTGCCAGTGCAAAGGCCAGGACACAAAGCGCGGTCATGGCGATGATCAGATTTGAGTCGAACCAATCTTCCGTCTGACCGCGATCGAGAACCAGCTCGAGCGAACCGAGGAACGTTGCGACAAGCAGGAAGCCGACAATATCGAAGCGGACGCCTTGGCTGCGGAGTGCCTGCCGCTTTCGCTGCATCTCCTCTGATCTCTCCACCAGAAAATAGACGAGGATGAAGGCAAAGACGCCGACCGGACCGTTGATCAGGAAACACCAGTGCCAGGAATAATTATCCGAGAGATAGCCACCCAGTGTGGGGCCGATCACGGGCGCCACCACCACGGCGACGCCGAACATCGCGAAGGCCTGGCCGCGTTTGGCCGGCGGAAATGAATCGGCGAGGATCGCCTGCGAGGTCGGCACCATGCCGCCGCCGGCGAAGCCTTGGATCATGCGAAAGGCGAGAAGCGATTGAAGATTCCATGCCAGCCCGCAGAGAACGGAGGCGATCGTGAAGGTCGCAAGGCAAACGAGATAGAAGCGACGCCTGCCATACCGTTCGGCAATGAAGCTGCTGGCGACCAATATGGTTGCGTTGGAAACGAGGTATGTCGTCACCACCCAGGAAGCCTGATCCGCACTGACGGCAAGACCGCCCGAAATGTAGCGCAGCGCCACATTGGCGATCGTCGTGTCCAGGACTTCCATGAAGGTCGCAAGCGAGACCACGACCGCGATCAGCCATGGATTGGTGGCGCCCGCGGCGGGCACGGTCGCTCCGCCGGCGGTTGTGTTGGCGCCGCTCATGTCAATGCCTCGGCCGGACGGTGACCGTGGGGACTACGGACATACCCGGCCCGATCGGGAGATCCGCCGGCCAAGTGTCGACGACGATCTTCACCGGTACGCGCTGCGTGACCTTCACATAGTTGCCGGTCGCGTTCTCGGCGGGAAGCAGCGAGAACGCCGTGCCGGAACCGGGTTGGACCGAGGCGACCTTGCCGTGCAACAGGTGATCCGGATAGGCATCGATCGTCACATCGACCGGCTGGCCCGGCCGCATGTCGGTCAATTGCGTCTCCTTGAAATTCGCGGTGATCCAGATTTCGTCGGGGACGAACATCGAGATTGCCTGCCCGGCCTCGATATATTGTCCTTTGGCGCCGGTCAGGCGGACGACACGGCCGGGCTGGGCTGCGACGATCGTCGTGTATTTGAGGTTCTGCTGCGCCTCTTCGGCCTGTGCCTGCGCCTGGCTCAAACCGGCGGCGGCACTCGCCTTCTGGGCTTCGGCAACCGCCTTGTTCTTTTGCGCCGAGGTTATGTTTGCCTCTGCCTGTGCCAGGCTCGCCTGGCTCTGCTGCAGATTGGACGTTGCCTGCTGTACTGCCTGGACGCTGCCGGAGCCGCTCTTGACCAGTTGCTGCTGGCGCGCAGCCTCCTGCTCGGCATATTGCAGCGCTGCCGCCGCCGAGTTGTGCTGCGCCTTTGCGACATCGATCGCGGCGCTTGCGGCGTCGATCTGGGCGCTGGCGCTTTGGAGCGCGGCGGCCGCAACATTCACCTGTCCATTGGCTTGGTCGAGGGTGATCTGATAGTCGCGTGGATCAATCCTCAAGATGACTTCGCCGGTCTGGACATGCTGATTGTCGGTCACCGGAACATCAGTAACATAGCCGGAAACCTTCATGGCGAGCGAGAAGCTGCGAGCGTCGATAAAGGCATCGTCCGTCGACTCATAGGGGTGAAAATAAATCTGCCAGGCGAACCATCCTGCGACGGCAAGGGCAGCGACAACGATCACACCAAGCAGGATCCAAAGGGGATGCCTGCGGATGAATGATTGACGCTTTTTCTCCACCCGGTCAGTCTGGTGATCATCGCCGGGATGAATACGTTCTATCCGAGGTTCGGTCTGGTTGTCTCTCTGAACGAGATGCTGATTATCAACCACGGCACAACTCTCATATCTGTTGGCCATAGGGTCGGTAACGTTTGGGTAGAAGATCAGTTCCTGACGGCTTTGATCGGCGCCTCGACATGGCGGTTTTGTCGCAGGGCCGAAAACCTGCCCTTAAGGCCGGATGATCGCCAACGGTGGCCTATTGGTGATGTCTCAAGCATCCCGCTAATCACCTACGCGCGGGCGTCGGTCGTCTCCGTCGAATCCCGCAAAATCTCCCCGGACGATGCCGTGGCGCTGAAGTTTGTCGTAGAAGGTCTTCCGCGGGATGCCGAGGGCCTCGATCGTGCGGCGGACATCGCCGCCGTTTTGGGCAAGGGTCTCGCGGATAAGGTCGGCCTCATAGCGCTCGACGCGGGCGGGCAGGGGTAGTGCTGTATCAGCGGAGAGGATTTCATTTATCTTCGGTGCGGCCGCCCCCTCCAGGCCGAGAACGAAGCGCTCCGCAAAATGCGAAAGCTCGCGAACATTGCCCGGCCAATCGTGGCTCTGCAAATGGTGACGGATAGCGGCGGAAATGGCGGGTACTTCGCGTTTGAAGCGGCTGGCGGCGCGGTCCGCAAAGTAACCGAAGAGCAGGGGGATATCCTCTCGTCGGTCTCGTAGCGGCGGGATGGATATGGTGACGACGTTGAGGCGGTAATAAAGATCTTCACGGAAATCGCCGCGTTGGCGCGGGTCGCCGAGATCAACTTTCGCGGCGGCCACCACGCGCAGATCAACCGGACGCACTTCGTTGGTGCCCAGCGGTGTTACCTCTCGCATTTCCAGAACACGCAACATCTGCACCTGTATTGCCGGCGGCATGCTCTCGATTTCATCCAGAAACAGTGTACCGGCGCTGGCGTGCTCGATGCGGCCGACGCGTTTCTTCTGCGCGCCGGTAAAGGCGCCCGGCTCATGGCCGAAAAGCTCGCTTTCGATGACGGTCTCCGGCAGTGCGCCGCAATTGAGGGCCACGAAATTGCCCTTCGCGCGCCGGCTCCAGCGATGCAGCAGGCTTGCGACCACTTCCTTGCCGCTGCCCGTCTCGCCGGTCACCAGCACATCGACGTCCGTATCCGCGATCTGCCGCAGCGTATGGCGCAGCCGTTCCATCGCCGGCGTCTGGCCGATCAAGGGCAGATCGCCTTGCGCCTGTTCGGCCGCAATGCGGAGCGCGCGGTTTTCCAGAACGAGGCGACGCTTTTCCGCTGCCCGCCGCACGCTTTGCACCAGCCGGTCGGTGGCGAAGGGTTTGGTGATGAAGTCATAGGCGCCGTCCTGGATCGCCTTCACCGCCATCGGGATATCGCCATGGCCGGTGACGAGGATGACCGGCAGGTCCGCGTCCTGCTCTTTGACGCGGCTGAAGAGCTGTTGTCCGTCCATCTGCGGCATGCGGATATCGGAGACGACCACGCCGGCAAAACCGGCGTCCAACGCGCCGAGCGCATCGGCCGCGGAGGAGAAGGCTGAGACAGAAAATCCAGCAAGTTCAAGTGTTTGTTTCGTTGCCTTCAACAAGTCCTTGTCGTCATCGATCAGGAAGACGGGGGAAACGTCGCTCATGAAATTGCCTTGCGCAGATGAATGGTGAAACGGGTGCCGCTCTCGCTGCTCTCAACCTCGATGCGGCCGCCATAGTCGGCGACGATGTCCTTGGAGATGACAAGACCGAGGCCGAGGCCCTTTTCCTTCGATGTGTTGAAGGGCGTGAATAGCGAATGCAGGATCGCCGGCGGAATGCCGGGGCCATTGTCGGAGACGATGACGTCGACGCCATCAGTCGTTTCCCGCGCTAAGACCTCGACTTTCGCCTGCTCGCGGCCTTCCAGCGCTTCGAGCGCATTTTGGAAAAGATTGATCAATACCTGCTCGAGCCGAACGCGTGTGCCGACGACTGTCAACTCGGCGGGCGGAAGATCGATCGCAAGTGCGTCGAGGCGACCGGCAAAGCGGCTTCTGAGCAGGATCACGGCGCCTTCGATGGCGCTCCTCAGTTCCACCGGTTCCGGTGCGGTCCGCCCTTTGCGGGCAAATGCCTTCAACTCGTCGGTAATCGTGCCGATCCGTTCGGTGAGCGCCGCTATGGAGGAAAGGTTTTCCTTTACCGGCGCGATCTGCTTCCGCTCCAGAAAGATATGGGCGTTGTCGGCATAGGCGCGAATGGTGGCGACCGGCTGATTGATCTCGTGGGCCACGCCGGCGGCGACTTGCCCGAGGATCGCAAGACGATTGGCCTGCACCAGATCCTGCTGCACGACCTGCAGCTTCGCCTCCGTCATCCGGTGATCGGCAATTTCCGCTTCGAGACGATCGCGGGCGCGGCTGAGATCCTCGGTGCGCTCCAATACCCGCCGTTCCAACTCCTCGCGAGCAATCCTGCTGACTGCGATCTGCATTGCGGAGACGTGGCGCCGCCTCAGCAGGAAGGCGGCAATCGCCAAGATTGGCAGCAGCACGGTGAGCGCAAGGAAGCGCGTTTCACGGACAGTGGCGGAAATTGCCTGGTCCGTCGGGACAAGATAGTCCAACTGCCAGGGCGTCGACGGGATTGCTGTCGTCAGGCGCAGATATTCCGCAGCGCTGCTGCCCGGCAGGACGGCGCGCACGATCGAGACATCCGGCCCGATTGCTTCGGGCTGGGCGATCGGCAGAGGTGTCAACGGCGCATCGCCGAATTGCAGGCTCTTGCGGATGGCGGCCAGATTGTCGGCAGATAGCGGCGATGCCGTCATGAAGCGCCAGGAGGGAATGCTGGTGATCAGCACGACGCCATGCTCGTCGGTGACGTAGGCCGGACGGCCGGCTTCCCGCCAATCGGCTTCGAGCTGGTCGAATTCCATTTTGACGACCACGACACCCAGGGCGTTCAAGGCATCACCGACACGGCGGGAAATATAAAGCCCGGGGCGGTTGCTGACATTGCCAAGCGCGAAATGTTCCGCGGTTCCCGCCTCCATCGCCCGGCGGAAATAATCACGGAAAGAATAATCATTGCCGACGAAGCTCAGCGGTTCGCGCCAGTTGCTCGACGCGATCGCCACACCATCCTTGCCGGTGACGTAGAGCACCGAGGCTTTGGTGCCGGAGACGAGGCTCTCGAGCTTACGGTCGAGCGTAGCGACGGCATCGCCCTTCGCCGCCGCGAGCGCGTCGCGCACCTGCTGGTCGTCCGCCAGGAGAAGCGGCAGGGCGCGGGGACGCTCAAGGACGGCTCTCAGTAGAGCGACCTTCAGGTTCGCGTCAGTGCGACCCTGGCCTTGCAATGCCTCGATTGCGGTCACGCGGCCGTAAACGCCCGCGCCATAGAGCGCGGCCGTAATGACGATCGCGCAGAAAATCGCAAAGACCAACCAGACCCGGCGAGAGCGCCGGCCTAGCTGCTCTGGCGTCGAAAATCGTTCCATGGTGGGCCGCTGCAGCATCATCATATTGTGCATGATTTCGCGCGGACCGCAATTCGATCTGTGCGGATTGCCGCACAGATTCGGAGGCTTAACCGCAGGCTCCAATAAAATCTGTTTTTATATCAACGGATTATTGGGAAGTCCTTCATCTGGCACGCCCGTTGCACGGATAAGGCAAACAGTCGGAGGCTGTTGAAGTTTTGTAGTCGTTGCCCGGAGGGCCGAAGGATCGGTTGGGCATAACGGAGGATATCATGATTGCACCCGTCGTTGCCGAGACACACGGCAAACTTCCCTTCTACCGGCATCTCTATGTGCAGGTTCTCACCGCCATCGCCGCCGGTATTCTGCTTGGACATTTCTATCCGCAAATCGGCGCATCGTTGCAGCCGCTTGGCGATGCCTTCATCAAGCTGGTCCGCATGGTCATCGCGCCCGTCATCTTCCTGACGGTCACCACGGGCATCGCCGGCATGTCGGACCTCAAGAAGTTCGGCCGCGTCGTCGGCAAGGCGTTCATCTACTTCCTGACCTTCTCGACGCTGGCGCTGATCGTCGGCCTCATCATCTCGAATGTCGTCCAGCCCGGTGCTGGTATGCACATCGATCCTGCAACGCTGGATACGAAGGCCGTCAACAATTATGCGGCGCAGGCCCATGATGCGACGGTGGTCGGCTTCCTGATGAACATCATTCCGGACACGATCGTCGGCGCCTTCGCCAAGGGCGACATCCTCCAGGTCCTGTTCTTCTCGGTCGTCTTCGGTATCGCGCTCGGCGCTGTCGGCGAGCGTGGCCGTCCCGTGCAGGACTTCCTGCAGGCACTGACAACGCCGATCTTCCGCATGGTCGCCCTGCTGATGAAATTCGCGCCCATCGGTGCTTTCGGCGCCATGGCCTTCACGATCGGCAAATACGGCATCGGCACAATCGCCAACCTGGCGTTCCTGATCGGCACCTTCTACGCTACATCGCTGCTGTTCGTGCTCGTCGTTCTCGGCGCCGTCGCCCGTTACAACGGCTTCTCGATCCTGGCGCTGATCCGCTACATCAAGGAAGAACTGCTGCTCGTTCTCGGCACCTCGTCGTCGGAAGCAGCGCTTCCCGGCCTGATGAACAAGATGGAACGCGCAGGCTGCAAGCGCTCGGTCGTCGGTCTCGTCATCCCGACCGGCTATTCGTTCAATCTCGATGGCACCAACATTTACATGACCCTGGCGGCGCTGTTCATCGCGCAGGCGACCGATACATCGCTCTCGCTCACTGACCAGATCTTGCTGCTGCTCGTAGCCATGCTGAGCTCCAAGGGAGCTGCCGGCATCACCGGCGCCGGCTTCATCACGCTGGCCGCTACCCTTGCCGTCGTGCCTTCGGTTCCGATCGCCGGCATGGCGCTCATCCTCGGCATCGATCGCTTCATGTCGGAATGCCGTGCTCTGACGAATTTCGTCGGCAACGCGGTTGCTACGATCGTGGTCGCCCGTTGGGAAAACGAACTCGACCAGACCAAGTTTGCCGCCGCCATGGCCGGACAATTGACTAGCGACTTGGAGACGCCTGCGTTGCAAGCGGCCGAATAGCAACGCTATCGGTCTCTCCGGAAAATGTGAAAACGGCCTCCTTTCCACGGGGGGCCGTTTTTTATGTCTACGGTTCCTGTCAGTCACCCCTACGCCTGCGCTGGTTCGCTGATTTCGTTATTTCATCGCCACTGATCTGAGCTTGGCCTCTCGAATCAAACGGAACATCGGCCGCCACCAGACGTTAGCCATTGACATTGTAGGCCGTGCCAAACGGACGTGATGGTGCTGAAGAACATGGAGATTTTTCCGTTTTCTCTCCATGGCCGACGAATTGGCAGACGAGCTTCCCATCCATCCGGTCTGCAATCCCCGCACTTTCATCGATGGAGAACACCATGGACGAGAGCTTCAAGCTCTGTCGGCCAGTTCCGATCGCGACAGCCGGCAATCCCGACGCACCGCACCGGTCGCGTGGACGGGTTCTGCTGGTGGCGGCTGCCCTGGCATTTGCGATGCCAGGAGGCATATTCGCGCAACAGCTACAGAGGCCGAACAGCGACAACTGCAGGGCTCCTGCCACCAGCAAGCAGACCGAAGGTGAAAGCCAGACCGCGCTGCAAGGTTCTCAGGATAGCGCTGCGAATAAACTTTCGGACTGTGGCGGTGTGCTGAAGCCGCCGACGACTGGAGATAGCGCAATGGAAAAGCCAGCGCCGCGTGGCGGCAAGATGCCGGTTATTCCGCCTAGCGCCGTGCCGGGCCAGCAGGAGCAGAAGACCCCGGAAGCCAAGTAGTCTGCTATGGCAGCTTTAAGGCTTCGGTTCCGGCTGCTCGATGGTCTTTTGTGCGACAGTCGAATCCCCGTTCTTTCCGGTCACGAACGGCTTGATGACAAGGATGCTGAGGATCGAGGCCACCATCAATGCGATAACGATGATCAACAATGCGCGCATGCCTGCCTACGCTTTCTATCGCGGCTTACGAATACAAAGGTTGCTGTCGTGGCCGCTGATGCCGCTCACTTGACGTGAATGGGTCTCGATGCGTCGCTTGATCTCGTCGTTTTCGACCGATCCTTCGATGAGGACACGGCCACTGCTGACGGTGATAAAGATGCCGGAGATATCCAGCAGCGGGTCTTCGCTCAATTTCCTTTGGATTTCGGCGCGGATTTCCGCATCGGGCCGCCATTGCGATTCAGACGCCTTGAACGGATTTTTTGTCGACGCATGTGGCGGGTGCTGACGTTGCATGACGCCCTCCTTCTCTGGGCTCATGGAACGCAACAAGAAAAACGCCATAAGGTTCCATCCCGCAGCCTGCTTTCGGAAGCCGCTTATCGGCCCGTAATAACCCCGTGCAGCAAAAAGCCGGCGAGGCCGCCGATTGCCAGCATCGCAACATTGCGCATTGAACGGCTCTCTCGCGGTCGAGAAGCTCTGACCGCCGCCGCAATTCGGCCGGCAGCCGCATCCAGGGCCTGCTCGCGTTGCCTGTCGCAATCCGGAGTATCGGTCGATCGCGAGTCGTCGGACCCCGGTTCCGAATAGGTGAAATTCACGTCCAGCGTCTCCACGCCGGGCGTACGCGTATCGATCTCTCCGGCGCCGCCCGCAGCCTGATCGAGCGCCTGCTGCGTACGAATATCTGCACCAGCGGAGGCAGCGTCGTGCGTTTTCATCTCTCTGGTTTTGACCATGGCATCCTCCTTTCGTTCGAAGGGCAAACCCTCTCCGGGCGAGAATGTTCCCCGTGGCGTTCTGGGGTGCCTCATGGTCATGTGGTCGTTGTCATCATCTCGAACGACACAACCTTATAGCGCTCTTCGACAGCAGCCAGGAGGTCCGACGCACCGCCGCTGACACTTCCATGCTTCCATCGCACTTGATAGGCGGCATGAACGGCAGCATCGGGTTCGTTTATCGACTTGCTGACGAGATGGAAGGAATAGCCGAGTGGGTCGAACGCGGTTTCGATCTTCGCGATATCGGCGCTGCTAAGAAGCTCGATCACCACATGCGCCTTTTGCCGATGCGATATCAATTCATCGAACAATTTGAATGGTGAAAGCACGATGAAAGCCACAATGGCTCCCGCGGACCCGACCACCAACTGCCCGCCACCGATGCACAGGCCTATTGCCGTCATGATCCAGAGCGTTGCTGCCGTCGTCACACCCGTGACCAGATCGCCGCGCTTGAGGATGGCACCGCCGCCGATAAAACCGACGCCGGTTAGTATGCCGAGCGGAAAGCGCAGGATGTCCATGCGGACGAATGACTGGGGCGTTTTGCCCATCGTGGTGAGCAGTAGGTTGGCCTGGATCATGGCCAGGCATGCCGCCAAGCCCACCAGGATCGTTGTCCGGAACCCGGCGGCATGCCCGCCGGCCTCGCGGTTGAGGCCAATCAGCGCGCCGGCTGCGATGACCAATACAAGGCGCATCGCGATGTCCACCCATGTGGGGCTCAAAGGCATGAGTTCGATCACCGTGCTTGGCATCGTACCCTCCTGACATCCATTTCATGGCCGATCTCCAATGCCGGAACAAAGCTGGAGGGATTTCGTTCCGCCCTTGAGGAGATGAACGGGCTCCGCCACGATCCCGCGCCCCAAGAAATCTCAGGAGAATGCACATGACCATGACCGCAAAAGACATCGTCTCCGTTCTTGGACCTGTCGATGAGACCCTCATGGCCGATATCTCCGCGACCGGCGCTACGCTGGGGGAGCTTGCGGAGGCCTGGGCCTGGGTCAACAATGACGAGGCTCTGATCGGCGAGGGCAGGACGCTGCCGAGCGGCAAGGTGGCTGAGCTTGTCGATCTGCTTTCTGCCGGTGAAGACGACGAATTCGAGATGTAATTTCGATTATCCGCGCCGCAGATGGGAACAGATCGCCGCTTCGCCTGTTGTTGTAGCGGGCTCTCAATGGAGGGTGCCGCGACCAGTGGGGAACCGGGCGCCGCCCGATCTAAGGTCGCTGGAAAGATTGCCCTGTGCCCAAGGGCCGGGACGAGGCGTCCGCTCATGGAGGAACCAATGAAAGTTCGAGACGCCATGACGCACGACGTGCGCATCACCAATCCTGACGAGACAATCCTGCAGGCCGCCCAAACGATGGCGGATCTCGACGCCGGTATCCTGCCCGTCGGCGACCATGACCGCCTGGTCGGCATGATCACCGATCGCGATATCGCCATCCGTGGCATCGCCCAAGGCAGGGGGCCGGACGCGAAGGTCCGCGATGTCATGACATCGGAGGTCAAATATTGCTTCGATGACCAGGAAATCGATGAGGTCTGCCGCAACATGGGCAGCATCAAGGTCCGACGCCTGCCGGTGCTGGATCACAGCAAGCGGTTGGTTGGGATTCTCTCGCTCGGCGATATCGCCCTGGCGCAAAGCAACGGTAGCGCTGGCAAAGCGCTGAGCGGCATCTCGCGCCACGGCGGAGAACATAGCCAGACGGCTTGAACAACGGCGTGTTCCGGACGGTGGAGGCAGCCGACCATGCACGAGCGTCTTCGTATGGTGGAAAAACAGATCGCCGGGCGCGGCATTCGCGACCCGGCGCTGCTGGATGCCATGCGCCTGGTGCCCCGGGAAAAATTCGTCGAGAAGGGCTTCGAGATATTTGCCTATAACGACTGTCCACTGCCGATCGGCAAGGGGCAGACGATCTCCCAGCCCTATATGGTTGCGCTGATGATCGAGGCAGCCGAGGTCAAACCCGACGATACGGTTCTCGAAATCGGCGCGGGACTTGGCTATGCGACTGCTATCCTCAGCCGCATGGCAGGCCATGTCTTTGCCGTGGAGCGCCACGCCTCTCTGGCGGCGGGAGCGGCCGAACGACTGCAACGTCTCGGCTACGACAATATCGATTTGCGCTGCGGAGACGGCTCAAAGGGATGGCCGAAAGCCGCTCCCTTCGGCGCCATTATCGTCTCGGCCGCCGCGCCGGAAGTGCCGCAGGCCCTGAAAGAACAGTTGGCCACGGGCGGCCGGCTGGTCATCCCTGTGGGACGGGAAGAGTACAGACAGACGCTCCTCAAAATCGTGCGAAAAGGCCCGGATGATTTTACCACCCAAACTCTCGGTGCGGTGATTTTCGTGCCGCTGATCAGCGAGCGAGGCGGAACTGAAGATTATAGTTGATCACATCGCTTTCGCCGCGAAGCACGCACTACCAACCATGTCGTATCCCTTCATCTTGCAAGCGCGTGCAAATGCCGCACTGTCCTGCCGTGCCATCAACAGCATTCTTCATAAAACTGTCACGGCAGTGGCTCAGAGGATGATGCACGCAATTGCAAAATTGAGTAAGTTCGCATGCCGGCTGGAGAGAAGCGTGCCGCAGAAAGTGTTCGTGAGCGCACAGGAAGTAGCGGACCGGGCAGGGGTTTCCCGCTCGGCCGTTTCGCGCACGTTCACGCTAGGGGCGAGCGTGTCGCCGGAGACGCGCCGGAAGGTGATCGAGGCAGCCGATGCACTCGGCTATCACGTCAATCATCTTGCCCGCGGGCTGATGCGCAATGAAAGCGGCATCGTCTGCTTGATCGTCTCCGACATGGCCACGCCGCATCGCTCCGCCCTGGTCAAGGCGCTGGCGCAGGAGCTGCAGCACAGCGGCAAGATTGCAATGCTCGTCAACACCGACCTTTTGGACGGCAGTGTGGATCTGGCGTTGCGCCAGGCGATCCGCTACCGCGCCGATGCCTCGATCATCGTCTCGGGGATGCCTGACGAGTCGATCACGCAACTCTGCCTGAAGAACGGCCAGCGTCTGGTATTGATCAATCGCGACGACGAGCAGGAAGGGCCTCTGCGGATCAATCTCGACGATGAAGAGGCCGCCGGTCGTGTCGTCACGGCCTTCCTTCGTGCCGGCCGCCGCAGGCTCGCCTTCGCCAATTCTGAGGCCGGCACACCGAGCCTCATGGCGAGGGAGCATGGCTTCGTCGCGGCGGCCAAGGCGCATGGTCTGGAGGTCGTCGTCGAGCGTTATGGATGGACGAGCTATGAGAGCGGCAGGGTTCTTGCCCAGCGGCTTCTCACCCTTTCCGAGCGGCCGGATGCCGTCTTCTCTGCCACCGACCTCCTTGCCTGCGGCTTCATAGACGCCGCCCGCCACCAGTTTTTCATCCGTGTTCCCGACCAGCTTTGCGTTGCCGGTTTCGACGACATCGAACAGGCCTCCTGGGCATCCTATCAATTGACGACCTTTGCCCAGCCGCTTGCTACGATCGCGCGGGAGGCGGTCTCATGGCTGGAAAGCAATGAGACCGCAAAGCCTGAAGGACAGGCCCACGCCATCCGCCTTCACGCCGATCTCGTTTGGCGTGGCTCGATCAGGGGCGGCTGACGGCATGGCACCATTGATCCCAGGCCAGCCGAAATTTTCCGGAACAACGGAAAGATTTTTGTCCGATCTCGCCTCCCATGCGGATGCGCTGTTCCATGGTCCGGTATACGAACAATATGCGGCGATCTGTTACCGGAGAAACCGGGAGCTTGGTGCAGCGGAAGTGCTTGTCGTCACCAGCCGCGAAAGCGGGCGCTGGGTTATGCCCAAGGGCTGGCCGATAAAAGGGAAAAAGCCGTACGAAGTGGCCGAAATCGAGGCCTTCGAAGAAGCCGGCGTTCGCGGCAAGATCAAGAAGAAACCGTTCGGCTATTTCACCTACCTGAAGCAACTCGCCGACGACAACCGCGTTCCCTGCATCGTGCAACTGCATCTGCTCGAAGTCGAAAGATCCTGCGAAAATTTTCGGGAAAAAGGCCAACGCCTCACTGAATGGGTCTCCTTCATCGAAGCCGCAGGCCGCGTGCGAGAACCGGAACTCAAGGGCCTTCTCCTGGCGGCTGAGCAAAAACTACGCCGGTTGAAAGGGAAGAAGTAGCATTTGGCTACGCGCTTCACTTATCCCGTAAGTCCGGCCTAGCGCCCAGCCTTATCAAGAAGACCAAAGCCATAGATCAGCAACTATCCATTGCGGATGACTGCCTCTACTCCTGTGCGATCGGGCACAAATCGGCGCAGAATTGTCAAAAAAGTATCAGTCTGGCGTTCATGGCGTAGTAGCGGCGGTGGATGTCCACGCGTAAAGTCGGATCGTTGGAAAAGAACAATGGCCTCTGGGAGGAGGTGCCGGTGCGGGAAAAACCCGGCCGCGGGCAGGCAGGAGGACGACATGAATCCAGATTTGGAAGTGGTCGCGATCGGCAGCGCCGAGTCCTTCAAGGCGTGGGAACACGGCTATCCCTACCGCACGGTCCGCTGGCATTTCCATCCCGAATATGAAATCCACCATGTCGTCGCAACGACCGGACAATATTTCGTTGGCGATTTCATTGGCGAATTCGAGCCGGGAAATCTTGTGCTGACAGGTCCGAACCTGCCGCACAACTGGGTGAGTGATGTGCCGCCGGGCACCTGCCTGCCGCTGCGCTGCCGGGTCCTTCAGTTCTCCGAATCCTTCTTTGCCGACGCAAACCGGGTTTTTCCCGAGCTTTCCGGATGCATCGATGTTCTGGAGATGAGCCGCCGTGGCGTGCTGTTCACGCCGGAAACGGCGGCGGTCGTCGGGCCGATCCTCGGTGAACTGGTCGAAGCCAAAGGAATTCGCCGTATCGAGCTTTTCATGAATGTGCTGAATGCATTGAGCAGCGCTGAGAACGCCAGCACGCTCGCCAGCACACGCTATCATCCCGATCCTTCGGGGTTCATGTCGGCTGGCGTCAACCAGGCATTGGCCTACGTCAACACCCATCTGACGGAGCCTTTCAGCGAAGCCGATCTTGCGGAATTGACCGGCCAGAGCCCGAGTGCGTTCTCACGCAGCTTCCGCCGGCATACCGGCATGGCGCTCGTTCAATATGTCAATCGGCTGCGGATCAACTTCGCCTGCCACCTGCTGATGAGCAAAGCGGAAATGTCGATAACCGACATCTGCTTTGCCGCCGGCTTCAACAATATCTCGAATTTCAATCGTCGTTTTCTGGATCAGAAGGGCATGGCGCCCTCGCGCTTCAGAACATTGCTGGCACAGAACGTAAGAGCGGTGGAGGCCGCCTAAAAGAGGAGGACCGGGAGGAGAGACCAGACAATCGGGGGCAAGATGGAGCGGGCATGAGAATGGCCCGAACGGAGACTCTTGTCCGCGTGTCAGACCCAAGAAGCATGGCCGCAGGGCCTGCTTTGGAGGCTGCACCACGGAACAGGCATCGAGCTCAAGACATGAGCCTGAGGCTTCATCAACACAACTATCATTTGGAGCGGAGGAATTCCAATGACTCAATTCGCATTGAAACTGGCAGGCGCTGCAACACTCGCTATCGGCCTTCTGAGCGGCACGTCCGCATTTGCGCAGTCCGCGAAAGTGACGGACGCGACGGTTGCTTTCCTGATGCCCGACCAGAGCTCCACGCGCTACGAGGAGCATGACTATCCGGGTTTCCAGGCGGAGATGAAGAAGCTCTGCGCAGGTTGCAAGGTGATCTATCAGAATGCAAACGGTGACGCTTCGCGCCAGCAGCAGCAGTTCAATTCCGCGATTTCCCAGGGCGCGAAGGCAATCGTCCTCGATCCGGTCGATTCCACGGCGGCAGCGTCTCTCGTCAAGATGGCGCAAAGCCAGGGGGTAAAGGTCATTGCCTATGACCGTCCGATCCCATCGGCGGTAGCTGACTACTATGTCTCCTTCAACAACGAGGAAATCGGCAAGATGATCGCCAAATCGCTTGTCGATCATTTGAAGGCGAAGAACGTCAAGACTGGGGATGGCGGCCTTCTGGAAATCAACGGTTCGCCGACCGATGCGGCGGCAGGCCTGATCAAGAAGGGCATCCACGCCGGTCTCGCCGATAGCGGCTATCCAGTACTTGCCGAGTTCGACACGCCGGAATGGGCGCCGCCGAAGGCACAGCAATGGGCAAGCGGCCAGATCACCCGCTTCGGCAAGAAGATCCTGGGCGTTGTCGCCGCCAATGACGGCACCGGCGGCGCGGCCGTTGCAGCCTTCAAGGCCGCCGGCATCGATCCGGTACCGCCCGTCACCGGCAACGATGCGACGATCGCCGGCCTGCAGCTCATCATCGCTGGCGACCAGTACAATACGATCTCCAAGCCGAGCGAGATCGTTGCTGCGGCAGCGGCAAATGTCGCGATCCAGTTGCTGTCGGGCGAAGCGCCGAAGGCTGATACGAAGCTCTTCGATACGCCGACGCAACTCTTCGTGCCGGCGCTCGTTACCTCGGAGAATCTGAAGGCTGAGATCATCGACAAGCAGGTCAACGGCAAGCCGATCCAGACTGCGGACCAGCTCTGCGGCGATCGTTATGCGGAAGGCTGCAAGACGCTCGGCATCACGAAGTGACTATCTCCTCCCGCCAAATTCCCCGGTCGCTTGAGGGCGGCCGGGGAACCGGGAACCCATCCTGCTGCATTCATACAGAAAGGCTCGCGACATATGACTGACGCTCCCGACCAAACAGCCGCGACAGGCGAGTTGGTGCTCAGCCTGCGAGGCGTCTCCAAACATTTCGGTGCCGTATCGGCGCTGACTGATATCGATCTCGACGTGCATGCGGGCGAAGTCGTCGCTCTGGTGGGCGACAACGGTGCCGGCAAGTCGACGCTCGTCAAGATCCTTGCCGGCGTCCACCAGCCGAGTGCCGGCACGATCACCTTTCGTGGTTCTAAGGTGACATTGAGCGACCCGAGCACCGCGCTGCATCTGGGCATAGCCACCGTTTTCCAGGATCTCGCCTTGTGCGAAAATTTGGATGTCGTCGCCAATATCTTCCTCGGGCGGGAACTCAGCCCGCTGAAGCTTGACGAAACCGCGATGGAGGTCCGCGCCTGGACCCTTTTGAACGAGCTTTCGGCGCGTATTCCGAGTGTCCGCATTCCGATCGCATCGCTCTCCGGCGGGCAGCGCCAGACGGTAGCGATCGCGCGATCGCTGCTTCTGGAGCCGAAACTGATCCTGCTCGACGAGCCCACGGCACCCCTTGGCGTCGCCCAGACGGCCGAAGTTCTGAACCTGATCGAACGCGTTCGCGACCGCGGGCTCGGGGTGGTCATGATCAGCCACAACATGGAAGACGTCCGGGCCGTGGCGGATCGCATCGTCGTGTTGCGGCTCGGCCGGAACAACGGAATTTTCTATCCCGATGCATCCAATCAGGAATTGGTCAGTGCCATTACCGGCGCCAGCGAAAATGCGGTTTCGCGCCGCGCCGGGCGCCGTCAGGCGCAACAGCAAATAGGGCAGGAGGGTCAGATATGACCAGCGACATCAAACAGGCGGGAGCGCTCCTCGACCGAAGCGATATTCGCGTCAAGCACGAAGCCGGTCTCGGCGGCACGATCCGTTCGTCGATCGACAAGGTGCGCTCCGGCGATCTCGGCTCACTGCCGGTGGTTGTCGGCCTGATCATCATCTGGACGGTCTTCGGCACTCTCAACCCGACCTTCCTTTCGAGCAACAATCTTGCCAATCTCCTCTTCGATGCATCGACGGTCGGCGTCATCTCGCTCGGAATCGTATGCGTCCTGATGGTGGGCGAGATCGATCTCTCCGTCGGCTCGATCAGCGGCTTTGCCTCCGCCATGGTTGGCATGCTCTGGGTCAACGAGGGCTGGCCGGTGGCCGTTGCCATTATCGCCGCACTCGTCGTCGGCGGATTGATCGGATCGCTCTACGCGTTGCTTTTCAACCGGCTGGGAATGCCGAGCTTCGTTTCGACGCTGGCGGGCCTACTGGCGGTCCTAGGCATGCAGCTTTACCTGCTTGGCGCAACGGGTTCGATCAACCTGCCCTATGGGTCGGCCATCGTGAATTTCGGCCAGCTCATGGTCATCCCGCGTCCGCTCGCCTATGTCTTCTCATTGCTTCCCGGCATCGTGATGCTGGTTTCTGGCTATCGCGCGGCTCTCCGCCGCCGCGAGGCCAATCTTTCCTCCCGGTCGATCGGCGGTCTTGTGGTGCGCGCCATTGCGATCACCGTCGCGCTCGAATTCGTCGCCTTCTATCTCAATCAGGATCGCGGTATTCCATGGATGTTCGCGCTCTTCGTCGCGCTGGCCATCATCATGGACTATGCGCTGACGCGGACCCAGTGGGGCCGGTCGATGGCTGCCGTCGGCGGCAATCGCGAGGCGGCGCGCCGTGCGGGCATCAACGTTCGGCGCATCTATACAAGCGCTTTCGTTCTCTGTGCAATGTTTGCAGCACTCGGCGGCGTGCTCGCGGCGGCGCGTCTCGCATCGGCGAGCCAACAGGCTGGCACGGGCGACGTCAATCTGAACGCGATCGCCGCTGCCGTCATCGGCGGAACGAGCCTCTTCGGCGGCCGCGGCAGCGCATATTCGGCGCTACTCGGCATCATCGTCATCCAGTCGATCGCGAGCGGGCTGACGATGCTCGATCTGTCCTCTGCCCTTCGCTACATGATCACCGGCGCAGTTCTCGCCATTGCCGTCATCGTCGACTCCCTGGCACGCCGATCGCGAGTTTCGCACGGCCGAGCCTGATATAACGACCAAGGTAAGGAATGATATGAGACAGGAACTTTCTGGAAAGGTTGCAGCGATTACCGGGGCCGCCTCGGGGATCGGTCTTGAATGCGCCAAATCACTATTGCAGGAGGGCGTGAGCGTTGCCCTCATCGACAGAGCCGAAGAGTCTCTAAAGAATATATGTTCCGAGCTTGGTCCGGAGGCTTTTCCTCTGGTCATCGACCTCACTGATCCCGCCAGCGTTGCGACGATGATGCCGCAGATACTGGAGAGATTCGGAAAGCTCGATATCTTCCACGCCAATGCCGGTTCTTATATCGGCGGTGAGGTCGTTGACGGGGATCCCGACGCCTGGGACCGGATGCTGAACCTGAACATCAATGCGGCGTTCAGATCGGTTCGGGCGGTATTGCCTCACATGGTGGAGAGGAAGACCGGCGATATCATCGTGACCAGTTCCATCGCCGGCATGGTTCCTGTCGTATGGGAGCCGATCTACACGGCTTCTAAGCATGCGGTGCAAGCCTTCGTCCACACGGTGCGCCGGCAGGTCTCGAAACATGGCATTCGCGTGGGAGCCGTTGCTCCCGGCCCGGTGGTAACAGCTCTGATTAGCGACTGGCCGAAAGCGAAGCTCGACGAAACGATTGCGGCGGGCGGATTGATGGAGGCGACGGAGGTCGCGGAGGCGGTGTTGTTCATGCTGTCCAGACCGCGCAACGTCACCATCCGCGATCTCGTTATCCTGCCGAACAGCACGGACCTCTAAAGATGGCGCGATATTTCATCGGCGTCGACGTCGGTACAGGCAGCGCTCGGGCAGGGGTCTTCACGGAGAATGGCAATCTGCTGGCTTCGGAAAAACGCCCGATCACGATCTGGCATGAGGCCGGCAGCATTGTCGAGCAATCCAGCGAACAGATTTGGAAAGCGGTTTGCGGCAGCGTCAAGGAAGCCATTGTGTCGGCCGGAATCCCGGCCACGGCCGTCGCAGGCATAGGTTTCGACGCGACCTGCTCCCTCGTCGCCATCGAAGCTGATGGTGCTCCGGTGGCAGTCGGTCCGTCCGGTAATCCGGATCGCAACATCATCGTCTGGATGGATCATCGCGCTGCCGGCGAGGCGGCCGAGATCAACAGCGGCGATCACGATGTTCTGCGTTACGTCGGAGGCAGTATCTCGCCGGAAATGGAAACGCCGAAGCTTCTCTGGCTGAAGCGCAATCTGCCGCAATCCTTTGCCGCTGCTGATCACTTCTTCGACCTTGCGGACTATCTGACCTGGCGTGCGACCGGCTCACTGAGCCGGTCGGTCTGCACCGTCACCTGCAAGTGGACCTATCTCGCCCATGAGAAACGCTGGGATGCGGAATATTTCAAGGCCATCGGCCTGGAAGAGCTGGCGGCGGAAGGCTTTTCCAGAATCGGTACGGATATCGTCGAACCCGGCACGGCGCTGGCGAATGGGCTGACCGAGGCCGCAGCCTTGGATCTGGGATTGCCGATCGGAACCGCCGTCGGAGCGGCCCTGATCGATGCCCACGCGGGCGGTGTCGGCACGCTCGGAGGAGATGGCGGATCGAGAGTGCAAAACAGGCTCGCCTACGTCTTCGGCACCTCGGCCTGCTCGATGGCTTCGAGCGAGAATCCCATTTTTGTCGGGGGCGTATGGGGCCCATATTACTCGGCGATGATACCAGGGCTCTGGCTGACGGAGGGCGGCCAGTCGGCTGCCGGAGCCGCCATCGATCATCTGGTTGCGATGCATCCCGCATCTGCCGAAGCGCGTGCGAAGGCGGAGATGGGAGGTCTCTCCCTCGTCGCATGGCTTGACCGTAAGGCCACCGAATTGTGCCCCGACTTGGCGCGTGCCGGTGAGCTTGCAAGGTCGATCCATGTCGTTCCGGAGTTTCTCGGAAACCGGTCACCCCATGCCGATCCAGATGCTCGCGCGGTGATCGCCGGCGTCGGACTTGAGATCGAGATCGCTGACCTGATTTCGCTCTATGTCGCCGGTCTCTGCGGTATTGGCTATGGCCTGAGGCAGCTTTTGGAGACGTTGTCACGAGATGGCATCGAGATCGGTATGATCGTCGCGAGCGGCGGAGCCGCGCAAAGCAACCTCGTCCGACAGCTTTTGGCCGACACGACGAATACCCCGGTCGCGATCGCCAATACCGAGGAGCCCGTATTGCTGGGCGCGGCGATGCTGGGCGCCGTTGCCGCAGGACACCATCATTCGCTGCTGGAAGCGATGAAGGCGATGTCGAGCCTCGCGACAATCTTCTCTCCCGCGGGTGGCGCTACCCAGTTGCTGCATGAGAACCGCTATCGCGCTTTCGAGCTGCTGCAGTCCGCGGACCGGGAAATCCGTCGGTTGCTGTAACGGGTAGATGAGCGCCTGCGTCGCTTGAACTGCATCACGCGGTCATCGATTGGGAGCGCCATATGACGGCGGCGTCGATGATTCCGCGATCGTACATGGCGCAGCCTCCGCAGTGGTGATGCTCGGCGCGCTATTGTGGACGAGGCGAATTCAGCCGCTAGTGCTCTCGCGGGGCAACAGTGCAAATCCGAGGTCCGTTTGCTCCATGTCGGGCTTGGCCCCCGCTTCTAGCGCCGCAAGAACTTTCTCCGCCGCAAGCTTTCCGGTTTCATAGCGTCGCGTCGCGATGGAGGAGAGCGACGGGGAAACGCAGGCTGCAAATTCGAGATCGTGAAACCCGATAATCGATATGTCGTCCGGCACCCGGATGCCACGCTTGCGGCATTCCTGCATCGCGCCAAGGGCCAGGCTGTCATCAGTGCAGAATATGGCCTCGGGAACATTGCCGCATTCATGCGCCATGGCGAAGAGTTCCGATCCCAGCGCAACTGAGCTGTGGCGCGGCTTTGGGGCGATGATTTCCGCGCTTGGTAGGTCTGCATCTCGCATGGCCTTGTGATACCCATCGAAACGCGACTGGGCGCGGTGGTCGAGATTGCCGGTGAGAAACGCGATCCGACGAAAGCCACGCTCGATAAGATGGCGGGTCGCCACGTAGCCGGCATGTTCCTGAGACATGCCGATGTTGAGATTTATCGGGTCGTCGGAAAGTTCGAAGGTTTCGACGACCGGCAGGTTTGCTTGAGTGAGAAGCTGCCTCGAAAGCGCGGTGTGGTGAATACCGGCGATGATGATCGCTTCGACCCTTTGCCCCAGCAGCGCTTTGATGGCGTTTTCCTCTTCGATTTCGGAATAGCGGCTGTTGACGACCAGTACCTGGAAGCCGGCATCGATCAGAACTTCATGCAGGGCAAAAAGGTATTCGGCGAAGATCACGTTGTAGAGGGTCGGCACGATCACCCCGATCGTGTGGGTGCGCGACGAGGCAAGTCTGCTTGCTGCAACATTCGGGACATAACCGAGTTGGTTTACCGCCGCATGGACGCGCAGGCGCAATCCCTCCGACACCGCCCCGGGCTTTCTTAGAACGCGGGATACGGTGATGGGGCTGACGCCAGCCAGGTTTGCAACATCATCCAAGGTTATTCGGCGCATCAAGTATCGTTCACATGTTGTTGAATTCGAGTTCTCCAGAATAAGAATATCTATAAATACTTCATGGATGACAGCGCTAGCAATTAGAATTTGACAGCGCTGTCAACCATGTTACGCTTCGACAAATCCGGAAAGGATGGGATGGAGCCTTTTTCCGGATTCAATCATGCCGATCAAAAATAAAAGGGCGGGTCAATTCGCCCGAGGAGGAGGACTTCTATGCCGAAAGCTATCAAAGTAAGATCCGCTCGGATCGCCGTGTTTTCCATACCGTTCATTGCGTTGCTTAGTGGCGTCGCCTATGCAGAACCAAAGGTCGTCTCCGGCCCCGCGGGCGATCCGAAATGCATGACGCCCTGGGCAGCCGATACGCAGTTTCTGCAATTCCCGAAAAAACAAGGCCCCTACCGGATCGCACTCGCCAACGGCTATATCGCCAATACCTGGCGCATTCAGATGGTGCAGACGGCCAAGGCTTATGCGGCGCAACCCGATGTTGCAGCCAAGCTGAAGGAATTCAAGGTCGTGTCGACGGGCGAAGACGTTCCCGCCCAGATATCGGCAATCAACAATTTCATAGATGCAGGCTACGATGCTATCGTCGTGGATGCGCAGAACCCGACCGCCTTCGGCCCTGTCATCAAACGAGCCAAGCAGGCCGGTGTCATCCTGGTTGCCTTCGACAACATCCTCGATACCAAGGACGCCATCAACGTCAATGTCGACCAAAAGGGTCTCGGTGTCATCTGGGCCGATTGGCTTGTGAAACACATGCCCAATGGCGGCAAGGTTCTCGAGGTGCGAGGGGTTGCCGGCACCTCCGTCGATACCGATCGCCACAACGGCATCAAGGAGACGTTGGATGCGTCCGGCAAGAAGTTCAATGTGACGGAAGTTGTCGGCAAATGGGATGACGGCGTCGCGCAGAAGGCGACAGCCGACGCCATCGCCACCAACGGTCCCTTCGACGGTATCACGGCGCAGGGTGGCGACACCGGCGTCGTGCAGGCAATGATGGATGCCAAGCATCCCTTCGTGGTCTTCGGCGGCGAGACGGAAAACGGCTTCCGCAAGCTTTGCGCTGCACATTCGGCCGACGGCCTGAAATGCGCATCGGCGGGAACCGGACCGGCTCAGGTTGCGGTTGCAATCAAGACAGCGATTGCTGCTCTGGAAGGTCAAGTTATCCCCCAGGCCGTGAAGCTGCCGACCGCTCTCGTCTCTGATCCGGATTTCAAGGAAGGCCAGGATTATTATCCCAAGCAGTCCGATAACTTCTTCGTCGGCAATTCCTTCCCAACCTGCGGGATCAATTTCACGGCTCAGGAGATCATGGGGCAGACAAAGGAAAATCAATAGTTACCTTTGTTTCCGACGCTTGACTGCGGACCATCGTGTCCGCAGCCTCGTTCTTGCGGCACCCGATGGGAGGTTGGGGCGTGAGTTTATCCGAACCGTTTTTCCGGATGGAAGGCATATCCAAGCGCTATGGCGGTGTCGTCGCGCTGAAAGAAGCCAACATCGTCATTCGGCCGGGAGCCATACACGCCGTTCTCGGTGAGAATGGCGCAGGCAAATCGACCCTCATCAAGATCATGGCGGGAGTCGTCGCCGCGGACGAGGGGCGTATGGTGTTCGACGGCAAAGAGGTGTCTTTTTCCACGCCTGCCGCGGCCAACAGCGCAGGCATCGTCTGCGTCTTCCAGGAGTTGTCGCTGGTCCCGGATTTGTCCGTGGCCGACAATGTCGTCATCAGCAATCCGCCATTGCGGTTCGGTATGATTGACCGTCGCAGGCAGCGGCAGATCGCTGAAGAAGCCCTGGCGCGTGCCGGCGCTTCCGATATCCACCCGTCCTCTCTCGTCAAGGATTTGCCGCTCTCTCGCCGCCAGATGGTCGAGATTGCCAAGGCGCTCGCTCGTAAGCCGAGGATCATGATCCTCGACGAAGCAACGTCGGCATTGACCCAACCCGACGTCGAAAAGGTGTTCAGCGTGCTGAAGCGGCTGCGCTCCGAGGGCATGGCGCTCATCTATATTTCGCATCGCATGCATGAGATTGCCCAACTGGCGGATGAGTGCACCGTCTTTCGCAATGGGCGTAGCATTGAATCCTATCCGGCCGGGACGAAGAGCGACCATCAGGTGATCGAGCTGATGATCGGACGCGAATATACGAGCGTCTTTCCACCGAAACACGCAGCCGAGAACGGACTTGCACCGATCCTTTCCTGCCGGGATCTTTCCTGGGGCGATCGGCTCTCCGCCATCAGCTTCGATGTCCGGCCGGGCGAGATCGTTGGCCTCGGCGGACTGGACGGGCAGGGGCAACGGGAGCTGCTGCTGGCGCTGTTCGGTGTGCTGCGCGACGTACGGGGCGATGTGCAGATTGCGGGCCGAAGCGTGACGATGAAAAGTCCGAAACAGGCAAAATCCGGCGAAACGTCGATCGCGCTGATCCCGGAAGACCGCAAGACTGAAGGGCTGATGTTGCCCATGACCGTGCGCGAAAATCTGTCGATTGCAGCACTCGACAGCGTGTCGAGCAGGGGCGTGATCGACCGCGCCGCTGAGGCCAGCAGGATCGACGAACTCCTCAAGCTGCTGGCGATCAAGGCCGCGACCATCGACATGCCGGTCGGAGCGCTTTCCGGTGGAAATCAGCAGAAGGTTGTCATTGCCAAGTGGCTGATGAACCGGCCGAAGATCGTTTTGCTGAACGACCCGACGCGAGGGATCGATGTCGGTACCAAACAGGAGATCTACGTCTTGCTCCGCAAGCTCGCGGAGGCCGGCGTCGCGCTCATCTTCTATTCCACCGACTATGACGAGCTGATCGGCTGCTGCGATCGAGTGCTGGTGATGTACGACGGCAGTATCGTCCGGGTGCTGGAAGGCTCTAATATCAATGAACGCGAATTGATTGGCAGTGCGCTCAACATCGGAGCACACCTGACAGAACAGAAGGTCGGCCAATGAAAGAGATACCACACGGCGAATGGCGCTTCTGGTATGCGCAACACAAGGGGACGCTGTTGGCCGCGGCGCTCTTTGCCGTCATGTTCGTGATTTACGTCTCGAACCATCCGGCGGGATTTACCCCGAATGTCGTACAGACCGCGTCGAACAAGGCGGCATTGCTGGCCTTCGTCGCGATGGCGCAATGTTTTGTGGTCATTACTGCCGGCATCGATCTTTCGGTCGGCATGATCCTCATTCTCTGCAATTGCCTGGCCTCGTGGCTTGTCGTTGGAACGCCGTTTGAGACTGCTTTGGGCGTTGTCGCCGTTCTTTTGACGGGGCTCGCCTGTGGCATGCTGAACGGGCTGATCATCATCTTCGGGCGGCTGCAGCCGATCGTGACCACAATCGCGACAAGCGCAATCTTCTTTGGATTGGCCCTGATATTGCGTCCGACGCCCGGCGGTGCGGTGAACGAGACGCTGGCTGATGCTTTTACCTCCAAGCTTTTTGATGTCTTTCCTGCAAGTCTGGTCGTGCTTGCCGCCGCCCTTTTGATCTTCTGGATCCCGTTCAGCCGGTCGATTTTGGGCCGCGCTGCCTATGCAGCAGGGTCCGCCGAAAACGCCGCCTACATGTCCGGCATGCCGATCAAGCGTGCGAAATTCGCAGCCTATGCACTGGCAGGATTGATGTCCGCCATCGGCGGGCTCTACCTGACCTTCTTTTCCTATACCGGCGAAGCCGCATTCGCGAGCGGCAATGCCTACACGCTTTATTCGATCGCCGCTGTAGTGCTTGGCGGCGTTTCGCTGGCGGGTGGAAAAGGTGGCGCAGTCGGTGCCGTCTTCGGCGCATTGGCTTTCCGGACGATCGGCGATCTACTGTTCGTCTTCGATCTTGACCCTCTGTGGCAACCCCTGTTCCAGGGCGTGGTACTCATGCTGGCGATCAGCATCGGCTGCATGGGTCTGGCCCGGGTTCGCAACCGCCTGGAGTGGTTTCAATGAGCGAGGATGTGTCTCTCATGCAGCGATCCAGCATACCCGCGCGCTTGCGTCGCATCGATCCGGCGGTGGCAATCGCTTTCGGTTGCATCCTGCTGCTGCTTCTCGGCGGCTCCATCTATTCATCGAATTTCCTGTCGCCGGACTATCTGCTGCAGCAATTGAAGGTCGCTTCGTTTCTCGGCGTCATAGCGACCGGCATGATGATGGTCATTCTCATCGGGCAGATCGACCTCTCCGTTCCCTGGGTCGTTGCCGCCGGGGCGATGATGGCTTGCGCGGCAACTGCCTATGGCAGTGTCGGATCTTTTTTTGCCATTCCGTTCGGAATCCTGTGCGGCGCGGTGATCGGTGCGGTCAACGGCCTCGCGGTTGCCTACTTGCGCATCCCGTCGATGATTATCACGCTTGCGACGAACGCGGTCGTGCAGGGTTTGATGGTCGTCTACACCGGCGGGTTCGCGCCCCAGGATGCGGCGTCGCCGGCGATGCGTTTTCTCGCAACCGGCTATGTCATATCCCCAATTCCGAATGGTGTGCTTGTGTGGCTGGTTGTCGGCCTTTTCGCCGTTTTCCTGCTTGTGAGAACCACATTCGGCCGTTCGCTATATGCGATCGGAAACCGGGAGAGAGCGGCCTATATGTCGGGGATCGACACGCGCCGCATCACTTTGCTGGCATTCTTGATGTCCGGCGGGCTCAGCGCCCTGGGCGGTGTGTTGCTGGCCGGCTACGCCTCCAAGGCGTCGCAATCGATGGGGGACGCTTATCTTTTGCCGTCGATTGCGGCGGTGGTCCTCGGGGGTACGCATGTGCTCGGCGGCAAGGGATCGTATCTCGGAACCGTCGCCGGCGTCATCCTGATTACCCTTCTCCAATCCATCCTCTCCGTCATGCAGATCGAAGAAGCCGGACGGCAGCTCATCTATGGCGTCGTCATCATCTGCATGCTGCTGCTCTATGGGCGACAAAAGCTGAGTTAGAAATGCACGTTGTCGCCTATCGCGGCCAACTTGATTGCCACCACACTTGAAATGCCCTTCCGCTTCCGGCAAACAGCCGGAAGAACGAGGGCGAGGAAATGAGACACATCTATCTTGTCGGCATCGGAACGGGCAATCCCGAGCATATGACCGTGCAGGCCATCAATACGCTGAACAATGCGGATGTCATTTTCATTCCCAGCAAAGGTACGGCCAAGGCTGAGCTTGCCGATGTGCGGAGAGACATATGCCAGCGCTATGTTACGAACAAGGCCGTCCGCTTTGTCGACTATGCCGTGCCGGTGCGCCAGACCGCGGATCGCAGTTACGTACAAAGCGTCGATGACTGGCACGCCGAAATTTCGTCGACCTACGAACGGCTATTCCAGGACCATATGGCGGAGCAGGGAAGCGCCGCCTTCCTCGTCTGGGGCGATCCTAGCCTCTATGATAGCACGATCCGTATCATCGAGCGGGTCAAGGCACGGAACCGCGTTGCACTCAGCTATAGCGTCATCCCCGGAATCACTAGCATCCAGGCTTTGACAGCGAGCCACCGGATCCCGCTCAACCTTGTTGGAAAGCCGGTGCAGATCACTACGGGCCGCCGGCTGGCCGAGAGCTTTCCAGGTGTGGTCGAGACGGCCGTCGTCATGCTCGACGGCGAGCAGGCGTTCAGCAAGATCGACGATCCCGATGCCTATATCTACTGGGGTGCCTATCTCGGCACCGAGGATGAGATCACCATCGCCGGTCGGCTTGCCGACGTGTCTGACCGCATCATGGCGACCCGGGCGGAGGCGCGGGCGAGGCATGCTTGGATCATGGATATCTATTTGCTGCGCAAAGGCCAGGATTTCGACGATCAGGCATGAGGTACTCTGCCGCGGCCAAATTGTTTGCCCGCCGATGAGGATTATGTAAAGGACATCTCCTTCGGGAAGGATGGTCGGATGACGGTGACCGAGAGGCAGATGATGGCAGGGCATAATATTCTCTCAGGGGAGAATATCGACGCTATTGCCTGCGTTCCGGACGCACAATCGATGGCACGCGGCGCTTGCCCCTCACTGAGTGCCCCGATGATCACCGGTGACGGACTGCTCGTGCGGCTGCGTCCGAAGACGCCGGGCCTTACGATCGAGCAATTCCGAGCGCTCGCCCAAGCGGCTGAGAGGCATGGCAACGGACTGCTCGAAATCACGGCACGCGGCAATCTTCAGCTACGCGGCATGACCACGGAAAGCATGGCTGGCCTCGCTGCGGATATCGCTCATGCCGGCATCATCCCCGAAACAGGCGTCACGATCGAGACCCCGCCGCTCAGCGGATTGGACCCACTGGAAATCGCCGATGCCCGCAACTTGGCTGCTCTGCTTCGCCAGCAGATCGCCGCGCTCGATCCCCAGCCGGCATTGGCACCCAAGCTGACCATCATCATCGATGCCGGCGGGCGGCTGAACCTCGATGCAATCTCCGCGGATATTCGGTTGAGGGCGGCAAGAGCCGCTGATAATTCGACCATATGGGATCTCGCTGTCAGTGGCACGGCACAAACGGCGAAGGTCATCGCCTCTTTTCCCGTCGAACAATTGGCCATCATCGATCTGCTGAAAGCGCTGGCCCTTCTCGGGCCACGCGCGCGCGGCCGTGATCTCGATGTGGACAGCCTGCGAATGAAATACCGCTCGCTTGACGTTAGCGCACTCGGCATTGCCGAGCAGCATGTTTCGCCGATTGGTATCCATCCTCTCGGCAGCGATCATCTCGCGCTCGGCCTGCACCCATCTTTCGGGCAAATCCAGGCGAAAGACCTTCTTCGTTTCATCGCCATCGCCGAAGCTGCCGGAGCAAGCGAAATCCGCACTGCGCCGGAACATGCGATGTTGGTGCTGGGTCTCGGTGTCCAGGCGGCAGAAGCCGTTCAATTGGCTGCAGCAGATTGCGGTTTTCGAACGCGCGCCGATGATCCGTCGAATCACATGGACGTCTGTGCCGGGGCTGGGGCTTGCGCTTCCGCCTTCTACGCAACGAAATCCGCAGCAGCGGATCTTCTCGACCTGGCTCCCGAGCTGCTCGACGGCTCGCTCACGATCCATCTCTCCGGCTGTCGCAAAGGCTGCGCCCATCCGGCCAATAGTGCCATCACCATCGTCGGTGCGCCAATGGGCTATGGGGTTGTCGTAAATGGGTCCGCATCGAGCGAGCCTGTGGCCTACATCGGAAAAGAAGAGCTAAAATTCGCCCTGGCTGAGATGAACAGGCGGGTGCGGAACAACAAAGTTGCTGGCGAATCGACGAAGGAGTGTCTTACACGGCTCGGCACCGACGCGATCGTGACAGCGCTACGACAGGGGTAGGAATGCCTGATTATGATTATATCCGCGAGGGGAATGCGATCTACGAGCGCTCCTTCGCAATCATCCGCAGCGAGGCCGATCTATCGCGGTTTTCGGATGCCGAGGCTGATGTTGCCGTGCGCATGATTCATGCCTGCGGCCTCGTCGAAGCATCGGAGCATTTCGTGTTCTCTCCCGATTTTGTTGCGGCTGCCCGCACGGCGCTTGTCAACGGCGCGCCGATCTTCTGTGATGCCGAGATGGTCGCCCACGGCGTTACCCGCGCACGCCTGCCGGCGGCCAATGAGGTGATTTGCACGCTGCATGATTCCCGCACAGCGGAACTGGCGAAGACGACCGGCAATACCCGCTCGGCAGCGGCAATGCATCTCTGGAAAGATCGTCTGGCGGGCGCAGTCGTTGCCATCGGCAATGCGCCGACGGCGTTGTTCCATCTCCTCGAAATGCTGCGCGACGGCGCACCGAAGCCTGCCGCCATCATCGGCATGCCCGTCGGGTTCGTAGGCGCCGCCGAATCCAAGGATGCGCTGGCGGAACATTCCTATGGCGTTCCCTATGCCATCGTTCGTGGCCGTCTTGGTGGCAGCGCCATCACCGCCGCCGCGATCAACGCTTTGGCGAGGTCTGGACTATGAGCGCGCATTCCACTGGCCGGCTGATTGGCGTCGGCACCGGGCCCGGCGATCCGGAACTGCTGACCATCAAGGCCGTCAAAGCCCTGGAGAAGGCGGAAGTCGTCGCCTATTTCGCCAAGCAGGGGAAAAATGGCAATGGTCGCGCGGTCGTCGGGGATGTGCTCAGAACCGATGTGACCCTGCTACCGCTCTACTATCCCGTGACGACGGAAATCGACAAGAACGAGGGGGACTACAAGAGCCAGATTACCGATTTCTATGATGCCTCCGCCGAGATGGTTGCCGCCTATCTTAAGGATGGCAAGACGGTCGCCGTTCTCAGCGAAGGCGATCCGCTGTTCTACGGTTCGTATATGCATCTGCATGTGCGGCTTGCCGATCGTTATCCGACGGAAGTCATCCCTGGCGTGACAGCGATGTCCGGCTGCTGGTCATTGGCGGGCCTGCCGATGGTGCAAGGGGACGATGTTCTATCCGTGCTCCCGGGCACCATAGCGGAAGCCGAACTTGCCCGTCGCCTCGGCGATACGCAGGCGGCCGTCATCATGAAGGTCGGCCGCAATTTGCCTAAAATTCGGCGCGCTCTTGAAGCTGCCGGCCGTCTCGAGGAGGCGCTCTATGTCGAGCGCGGCACGATGGCGAACGGCGCGATGACGCCACTCGCGGAGAGAGGAGACGCCGAAGCGCCCTATTTCTCGCTGATCCTTGTTCCCGGTTGGAAAGACAAGCCATGAGCGGTCGTCTCTATGTCATCGGTACCGGCCCCGGAAACCCGGCGCAGATGACCCCGGAAGCGCTGGCGGCAGTGGCCGACGCGACGGAATTTTTCGGCTACGGCCCCTATCTCGATCGCTTGTCGCTGCGGCCGGATCAGATCCGCCAGGCCTCCGACAATCGCGAGGAGCTGGATCGCGCCAAGGCAGCGCTGGAGCGCGCGATCACCGGCGTCAATGTCTGCGTCGTCTCCGGCGGCGATCCCGGCGTTTTTGCGATGGCGGCAGCGGTGTGCGAGGCGATCGACAATGGGCCGAGCGAATGGCGGGATGTCGATCTTGTCGTCGCGCCGGGCATCACCGCCATGCTTGCCGTCGCAGCTCGCATCGGCGCCCCCCTGGGGCACGATTTCTGCGCCGTCTCGCTGTCGGACAATCTAAAGCCCTGGGATATCATAGAAAATAGGCTGCGTTTGGTGGCGGAAGCAGGGCTTGTGATCGCCCTCTATAATCCCATCAGCAAGGCTCGTCCCTGGCAGCTCGGCAAGGCTTTCGAAATCCTGCGCGACGTTCTTCCCGCCGAGGTTCCCGTTATTTTCGGTCGTGCGGCGGGCCGCCCGGATGAGCGCATGACAGTTGCAAGGCTCGCGGATGCCGACGCGTCGAGCGCCGATATGGCGACGTGTGTCATCATCGGTTCGGCCGAGACGCGCGTCATTGCTCGAGAAACAAAACCCGATCTGGTCTATACGCCACGCTTCATCAAGGACGCGGCAAGATGATCGATGCGACGCTGCGCATCCTCGATAGTCTCGACTGCCGGCATATCGGCGGCGGGTGCGCGCTCGATCATGATCACTTCGATGCCGAGCTGTCGCGCCGCCTCGATTTTCGCGTAGGTCGCACTGCCGCCGCTGTTCTTCGTCACGATCACGTCGATCCGATATTGCCGCAACATGGCGAGCTCGTCTTCCAGCCGGAACGGACCTTTGGCATGGATGTAGGTAACGTTGGGCACCGTCAGCGGCGGCTCGACCGGGTCGACGCTGCGTACCCAATAGTGATGAATGGGCGCCGCATTGGCCTGATGCGCCTCTTGTCTGCCGATCGCCAGAAAAACGTGGCGAGGCGAGGGGCCGAGCGCCGCAATGGCCTTGGAAACACTTTGCACCGAGTGCCAATGATCGCCCTCAGCAGGCAGCCAGGCGTGCCGGCGAAGTGCGAAGGCAGGGATATTGCTCAAGGCAGCGGCTTCCGCGGCATTGGCGGAAATGCGGGCGGCGAAGGGATGGGTTGCGTCGATCAACAGATCGATCGCTTCGTCCGTCAAGTAGCGTGCAAGGCCCTCTGCGCCGCCGAATCCACCGTTACGCATGGGAACCGGCTGCGGAGCCGGATCGACGGTTCTGCCCGCCAGCGACAGCACGACGTCGAGATCGGCGCGCGACGCCAACGCCTCCGCCAATTGACGGGATTCCGTCGTACCACCCAAGATCAGAATGCGGGTCTTGCCCATGTCTGAGATGCCTTCCCCTCAACGCTGGCTCACTCTTATCGGCATCGGCGAAGACGGTCCAGCGGGGCTTGGCGACGATGCCAAACGGTTAATTGCTGCCGCGCCCGTCGTCTTCGGCGGCACGCGACATATCGAACTGATGCAGGCTCTGATCAAGGGCGAAGCGCATAGCTGGCTGAGCCCCTTCGAAAAATCCATCGAAGCCGTACTGGCTCGGCGTGGAATGCCGACCGTTGTTCTGGCCTCCGGCGATCCCTTCTACTATGGGGTCGGTGCGACGCTCTCGCGGCATGTTCCTGCATCCGAGATGACCGTTATTCCCGCCCCCTCTTCTTTCAGCCTTGCCGCATCGCGCCTCGGCTGGCCGCTGCAGGACGTGACCGTTCTTTCCCTGCATGGCCGGCCGCTGGACCTTGTCCGCCCGCATCTTCATCCCGGCCGGAAAATTTTGGCCCTGACTTCGGATGCCCAAGGTCCCGCCGATCTGGCGCGCCTGTTGCAGGAGGCTGGGTTCGGTCAATCAACGCTCACTGTTCTCGAAGCGCTGGGCGGACCACATGAACGAGTTTCGACGCAGCGGGCAGCCGATTTCAGGCTCTCCGGCATCAATGATCTGAATGTTTGCGGCATCGAAGTCGCCGTGGCGACGGACGCACGCATCCTGGCGCGCAGCGCCGGCCTGGACGACAGCCTGTTCGAGCATGACGGTCAGATCACAAAGCGGGAAATCAGGGCCATGACCCTGTCGGCGCTGGCGCCACGTCATGGTGAATTGCTGTGGGATATCGGCGCCGGCTCCGGCTCCGTCGGCGTGGAATGGATGCTGGCCCACCCTTCGATGCGGGCCATCGCGATTGAATCTTCAGGCGAGCGCGCTGCTCGTATCCGCCGCAATGCGGCAAATTTCGGTGTTCCAGGGCTGACCATCGTCGAAGGACAGGCGCCGCACGCTCTTGCCGGTCTGCCGGCACCGGACGCGATCTTCATCGGCGGCGGCGGCAGTGATGGGGGCGTCATGGACGCGGCCATTGCCGGGCTGAAGGCAGGCGGGCGGCTGGTCGCCAATGCGGTGACGATCGAGATGGAAGCGATGCTGCTCGCCGAACATGCCCGCCGTGGCGGGTCGCTGATTCGGATCGATATTGCCCGCGCAGCACCCATCGGCACCATGACCGGCTGGCGGCCGGCGATGCCGGTGACGCAATGGTCCTGGGTCAAACCATCAGAATGAGAAACGAGGTATCGGAATGACGGTGCATTTCATCGGAGCGGGGCCGGGGGCTGCGGACTTGATCACCGTGCGTGGCAGAGATTTGATCGGCAAATGCCCGGTCTGCCTCTATGCCGGCTCGATCGTCTCGCCGGAACTCCTGCAATATTGCCCGCCTGGCGCCCGTATCGTCGATACCGCGCCGATGTCGCTGGACGAGATCGAGGCCGAATATCTAAAGGCCGCAGCATCCGGCGAGGATGTCGCCCGCTTGCATTCCGGTGATCTCTCCGTTTGGAGCGCCGTCGCCGAGCAGATCCGCCGCCTGGAAAAGCACGGCATCGCCTATACGCTGACCCCCGGCGTTCCGTCCTTTGCGGCGGCAGCGTCCGCCCTCGGGCGTGAGCTGACCATTCCTGCCGTGGCGCAAAGCCTTGTGCTTACCCGCGTATCCGGCCGAGCCTCGCCGATGCCGAACAATGAAAGCCTGGAAAAATTCGGCGCTACGGGTGCGACGCTCGCCATCCATCTGGCGATCCATGCGCTCGGGCAAGTGGTCGAGGAATTGACCCCGCTTTATGGTGCAGATTGCCCGGTCGCTATCGTCGTCAAAGCTTCCTGGCCGGATGAGCGCATTCTCCAGGCTACCCTCGGCACGATCGAGGCAAAGGTGGCGGCCGAACCGATCGAGCGCACGGCGCTGATCTTCGTAGGCCCGTCGCTTGCCGCCAGCGATTTCCGCGAAAGCTCGCTCTACGATCCCGCCTATCAGCGCCGCTTCAGGGGCAGGGAATAGAAGCGGCCTGCGCTTCGGAAATTTGCATATTATTCCGTCAGAGCATGGCTGGCATAGCCATCAGCCGCGCTTGCGCGATTGACCAACGAGACCCCGTGGCCCCGTTGGTCAATCGGTCATTAAACGTGCGCGGCCAGATATGCCATGCTTTCCTTCAATGCCTCAACCGGCTCCTTCAGCGCATGCACTTCCGGCGCAAAGGGTTCGAAGGAGAAGGGGCCGGCATAACCGGCTGACACCAGCGCCCGCATCTGTCCGACATTGTCGAGACGGTCGCCGGCATCGACCAGAACGCGATGCGGATCGCGCATATCGGAAACCGACACTGCGGCATCGCTGACACCGGAGATGTGGACCAAGCCGGTGAGATCCGGGAAAGTAGCTGCCTCGCCAGCGAGATGATGATGGAAGGTGTCGTGAACCAGACGGAAGGTCGATTGCGCGCCGAGGTTTTCGATCGCAGCAGCAGCTTCGGTCTTTGAGCGCAACGAGCAGATCTCGAAGCCAAGCGGTTCCACCAGGCCAATGATCCCGGCGGCATCCAGCATCGGCTTCAGCGCCGTCAATGCCGTTACGAGGTTCTGCTTGCGCACCTCAGGCTCGCGGCCGCTGCCGTCATTGACGGGGACGAGGACCAGCGCTTTTGCACCGCAATCCCGCGCATAACCGATGAGTTCTGCCGCCTCCTTGGCGCGCGCCTCGTTCCACTCGTTGAAACGCTGCAGCGCGTTGATCGAAATGATCGTCAGCCCGTAACGTGCCGCAAGCTCCTTGACCGCTGCCGCCGGCGTGCCGTCCAGGATCGCATTGCTGGCCAAATCATTGCGGATTTCGACGCTGTCGATGCCGAGGCTTTTAGCCGCGGCGAAGAACGATTCCACGCTCAGGGCCGGGGTGGACATATGATTGAGCGCGAAACGAATGGAACTCATGGCAGGCATTCCTCCTCTTGGCGGCCGGCCTGACGGGATGTCGACCGGCCGTGCATATGTGCGAATGACTAGCGAGAATCATGCAGTTGATCCACAGGCAAGCGCCGGCTTCTCCCATCATCCATGATAGAAATATCCCGCCCGATGATGTGATTTCATCACGCTAAAGCTCGTCGCGATCTTTCAGATTCGCTCCCACGCTTTAGAGCTCCTTGTTTTTGCATGTCGTTTTCGCAAAACCGCCGCACACTTTTGCGCGACATGCATTAAATGTTCTCCGAGACAAAAATGTCGAAGGGCAGAAAGGATTGTCCTGGGATTGCGGCTTCGCCGCGCTCGATGGCGCCGATCATCAGATTGAACAGCTCCTTGCAGAGCGAGGAGAGAGGGGTGCCTATAACCATCGTGACGACATCGTCGGCGAGTGCTGCCTTCGATTCCGGTGTCAATTCGTTGACGACGACGATGAGCTTGCCGGCAAGCCCTTCCTCGCGAATGGCGGAAATCGCGCCTTCCATGCCGCCGCCGCAGACATAAAAGCCGATGAGATCGGGATGTTTCTGCAGCAGGGTGAGCGTCGCCTCATGGGTGATTTCGGCAGTGTCCAGATTGATCAGCGTATCCAGCACCTCGAAATCGGAAGCGTTTTCGCGAAAATAGGAGCGAAAGCCGATTTCGCGCAGTTCGTGGCCATGAAAGCGGTGGCTTCCGACGAAGCAGGCGACCTTGCCGCGACGATGGGCAGACCTGGCGATCGTCCAGGCAGCGGTGCGCCCGACCTTGCGATTGTCGACGCCGACATAGGTTTCGCGCACACCTGTCGCGAAGTCGGATAATAGCGAAAAGACCGGTATGCCTTTTTCCTTCAGTTCTTCCACCGCCGTCGTCACCGCGGGATAATCGGGGGCGACGAGGGCGATCGCCTGGTTCCGCGTCGCCATGGCTTTCAGCTTCTCGACAATTGCCGTCGGTGTCGACGCGGCGACGAAATCAATCTGTGCATGGACGCGCGCGATGGCGACCGTCTGTGCAGCCGTGCCAATCTCCTTGGCAAACGACTGGTAGAAGGGTTGGAACGGTTTCTGCAGCAGGAACCCCAATCGATATTGCGGCAGATCCTCAAAGACACGCTGCCGCAGCAAGCCGACCGCATGGTACCCGATCGATTGCGCTGCCTCATAGACACGCTTGGCCGTTTCCTCCCGTACGCGATGGCGTCCGTTCAGTACGCGGTCAATGGTTGCGACACTGACGCCGGATGCTTTTGCGAGATCGGAAATAGTTGGTCGGCGCATGGTGGGGTCCTGAGGTATTCCATCATGAATGAGATGGCGTGGTGATGGAATATGATAGATTCCATCATCGCCGCATTGAGGCAAGCGAAAACTCGACCTATCCTCTTCGTCATCAGAGGCGGTGCGGCGTTTGCGCATCGCGGGGAGGCAGGAAGCAGCCATGAGCGAGAGCATCAAGCGCGATTACAGCC
>NZ_JARWLB010000020.1:0-125250 GCF_047445835.1 Rhizobium sp. BR 317 | reverse complement strand
GCCACCACCTCATCAGCCTGAAGCATATCCCCGTCCTGCATCGTTCGCGACAATGCAGGATGCGATAAAATCGTGCTCGTCATCCATCACTCCTCGTTTTGACACGAGGGGTCAGTTCTTCGGTTCGTTAGGGGGTCAGTTTTTCATTTCGCCCGACACCAACGGAGCTGGAAGGCGGGATCGCATCTATGGCGAAGCTCGCCGCCCAACCAGGAATGGAGGCGGAAGGAACGCCGCTGCTCGAGTATGAGATACTCGATCAGGCGGAGACGCGCCGCCGCTTGCCCCTCGTCGGCGAGACAGTGGCAGGTGCGATCTTCAGCCGCTCGACGGTCACGCAAACCCGCTGCGGCTGTTCGCCGCCTTTCACAAGGCGCTGCAGCAGCGTGGCGTTCATTATCCGCCGCATCGGACGACGACTGCGATACGCCATTGCGCCGGCGTAGCATCCCAATTCGCATCGAACACCTGTTATGAGTAGGGGCCGCATAGGTCATGCAAAAAATGCCGAGCGGCGTTGAAGCGGAAGAATCGTGGAAAATACAGCTTCAACTATGAGCTATGTATGTATATAACTATCTAGTAGTTAATCACGCGAGAGCAATCGGTTCTTATGTCATCCATACGTCTTTTCATCTTGTCCTCATTCGCGGAGATTGGACCAATGCACGGCCATCGCTTGAGACTGGAGGCGGACAGAAAGCGAGTGCCATTTTGGACGGATATCCCTGTTGGCGCAGTCTACGGGGCAATGAAACGTCTCGCTGCTGAGGGCCTGCTGCGGGAAGCTGGCCAAGAAAAGCAGGGTAACCGTCCAACGCGTCAACTGTATGAAATCACCGACGCAGGTAAGACGACGCTTGAGGAACTGCGCATCTTAGGGCTGACCGACATCTGGTTCAAATACGATCCATTCGATCTAGCGTTGACGAAAGCAAACGCCAAAGATCTCGAGGATTTCACCGCTGTCTTGGCCGACAGGCTTGAGCGCATGAAGGCATTGCTGGCCGAGCGGCGCGAAATGATTGAGGGCGCCATTCCCTACATAGGGCTGATCGAAGAGTGGGCACTTCGTCATACGGAGCGCCGTCTCGCCGCGGAGGTCGATTATCTAACCGAGCTCATAGCTTTCGCGCCCGCCATATCCGACGACCAGCACAATCCACGCGCTCGGAAGGAGAAGGTGCTGACCAAAACCAAAGGCGGACAGCGTTATATGAAGCAGAAATAGGCATACTCTGCCGACCTTGACGAGGTATTGTCGACTTGCCTGAGCGCAGTGGTTMGATAGCGCAAGCAATCCGATAAAGGGCCTGGCAAATTCCGCATTTACTGATGTGTTTCGCGACTGGCCAAAGCTGCTCCCGCCGGTAACTCACTGACGTCCAGCGGCGCATCGGCAGGCAATGCTGCTGTTGCTGCAATCCGGCCGCGATCTGATGTCGGCCTGCCCCATCCCGACGGGATGTAGTTCCTCGATTGCTGTTCATTGTTTCCCCCTTTTGTCCGCATGCTCCTCAATAGCGGTCGTCGCCGCGGCCGAAGCGACGTTCGAGAAATACTCACGACATTCCAAGATCGGCGGGACACCATCATCTCGCTTACTTGCAAAAGTCATTATTCTCTCAACGACACCTTCGCTGAATGACCGACGGCGGAATAGGGACTCGCCGACGCAATTTTTGTATAGTTGCTCTTGTAAGAGTAATTTGGCATGAGTATATTTCCTTAAACAATCAAGGCAATCTCAAGAGGTCTTCTGTGAAATCCATCCGCATCCATGGCTTCAATACGCCGGCTGTCATCAACGAAGTTTCGGTTCCATCAATCGAGGCGGATCAAGTTCTTGTCCGCGTCATGGCCTCGGCTCTCAACCCATTGGATATCGGTCTGATGGCAGGCTGGGCCGCGCGATTCTTCCCGATCGAATTCCCGTACGCGATCGGATGCGACTTTGCGGGCGTGGTCGAACGGGTTGGCGACGCCGTCACTACGTTCAAGCCAGGGAACGCCGTCGTTGCGTGGGCGGATCCACTGACAGGGGGCGGTCTTTCGGAATATTCTGCCGTGCCAGCCAAAAGCTGCGTTCTACTACCATCGTCGCTAACGCCGATAGAGGGTGCGGCTATTCCAACTGCTGGAAGTACGGCTTGGCACGGGCTGTTCTCGGAAGGCCATATCAAACCCGGTGAAACCGTCCTGGTCCACGCGGCATCCGGCGGAGTTGGGATCTTCGCGGTGCGGTTCGCGAAGAAAGCTGGAGCGCGAGTTTTAGCGACCACATCTGGCGCTGGTATCGACCTGGTGCGCTCGCTTGGAGCAGATGAAGTCGTCGACTACAAAAAGCAGGACTTTGCACAGGTGTTTCGCGACGTCGATCTGGTTTTAGACCTCGTCGGAGGTGAGACGCAGTCGCGCAGCTATCCGGTTTTAAAGCGCGGCGGGCGACTCGTATCAACCACAAGTCCGCCGGATGTTGCGGTGGCAAGTGCGCATGGCGTGTCGGCAACCATGATGTATGTCAAACCGTACGCTTCCCGCCTTGATGAAGTGGTAAGGGCCGTTGCTCAGGACGGGTTCAAAGTAGTTCTCGATACCTCGGTACCCTTCGAGGCATTCAACGACGCAATCGAGCGTCAGAGATCTGGTCGCGCACGCGGAAAGATCATCATTACCCAATCCTGAACTAACGACCAGGGCGATAGTTGGCATATTTTAATTCCGGAAGGACGATGAGATGAGTGATATTTCGAAAGCTGGCGTGTACGCCCTCGGCCACCGGCAGGTAAATAGGATGGGCTATGGCGCAATGCAACTTGCCGGTCCGCACGTCTTTGGACCGCCGAAGGACCGCGGCGCGGCGCTGGCGGTTCTGCGTGCTGCGGTCGAAGCTGGCGTGAACCATATCGATACCAGCGACTTTTATGGCCCCCACGTCACCAATGAGCTAATCCGTGAGGCGCTGCATCCGTATCCTGCAGATCTGGCCATCGTTACCAAAGTTGGTGCAAGGCGAGGGAACGACGCGTCGTGGATGCCTGCACAGACACCGCACGAACTGAAGCAGGCTGTTCACGACAATCTGCGCAATCTAGGCCTTGATGCTCTGGACGTCGTCAATTTCCGTATTATGGGTGGAGGCCGATGGGGGGGCTCCATCGAAGAAAGCTTTAGTGCACTCGCGGAACTGCGCGATCAGGGTTTGATCCGCCACCTGGGCTTGAGCAATGCCACGGCCGTACAGGTCGCCGAGGCTCAGAAGATTGCGCCTGTTGTCTGCGTTCAGAACGAATTCAATATCGTCAATCGTACCGACGACGCGCTTATCGACAAGCTTTCGGAGGAGAAAATCGCCTATGTCCCCTTTTTCCCTCTTGGTGGGTTCTCCCCGTTACAGTCCAAAGGTCTTGGAGCGGCAGCCGAACGGCTTGGCGCAACCTCTCGCCAACTCGCATTGGCCTGGTTGCTGGCGCGTGCCCCGAACGTACTGCTCATCCCCGGCACCTCGAGCGTCAGGCATCTTCACGAGAACCTTGAAGCGGCCGCAATCGAACTTTCGGCCAACATTCTTGGGGAACTGGACGCACTCGCCTAATCTGAGATGAAGCGCTGCGGATGGCAATGGCGTGCCGTTCCACGTCAAAAATAGATTTCGCAATTCGGAAAATCCCCGCATGTTTGGATTTGGCAACTCCCCTCAGGAGACGCTAGCCGCGCCCCTGCTCGCCATGACACTGGCCGCCTTTCTGATGTCAGGATTGATGCGTTGGCGCGGCGTCGTGCTCGCCACCGATTTCCTGATGCCCGTTTCGTTGCTGGCCGCCTATTGGCTCGTCTACAATAAGGTGCCGGCCTGGCCTCCGGTCGGCGCGGTCAACAAGCTGTTCTACGTGATCGCGGTCGGCGCGCTGGTGGGTCTCACTGCTGAAATCGTCGCCCCGCGCTCGGTTCGCATTCTCGCCCTTGTTCAGCCGGTGGCCGCGGCATTCTACATTGGCCAGCCCCGACTGGGCGTGGCCACCTGGGAAGTTCTGGTGGCGGCCACCGTCGGCATTTTCCTGATGTGGTGTCTGTTGCCCGGCGCAGCGGGTCGGGAGGACGACGTGAAGCGGGGTGGTGTCGGCTCTGCCCTCGCGCTCGGTTTTGCGCCGATCGCGCTTTTGGGCGCGTCGTCCTCCTCGTTCCAGCTTTGCCTGATGTTCGCGGCGAGCTCATTCGGGATTCTGGTCGTGCACGGTGTCCGTCCGGCTTTTCGCTTCGGTGGAGTATCGTCGATAGGTGCCTTGGGCGGCCTGATCGCGATAGCTTTTACTGTAGTCCTGATCACGCGCAAAACCGATCTCATTGCCGTCTCGGTCCTTATCCTATCGGTCGTCCTACCTATGTTCTCGGACCGAATTTGCCGGGCAACCGGCCTATCGAAGCCATTTCCGCTTCTGTTCGTCCACGTACTTCTCGCTGCCTTACCCGCCGCCTTGGCGGTCGTCGTAGCGTTCCTGGATTACGGTTCGAGCTTTCCCGTTTAACCTGAGAGGAGAATGAAAAATGAAAGCCAGACTTGCAGCAGTGTCGCTTTCGATGGCGGCATTTGCCGGGGCGGTGTCGCCGGCATGGGCCACGAAGTTCGATATCGATCCGGTCCATTCGGGGATCGCATTCTACATCGACCACCTCGGCTTTGCGAAGGTGATCGGCGTGGCGGAGGAATTCTCCGGCGCGTTCGATTTCGACGCAAAGAAGCCGGAAGCCAGTAGTCTCGACGTCAAGGTGACCGTCGCGTCGATCTCGACGAATAACAAGCAGCGCGACGGCGACATCCAGGGCGCCGACTGGTTCAACGCCACGGAATTCCCTGACATCACCTTCGTCGGCAAGGAATTCAAGAAGGTGACCGACACCACCGGACAGATCATCGGCGATCTGACGATCGCAGGCGTCACGAAGTCCACCACGTTGGACGTCACGTTCAACAAAGAGGGGCAGAACCCTTGGAGCAAAAGCCACGATATCGGCTTCAGCGCAACGACGAAGGTCAAGCGCAGTGATTTCGGTATGAAGGCGGCGCTCGGTATGATCGGTGACGATGTCGATCTAGTCATCCAAGTCGAGGCGAGCGAGCATCAGGGCTGAATAGAAAAACCGGCAAGTCAGCTTCCACATCCGGTGCAGAGCTCCGGATGTGGACAATAGTTAAGACCTCAAACAGAAGGTAAAGAAAAATGCTGAAGCTTGGACTGATCGTCGGTAGCACTCGCCTCAATCGCTTTGCAGATAGACCCGCTAGAGGGCTTATGGAAGGTGCCGAGGATCGTAGCGACTTTAGGCTCACTACCCTTGATCTAAGAGAGGCCGATCTCTTATTTTTTCAAGATGCTGTGCCGCCAGCGTACGCAGGAGGGGTGTTTTCGAACGCCGCTGCCGACGCTTGGCGGAGGAAACTAGGCGAGTTCGACGGCTTCATTGCCACAGTTGCAGAATAGAATTCCGGCCAACCGCAGCCCTGAAGAACGCTTTAGATTTCGCTCCCACCGAGTGGCCTCGGGAGCCGATTGCATTCACGGATTGTGGCGGGATTGGTGGCGCTCGCGCTATCGATCATCAGCGCATAATCACGGTCGGGCTTTCGATGGTGCCGCTTCTCAGTCAGATGAGGGCGCCGCTCGGCCGCCGCCAAAAGCGTCATACCGTCATCCGAGGTGATGCATCCACTTCGAAAGCGGCTGTGGCCTACTTGCGTCCAATGGCAAGAAAAGCAAACGGCAAAACGTATCGTCGGTCATGGCGAGCCTGGCTCGCAAGATGTGGTCGGAAGGTCTTGCTCAGACAACCGAATCCGACCCTATAATATACCCATACAGAAATACTCCTGCAAGAGCAATGATCAATAGGGCGGCGGCGAGTCTCAATCACCGCGTCCGTTGTCCCCACCGAGGAGCGTCATGTCGCGACGAAGGAGCGGAATCGCGACCTTACGACAGGCCACAGCCGTACCGTCGATATTTCTCAGGCTTTGCGGAAGATGCTCATAAGCCGGGATTTTCGAAACGATTGGCCAAGTGTTTGTAGACAGTGGTCCTTGAAAGTCCGAGTTCCCGAGCAGTGCGGGATATGTTCTGCCCGGTCTTTTCGTAGACCGACCGGATTTCCTCACACTTGGCGCGGCTGAGCGGCCTGTCCCGACATTCGTCGCAGCAATCTCGAGCAGGGTCGGGGTTGAGTTTGGCCTCGTCGAAACAGCTTTCATCGACGTAGTCCGCACACCGTCGCACCAAGGCGCGCTGCAGGACGGACCTGAGCTCCCGGATATTGCCGGGCCATCTTCGCTGTGAGAGGGCGGCGATGGCCGCATCAGTCACAGGTGTTCCGGGCGCGATCTTCTCCATGAGGTGGCGCACGATGCTTGCAAAGTCGGTCCGGCCGCGCAGTGGCGGTAAGCGGATGGAGAAAGCGTTCAGACGGAAATAAAGGTCCGCCCGGAACTGCCTTTGCGCCACCATGTTTTCCAAGTCCCGATTGGTTGCCGAGACGATCTGAATATCCACCTTCTGCGTCTTTTGCGCGCCGACAGCGCGAATCTCCATGCTGTCGAGAAACCTAAGCAACGAGGTCTGTGCTGCGAGCGGAATATCGGCGACCTCGTCGAGGAAAAGGGTGCCGCGGTCAGCCATGCGCGCCAACCCGATAGAGCCTTCGGCGCGCGCATTGGTGAAGGCGCCGCGCTCGTGGCCAAAGATTTCCGCAATGAACAGCTCTTCCGGCACGGCGCCGCAATTGAGCGCGACGAACTCACCCTTGCGTGCGCTGACCTTGTGGACATGCTGCGCCATCAGCTCCTTGCCGGTGCCGGTTTCACCGGTAATGTGCACCGGCATGCAGAGCGTCGCCGCCTCGGCAATATCGTCGAGCGATCGTTTAATGGCCGGATCGTGCGCCACGAAGTCCGGCGCTCTCTCCTTGCGGATCAGAGCCGGCATGGCTTGTGACGTTTGCTTTCGCATCGGAGCGTGGTGCTGGCCGATCTGCCGGCAGACCATGAAGACGCCACTGCCTGCCCTATCTCGGATCCGGATGGCACCACCCTTCAACAGGCCGTCGACCGCTTGACCGAAACCGGCTTCGAACAGCGTGTCGAAGTGGTTGCCAATCTTTGCAGGCAGACCGTCCAGCAAGGTCTTGGCCGGACGATTGATCGAAACGATCTCGCCATCGAGCGTGACAGAAACCAGACCTGCGGAGAGCGTGTCGAGATATTCCACGCGCGGATGGAATGCGAAGACAAAGCTTTTGGAATGGCTCTGGTAAAGGAGGCCGTTTTCGATCTGGGCCGCAGCCATACGGACCAAGGCATGCGTATGTTCCTGCCGAGCTTCATGGGCGCAGGAGGCATCGAGCAGGCCAAGAACCTTTCCGTCGGAACCGAAGATAGGCGAGGCCATGCAACTGAGATGCCCATGGCAGGCAAAATAATGTTCCCGCCCGTAGATCGCCACCGGCTTCTCGACGAGGGCGGCCAGCCCTAGCGCATTGGTCCCACGCTCACTTTCGTTCCAGATGCTGCCCGGAATGATCGCGCGGCCGGCTTCGCTTTCTGCGAAATGCTGGTCACTGATCGTATCTAAAACGATGCCGTTGGCATCGCCGAGCGCGATCATGAAATTCGAACCGGCGATCTGAGAATGCAGGAGTTGCATCTCGGCGAGCGCCAGCAGGCGCATTGCGGCGTTCTCCTCGCGCCGCCGCTTCACATTCACGAAGGCAACAACGTTGTGCCGCGGCATGCCGCGTGGATCGAGATTCAAATCCCGGCATCGCTGCCAGCTTTCTGCTACGACGGGATTCAGCATTCCAATGGGAAAACGCTCGCCCTTCTCCAACGCTTTGCGCGCGCGGTCCATTCCTGATAGATGTTGCATGCGCCTCCTCCATGCATAACTTCGAACAAGATAACTGCTTCCATTGCACCTGCGCAATGAACAGAAACTGGACAGATCCTCTGTTCACTCCGTTCAGAAGATGAACGGCCTTTCTTCAGCTTTGTTCAATTATCTTATTGAAATTGCCTGTGTTCCCCAAACGGCATGATACTTGCGCATGATTCCCTGTAACGGCCATTGGCCCAGCGAAGCAGGAGACATCAGCATGAAAGCGCAAGTTCTGACGCATTATGACGAAAAGCTGGAAACGGGACGATGGGTCTCGCTTCAGGATGTTCCCGACCCAACGATCAAGAAATCCACTGACGTGATCGTACGGATCGGCGGTGCCGGGGTGTGCCGCACAGATCTGCATATTATCGAAGGCATCTGGCGGCCGCACATGGATCCGAACGGCAACACGCTTCTGCCGCTGATCATGGGGCATGAGAATGCCGGCTGGGTTGAAGCTGTCGGCAAAGAGGTCGAAGGCATCAAGGTCGGCGATCCGGTGATCGTGCATCCAAAAATCTCTGGTGGCACTTGCCTTGCATGCCGCCGCGGCTTCGACATGCATGGCCCAGGAAAGTTTCCAGGGCTCGACTGCGACGGTGGCTATTCCGAATATCTCTGCACCTCGGAACGCAACATCGTGCCGCTGCCGAAGACGCTGGCGCCCAAGGATGTGGCTCCCTATGCCGATGCCGGCCTCACAGCCTACCGCGCCGTCAAGAAGGCGACCCGCCACCTGTTGCCCGGTGAATCTGTTGTCGTTATCGGCGCCGGCGGCCTCGGTCATATCGGCATCCAGTGCCTGAAGGCCATGTGTGCCGCCGACGTGATCGTCGTCGATATCTCGGACGCTTCGCTCACGCTTGCCGGCAACATCGGGGCCGATAAGCTGGTCAAGGCCGATGGTAATGAAGTCGAGGCCGTTCTCGAGCTCACGGGAGGTCAGGGGGCTGAAGCCGTTATCGACTTCGTCGGCGAGAAAGGTACAACGCTGAAGGGCCTGAAGATGACCCGGCCGATGGGTAGCTACTATGTCGTCGGTTACGGGGAAGACATTCGTGTTCCGACCGTCGACATGGTCATCACCGAAAAAAACATCATCGGCAATCTCGTCGGCACCTGGGCGGAATTGACTGAACTGATGGCGCTCGCCGATCGTGGGCTCGTCGATCTGACGACTGTGGAATACCGTCTCGCAGATGCCAACCAAGCGCTTAAGGACCTTCGTGACGGCAAGATCCACGGACGCGCGGTGCTCATTCCTTAATATGCCGTTCGGTCGCGCAGCTTCTGCTCCCCGCCGGGACGCACGGCGGGGAGCGCTTATGGCCGAGAGGGGCCGAAGGAAGGAAAAAGGATGTGCAGAGTATTGACAGACCAAAGCTCGCAAAGATTCGTGAAGGTTAGCCGATCGGTCCGGATTTCCGGGCATTCGACCAGTATCCGGCTCGAGATGGCGTTCTGGCAGGTTCTGGAAGGCATGGCGAAGAGCGAAGGCCTTTCTATCTCCAAGCTGATTGCGCAGCTTTATGCCGAAGCCCTGGAGCGGTCGGTCGGCATGTCGAGCCTGGCTTCCATCCTGCGAACTGTTTGTCTGCTCTATTACGAGGAGCGCCGAGGCGCAATCGTGACGGCACAGCAGGCGTGAAGGCCGGGTCCGGGGAATGGAAAGCATCGCTCGGCCCCGGTCTTGCCGGATCGTGCCACCGCGTCGCGGGATGCTCAATTGGCCTTGTGGCCGGGATCGCCCCGGCCCTCGGCGATCCAGCGTGCACCAAGCACCAGCGCGCCCATGCTGAAATCCTTCCCGTGGGCGGCAACCATCTCTTCCGATAATTTGGCAATTCTCTCGAAAAAGGCGTCCTTGCTCGCGTCTTCAGTCCTGCGTTGCTCTTCTTGCATGTGATCCTCCTGCTATTTGAAGATTTCGTTCGGAAAGGTGATGATGGCGGCGTTGCCCAATGCGTCGCCTGCCGCCAGATAGCGGCCACTTGCCGACCATCGCAGCGCAGTAACGGCGCCGCCGCTATCCCGAATGGTCAGCTCATCAGGCGATCCTATCCCGGCGATCGCAATTCTGCCGTTTGCGTAGCCTGCGGCCACCAGTGTCTTAACCGGATGCGCCGCGACGGTCTCCACCATGACGAAGCCTGCGCGTCCCGTGGCGAGTGCCTTGGCGAGCGTCGTCCCCATAGACCAGCCAGCAATGCGATAGGCTCCGGAAGCAATGACCGTGTTCACCGTCGGACTCCAGTCGATGGATCTGATCGGACCAGGAAATTCGCTGAACGCGATGCTCTCTCCACCGTCTACATCCAGCAGGCAGAGGCCCCCGGTTTGTTGTCCGATGCCGAGCCAGCGACCGTCCGGACTCCATTTCAGCGACTGCGGCTGTGACGAAAGACTAATCTCGCACAGCGGCTTGGAAGCATCGGCGGTGCGCCGGACGCTCAATCGATCCCGGCCGGAAAGGGCGATTAACGCGCCATCGTCCGATATCGACACGAGCCGCGGAGCCAAGTCGCCGAGTTCGACGTCACGGGACGGGGGTGGTTCGCCCGATTGCAGCCGCAGCCGCCTTCTCACGACCACCGCTGTCAGGTCAGTCGCAGGGTTGTGGGCGAAGGCGTCAATCGGCGTCCGGTCGGACAGAACCTTGCTCTCGATCTCGCCGGAGCGCGCGAGGTGGAGAAGTTCGCCGCTGGCAGTCGAAACGAGGAAGCTGTCGCCCCGATAGGCAGATAGGCCATCGCCCTCCTGGATGCGCGTGCTGATCAACGGCGAGGGATTGCCTTGGCGGGGCGAGATCGTCGTTTGGCCGTTGTCAATCGTGATGCGCGATTCCGGCGGTTCGTTGTCGCCGAGGCGGGCAAGGGCGACCGCACCGTCAGCGGAACAGATCGCCAAGGCTGTGTCGTCTCCGTTGAAACAGAGTTGGCGAATCGGCGCCGGGCGCCCCCAATTGCGCGCCAGGAGACTGAAGAGAGTGACGTTGGGGATAGTCTGCTGGTTCATTTCATTCTCCCTTAGCGGCCGCAATCAACACATCCAGGGCGGCAACGTCCCTTTCCGCCGCCGCGATGTCTTCCGCGCAATCGGCCTGTTCCCTGCGGATCGCCGCAGCGCTCTGCTCCTGGTCATGCAATTCCTGCACCAGTTGCTCGTTCGCCGGATCGCGGTCGATTTCGAGTGACAAGCGTTGCATCTCCATTTCAGCTCCGGAGACCGCCTGGGTGAGCTGCAAAGCCTTTGCGGTCAGCACTGAGACAGTGCCGACGAGGTCGACCCGGCGGCGCATGAAATCGAGAGCGGACATCGAAAACCTCCTGAGTATGGCGACGTGTTCAGCGGCGATCGCCATTGCCGGCATCGGGTGCCTTCCAGGCCTCCAGAACAGTTGGAAGGTCCGGAAGCTGTGTTCTGAATTGCTGTTCCGCCATCGAAACATGGCCGCGCAAATGATCCCAGACATCGACGCGGATCAAAGTGTCACCGGTCAACTGCTCCATCTCCTCGACGCGGAATTGCCGGGAAAGCGAGACACCGGAGAAGACAAATTCCCGCAGCATGAGCGCGTGCTTTTCAGCAAAGGCATGAATCATCGGATGGGTTTCGGGTGTCACGCCGACCATGGCCAATTCCCGGAGAATGAACCGCTGGAAGTGGCTTTGCATCAGATGCTGGCTCTCGCCGACAAAGCGCATCGCGAAAATAAGGTCTCGCTGCATGAGCCGCGCGAGCGTCGTGCTGACATCCTCTTCGGTACTCAATCCTTCTGTCGGATGATCGTCGTCTGCCATATCTGTCTTCCGGAATTGAAATGACGTCACTTATATAGGTAAATATTAAAACTGTGTCCAACATTGTTTTTATTGCGTTTAAATCAGACTTTGCTGCGAGTGCTAAGTAAAAATGATGTTACACCTTGTATTTTACAAATGTAAAATATCGTTACAACTTTTATTCTTAGGCGGCTCCGAGATATTGATTTTCAGGCATTTCGAAACTGGCACGGGCCTTGCAGGTTCTATTTCACAAGAAGCCATCGCGCTTGAAGCGACGCCAGAAGAACGAAGGAGTACCGGGAACGCTTGCAACAGTCCTTGCTTGGAGGACTGGGCCATTCTCCCTGAAACCTTTGCCATCATCTACTTGAATGGTCGGTCCCCGGCCGCGCCACGGCGCTGGCTTTCGCCGAACCGTTTCGACTTTCGCTCGCGGTGCTTATGGCGCCGTTTCCAGCCGGCGCCGGGAGGCTCCCGGTTCAAACACAGTGGAGGCTAATGACGATGTCGTCTTTGACGCTTAACAAGATTACTTCGCAGCGCGGCATATCCGTCGGCGAAGCGACGAAGAAGATTTCCGACCTCGGTTGGAACCCGACCTATGTCCAGGAAGCCATGACGTTTCCGACGGACTACAAGATCACCAAGGCGCCGCGCGACCCGATGAAGCAGGTGCTGCGCTCCTATTTCCCGATGCAGGAGGAAAAGGACAACCGTGTCTACGGCGCGCTCGACGCGGCGCTGCGCGGCGACATGTTCCGCAACGTGGAGCCGCGCTGGGTCGAGTGGATGAAGCTATTCCTGGCGATCATTCCGTTCCCGGAAATCTCCGCCGCCCGCTCCATGGCGATGGTTGCCCGCATCGCGCCGGGTGAAGACCTCCGCACCGGCTTCACCATGCAGATGGTCGACGAGTTCCGGCACTCCACAATTCAGATGAACCTGAAGAAGTGGTATATGGAGAACTATATCGATCCGGCCGGCTTCGACATCACGGAAGAGGCCTTCGGCAAATGCTATGCCACGACGATCGGCCGCCAGTTCGGCGAGGGATTCATCACCGGTGATGTGATGACGTCGGCATGCCTCTATCTCACTGTGGTCGCCGAGACCGCGTTCACCAACACGCTGTTCGTCGCCATGCCGTCGGAGGCAGCCCGCAATGGCGACTATGCGCTGCCAACGGTGTTTCTGTCGGTCCAGTCCGACGAAAGCCGACATATCGGGAACGGCCACTCCTTGCTGATGGCGGCGCTTAAGGAGCCCGAGAACCACCTGCTCCTGGAACGCGATCTGCGTTATGCCTTCTGGCAGAACCATGCGATCGTCGATGCCGCCATCGGCACCTTCATCGAATATGGCACCACGAACCGCGACAAGAACAAGGAGTCCTACGCGGAGATGTGGCATCGCTGGATCTTCGAGGACTATTATCGGACCTACATGTTGCCGCTCGAAAAATACGGCATCAAGATCCATCACGACGACGTGCACGAAGCCTGGAACCGCATCACCAAGAAGCACTACGTCCACAAGGTCGCCCAGTTCTTCGCGGTCGGCTGGCCGGTCAACTTCTGGCGCATCGAGGCACAAGGGGAGGCCGATTTCGAATGGTTCGAGCAGAAGTATCCGGGCTGGTATGCGCAATTCGGTGAATTCTGGAAATGGTATGACAAGCTCAGCCGTCCCGGCGAGACCGTCATCACCTTCAATCAGGATGTCGGTTACGTCTATCCGCATCGCTGCTGGAGTTGCCTCGTTCCCTGCCTGATCCGCGAGGACATCGTGGTCGACGAGATCGACGGTCAGCTGCACACCTTTGCTCACGAACTCGACCGCTGGACCGCAGTCGAGGCCTTCGCCGACGAGTACCAGGGCCGTGCGACGCCGGCCATGGGCCGCTTCAGCGGCAAGCGCGAGTGGGAGACGCTCTATCATGGTTGGGATCTGGCGGATGCCATCAAGGATCTCAACTTCGTACGCTCCKACGGCAAGACGCTAATGCCACAGCCGCATCTGCGCTTCGACAACAAGGATATGTGGACGCTAGACGACGTTCGCGGCCACACGCTGCTGTCGCCACTAACGCTGCTGCGGGAAATGTCCCCTGCCGATCGTGAAAAGCACCTCGCCGAATATCGTGCGGGCTTCACCATCAATGCCTGCAACTGAAGCTATGCGAGTGCAGAGGCCGGTATTCCGGCCTCTGCATCACCCTGGAAGAGGCCGCGTCTGATTGGAGGACGCGTGTGGGAATTGGGAGGTTCAAACGAAATGGCTGACGCTCAGAAAGTGCCCGTCGCTGCGCATAAGGTAAGGCTCGAGCCGGTCGGCGTCGAATTTGAGGTCGAGAATGGCGAAACCGTGCTCAACGCCGCGTTCCGCCAAGGTATCGCTCTGCCGCATGGCTGCAAAGAAGGACAATGTTCCGCCTGCAAATGCGTGCTGCTCGACGGCGAGGTCGACATGCTGAAATATTCGACCTTCGCACTCAACGACATGGAAAAGGAATCAGGGCACATCCTGCTCTGCCGGTCGATTGCCTATTCCGACATGGAGGTCGAGCTTCTAAACTACGACGAGGAGGTGCTGTCGAAATCGATCGCGGTCAAGACCTTCCAGGGCCGCATCTCGCATATCGAGAAGCTCACCCACGATATCAGAGGCATTGAAATCGAACTCGCATCCCCGATGAAATTCTGGGCGGGGCAATATGTCGACATCACGGTCACCACGCAAAAAGGGGAGACGATTACACGCTCGTTCTCCATGGCAAATACGCCGAGCGAAACCCAGAAACTCTCTTTCATCATCAAGAAATACCCCGAAGGAAAATTCTCCGGCGAACTCGACGCAGGCGGCATCAGGACCGGAGCTTCCGTCAGCGTGGTCGGACCCTACGGAACCTGCTTCCGACGGGAAGGACGGGATGGACCGCTAGTCCTGGTCGGAGCCGGGTCGGGCATGTCGCCGGTCTGGTCAATTCTCAACGACCATCTMGCAAGCGGTGAACCGCGCCCGGTATATTTCTTCTACGGCGCGCGCACAGAGGATGACCTCTTTCATCTCGACCGCATCGGGGACCTTGTCTCGCGTCACCGCGACGTCACCTTTATCCCGGTCTTGTCGCATGCTCCTGAGGACAGCGGCTGGACAGGGGAGCGCGGCTTCGTCCACCAGAGCGTCGATGCCAAGCTCAAKGAACTCAACATCGACGGCGAGGGTGATGTCTATGCCTGCGGTCCCCCGCCCATGATCGACGCCCTTCAGCCGATCCTGTTCATGAATGGCTTTGAGAGCGAGCGTATCTTCTTCGACAAATTCACAACTTCGTCCGGAGGAGCTCCGGGTCACTAGGGCTGGGGCGAAGAACCGACATCCATCTTGGAACTTCAACAAGGGAGTGAGAACATGCCTGCAGTATCGAGTTCAGTCGGCTCTGGAGCCGCTGGTGCGGCGATCTTCGCCGATTCCGACAGCCGTAAATATCGCTATTTCGAACCCCGAGGCCAGCGGGCCACGCACTATGAGGACGTCACCGTCGACGTCCAGCCCGATCCGGAGCGCTATCTCAAACAGAACTGGATTATCTCCTTCGCCAACGGCAAGGGTGCCTATGTGAAGGACGCGACGGCCGCGCGCAGCTCAAACTGGCACGCCTTCCGAGCGCCCGACCAGGAATGGGAGCGCACCCACTACCAGCGCCAGTCCAAAATCGAGACGATGGTGCAGTCGGTGATCTCCAACGCCCGCCGGGCCGGTGCGCCGAAGACCTTCGACAAGGTCTGGATCAAGATCCTGCAGGCGCATCTGGGAGCGTGGAAGCATGCCGAGTTCGGCATGGGCACGTCGCTGATGCAGGCCCAGCGTTACGGCTACACCCAGATGATCAACAACGCCACGCTAACCAACTCATCCTACAAGCTGCGCCTCGCCCAGGACATCACGCTCTATCTCGCCGAGGTCGGCATGGACATTGCGGGTTGGGACGACGAGCTCGGCAAGAAGCACTGGCTCGAGGATGGCGTCTGGCAAGGCACCCGCGAGGCGATCGAAACGATCATGGGCGCGACCGACTATCTCGAGCAGTATTTCGCGATCAATATCGTGTTCGAGCCGTTGGTCGGTGAACTGTTTCGTTCCGGCTTCCTGATGCAGGCTTCTGCCGCCAATCACGATTTCATCACGCCGCCGGTGATTTCCGCAGCCGAGGCCGATTACGAGCGCAACCTCGCCAACACCATCGACCTCGCCTACCTGCTGGTCAACGACCCGCAGTATGGCGACCACAACAGGCAGCTCTTCCAAAGCTGGGTCTCCAAGCATGCGGCGCTGGCCGAGAAAGCCGCACTCGACCTGCAGCCGATCTGGTCGATGCCGCACTCGAAGCCCGTCGCTTTCACTGACGTCCGCGCACAGTCCGCGGAACGGCTCGCCAGGATTCTCGGCGAACTCGGCCTAAAGCGCTAATCCAAGGAGCAACATCATGTCAGTAGTCGCACGCGACAATTCCAATAACAACATCTTCAAGTCGATGAAGGACATCACCTTCGAGCAGACGATCTCGCACCAGTGTGGGGTCACTATGAACGACTCCGTCGAGGCGCGCGCCATCGCCGAGTTCATGAGCAAGAAGCCAGGTGTCGTCGTCACCTATGCGCCGGCCATGATCCGAATCGACGGCGACGGCAAGCTGATCTTCAAGATGGATGAAATCAGCGACTATCTCGGACGGGAAATGACCGCCGAGATCTTCGAGGTTAATACCTCTACCCACTATGGCCGCATGGTCCGGATCGACGACAATGAAGTGATCCTCTTCGGCAATATGGATGAGGTCTTCGAGTACATCTGAGAGAGGAGGCAACGGCGCGTCTGCTGAGGGCGCGCCGTCTAGGCTGCATCATTCGAGAGGAGGATAACATGTACATTACACCCGAAGGTAAAGAGATTTTCGTCGTCGACGGCCACACCCATTTCTGGGATGGCAGCCCGGAGAACCAGCGCAACATTCACGGCAAGCAATTTGTCGAGTGTTTTTACGCCTATCACACTGCGCTCAGTCCCAAGGAGCAACTCTGGGAGAAGAGCAAGTTCGAGAAATACAGCGCCGACGATCTCTATCGCGACCTGTTCATCGACGGCCCTGATGACGTGGCCATCGTGCAATCGACTTATCTGAAGGACTTTTACAAAAACGGCTTCAACACAGTGGAGAAGAATGCCGAGATGGCCAAGCGCTATCCGGAGCGCTTCATCGTCAACGGCTCCTTCGATCCGCGCGACGGCGAGAAGGCGCTTGAATACATCCACTTCATGAAGGAGACCTACGACATCAAGGGCGTGAAAATGTACACGGCCGAGTGGAACGGCGCCTCGAAGGGATGGAAGCTTAACGATCCAAACGCCTACAAGTGTTTCGAGCTGTGCGAGAAACTCGGAATCAAAAACATCCATGTCCACAAAGGACCGACTATTATACCGCTCAACAAGGACGCATTCGATGTTCACGACGTCGATTATGCGGCAACGGATTTCCAGAACCTCAACTGGATCATCGAGCATTGCGGTCTTCCGCGCCTTGATGATTTCTGCTGGATCGCGGTTCAGGAGACAAACGTCTTTGGCGGCCTTGCCGTGGCTCTACCTTTCATCCATTCGCGGCCGCGCTACTTCGCCGAAGTCATTTCCGAACTGCTGTTCTGGTGCGGCTCCGACAAGATCCTGTTTGGATCGGATTACGCGATCTGGACGCCGCGCTGGCTGGTCGAAAAATTCTGGGCCTTTGAACTGCCCGATGACATCAAGCAGGAGCGCGGTGTCGATCTTACACCGGAGATCAAGGAAAAAATCCTCGGCCTGAACGCGGCGCGCCTCTACGACATCAACATCGAGGCCAAGAAGGTGGCGCTTGCCAACGCTCCCTTCGGCGTCGCGGCGGAGTAGGAACGATGATACCAGACCGCACGAGCGCAGCCCGCCAGATTGAGGAGGTCTGGCGGCGCCTCGAACAGGTGAACGATCCGGAACTGGACGAGCCGATCACTGCGATGGGTTTTGTGGAGCGTGTTGTTCATGCACACGATGGCAGCGTACGTGTCGATTTCCGACTGCCCACCTACTGGTGTTCACCGAACTTTGCTTTCCTGATGCTGGACGGCGTCCGGGAGGCACTTGATTCCCTATCATGGTCGCCCGCTTACCAGGTGACACTGCACGATCATATGTTTGCTGAAGAAGTTAACAAGGGCATCGCTGGGGGAAAGTCGTTTAGTGCTATCTTCGGCGAACTCGCCGGTGACGAGGACCTTGAAAGCCTCCACGCGATATTTCGGGCGAAGGCTTTCAAGCGGCGCCAGGAGGCGGTGCTCCTGGGTTTGCGTCAGAAAGGACTTACGGACACAGAGATTGCCAGGATGGACCTCTCTTCATTTGACGCGTTTTTCTTTGACGACGCCGAGGCGGCCCGGCAAAAGCCGCGCTATCGTCAGGCGCTGCTCGACCGGTGGCCCGACCAGCGACAGGACGATGCTGTCTTTCTTACCTGGGAGGGAGACCGGATAGAGGTGGAATCCCTCGACGCCTATCTGGCCGACCTGCGCAGCGTGCGCATCAACATGGAGTTCAACGGCGCGCTCTGCCGGGGACTGAAGCACACGCGGTACAAGGAGATGAACATCGTCGATGGCGAGCCGACGCTGGTGGACTTCATCGCCGGTCGCGTCCCGGCGCGCACCGATACCACGCATACGTCTTGCAACTGAAAAACGGCCTTCCCCGAAAGAGGCCCCAACCAACAAGCCGCCCGTCAGGCGGAAGGAGGAGTCATGCCCAAACTCATGCTACACAATTCTGATGCTCGCCGGGCGCTGGCGCGCGGCGTCGGCCGCCTTGCAGCCGCCGTCGAGCCGACGCTTGGCCCGAGAGGCATGAATGCCATGATCGACCGGCCCATCGGTACGCCCATGGTGACCCGTGACGGCGTCAGCATCGCGTCCGAGATCGAGCTGTCAGATCGCTTTGAGAACATGGGTGCACAGGTGGTCCGCGAGGTTTCGATGCAGACCAATGAAATCGCGGGCGATGGAACGACGACCGCGATCGTGCTGGCTAATGCGCTGGTGCAAAAGGGGATTGAAGCCAACGAGCGCGGCGCAAAGTCCGTCGATCTCTGCAGAGGTATCGACCTGGCGGTCGACAAGGTCGTAGAGGCGCTGAAAGCCAAGTCGAAGCCAGCAAAGGGCAATGGTGCCCTTGCGGCCGTCGCCAATATTGCTGCGACAGATCCCAAGCTCGGCGCATTGGTCGCGGAGGCCTATGAGCGGGTCGGAACGGAAGGCGTCATCACCACGGATTTCAGCGTCACCACAGAGACGACGCTCGACGTTGTGGAGGGCATGTCCTTCGATCGAGGTTACCTTTCCCATCATATGGTCACTGATCAGGAGAGGATGGAAGCGGTGCTCGAGCAGCCCCTTATTCTCATGACCGATTTGAAGATCAAGGAACCGTCTTCGCTCGACGCCGCCCGTAACATTGCCGACAAGGCTGGTCGACCACTGCTGATCATCGCCGAGGAGATGGCGCCGGAAGTGGTGGTGACACTGCTCGGCAAGAGCGGTCCCGGCAAATATCTCGTCGTGCATCCGCCGGAATATGGTCATTGGCGCAAAGCGATGATGGAGGATCTCGCGATCCTGACTGGCGGTCACGTGATCGCGCGTGATCTCGGCGGGCGCATCGAGGATGTCACCGTCGAGGATCTCGGTTCGGCGGAACGTGTACGCACGAGCGCGGGCCACACCTCCATCGTCCGCGGCGGCGGCGATCATGCTGCCATCATCGCGCGCCGGGCACAGGTCCAGCGCCAGTTCGAGGCAGCCCCGCCCAATATCGAACAAGACAAGCTGCGGGAGCGGCTGGCGAAGCTCTCCGGTGGCACGGCGGTGCTCTATGCTGGCGGTGTAACACCGGTCGAACAGAAGCGCACGATCCAGCTCATCGAGGATTCGCTGCATGCGGTGCGTGCCGCGGCGGAGGAGGGCGTCGTCGCCGGTGGTGGCTCGGCACTGGCGCAGACCGCGCCAGCGCTGGATGAACTGCTCAAGCAGACGAGCGGCGATGTTGCGGAGGGTGTGCGCCTCGTCAAATCAATCCTCACGCGGCCGCTTTGGCGCATTGCAACTAATGCCGGCGCGGACCCGGAAGCGATCATTGCAGAAGTGACTCGTGTGAATAGCGGGCACGGCTACAATGCCTCAACTGGTACCTATCAGAACATGATCGACGCCGGCATCATCGATCCGGTCCGGGTAACGTATACCGCGCTTCGCAATGCGGCGTCGGTGGCCAAGCTCATTCTGACGACCGAGACGCTAATTGGCGATCTCGCCGAAGACGAGGCCGACCCAACCGCGGGTCCTGCGCTTGGTGGCGGCGCGGAGAAACTAGGTCGCCCCTAGTCGAGCCGTCAAAAAGACACCGGCGAAGCATCAGGCGCTTCAAGTGAGAAATCCGCAAACACTAAAGGTCATTTAGATGGACGCAAAGGTAGACAAAGCAGGCAAATGCCCCGTCAATCATTCGGCAACTTCGGGTCAACGGAATCGTGACTGGTGGCCGGATCAACTCGACTTGCAGATGCTTCACCATCATTCCGGTCTTTCCGACCCAATGGGCAAGGACTTCGACTATGCCGAAGAGTTCAAGAAGCTCGATCTCGACGCGCTGAAGCAGGATCTTACCGCGCTGATGACGGATTCGCAGGATTGGTGGCCGGCCGACTTCGGCCATTACGGCGGTCTCTTCATCCGCATGGCCTGGCACAGCGCCGGCACCTACCGCATCACCGACGGGCGCGGTGGCGCCGGCCAGGGACAGCAGCGTTTCGCGCCGCTGAACAGCTGGCCCGACAATGCCAATCTCGACAAGGCTCGCCGGCTGCTCTGGCCGATCAAGCAGAAATACGGCAACCGGATCTCCTGGGCCGACCTTATGATCCTCACCGGCAACGTCGCGCTGGAATCCATGGGCTTCAAGACCTTCGGCTTCGCCGGCGGCCGCGCCGACGTCTGGGAGCCGGAAGAACTCTACTGGGGTCCCGAAGGCACCTGGCTCGGCGACGAGCGCTACAGCGGCGAACGTGAGCTCGCCGAGCCGCTCGGCGCCGTGCAGATGGGCCTCATCTACGTCAACCCGGAAGGTCCGAACGGCAATTCCGATCCGCTGTCTTCGGCCCGCGATATCCGCGAAACCTTCGCCCGCATGGCGATGAACGACGAAGAGACCGTGGCGCTGATCGCCGGCGGCCATACTTTCGGCAAGACGCACGGCGCCGGCGACCCGTCCCTGGTCGGCGTCGAGCCGGAAGGCGGCGCGATCGAGGACCAGGGCCTCGGCTGGAAGAGCTCGTTCGGCACCGGCGTCGGCAAGGACGCCATCACCGCCGGCCTCGAAGTCACCTGGTCGCAGACGCCGACCAAGTGGAGCAACTACTTCTTCGAAAACCTCTTCGCTTTCGAATGGGAGCTGACGACGAGCCCGGCCGGCGCCAAGCAGTGGCAGGCCAAGAACGCCGAAGCCTCCATTCCGGATGCCTATGACGCTTCGAAGAAGCACCTGCCGACCATGCTGACGAGCGACCTCGCGCTGCGCTTCGATCCGATCTACGAGAAGATCTCGCGCCGGTTCCTCGAAAATCCGGCTGAGTTCGCCGACGCTTTCGCCCGCGCCTGGTTCAAGCTGACCCACCGCGACATGGGACCGAAGGTGCGCTACCTCGGCCCGGAAGTTCCGGCCGAAGACCTGATCTGGCAGGACGTGATCCCGGCCGTCGACCATCCGCTCGTCGACGACAAGGACATTGCCGACCTCAAGGCTAAGGTTCTCGCCAGCGGCCTTTCCGTGCAGGAACTGGTCTCGACCGCCTGGGCTTCGGCATCGACCTTCCGCGGCTCCGACAAGCGCGGCGGCGCCAATGGCGCCCGCATTCGCCTTGCTCCGCAGAAGGATTGGGAGGTCAACCAGCCGGCCCAGCTCGCCAAAGTCCTCGCCGTTCTTGAAGGCATCCAGAAGGGCTTCAACGCCGCCCAGACCGGGGCGAAGAAGATCTCGCTCGCCGACCTGATCGTGCTCGCGGGTGCAGCCGGCGTTGAAAAGGCGGCGGCCGCCGGCGGCAATGCCGTCAGCGTGCCCTTCACGCCGGGCCGCATGGATGCTTCCGAAGCCCAGACGGACGCGCATTCCTTCGCAGCGCTAGAACCGCGCATCGACGGCTTCCGCAATTATGTAAACGGCAAGCGCCTGCAGTTCATGAAGCCGGAAGAAGCGCTCGTCGACCGTGCCCAGCTGCTGACCCTGACCGGACCTGAGATGACCGTCCTCGTCGGCGGCCTGCGTGTCCTCAAGGCCGGCCAGCCGGAACACGGCGTCTTCACCGCCCGTCCCGAGACGCTGACGAACGACTTCTTCGTCAACCTGCTCGACATGGCCACGCAGTGGGTTCCGACCGCCGGCAAGGACGGCGTCTATGAAGGCCGCGACCGCAAGACGGGTGCGCCTAAGTGGACCGGCACCCGCGTCGACCTGGTCTTCGGCTCGCACTCGCAGCTGCGCGCCTTCGCCGAAGTCTACGGCCAGGCCGACGCCGAGGAGAAGTTCGTCAACGACTTCGTTGCCGCCTGGAACAAGGTCATGAACGTCGATCGCTTCGATCTCGTTTGACTGATTGGGTTTCGCCCATCCGCAGCTTCGGCTGCAAGCGGGCGAAACCGCAGGCTCGCGGAGATGGCTGAATAGTCAGATGAACCGCGCCCATTCATTGCTTCAGTAAGGGCACCGACATTAGGCGCCTGTTCATGGAAACCAACGGAGGCCGAATTGGCAAGAATGATTCATTCAATGATCCGCGTGCTCGACGAAGCCCGATCCGTCGATTTCTACGGAAAGGTTTTCGGCTTCGACGTCGCGGATCGATTGGATTTTGAGACGTTCACGCTCGTCTATTTGAGCAATGCTGAGGACAACTTTGAACTGGAACTAACGATCAACAAGGGCAGAACCGACCCGTATGTCCTTGGTGATGGATATGGTCATATCGCGGTGTCGGTCGCAGACATTGAGGCGGAACACAGCCGGCTTAGGGATGCCGAAATTGAAGTCGGCAAGATTGTCGATTTCAACAGGGACGGTTACCTGTTGGCCCGCTTCTTCTTCGTCACCGATCCCGACGGCTATCGCATTGAAGTTTTGCAGCGGCATGGCCGTTTCAGGTAGTTCGTGGTCATCCACAGTTAGAGAATGCAGGTGGAATCACGCTTTGGAGCAGATAAAGCGGCTCCCGCGAACGCAACGAGGATTAGACAAAATGATGGGGCCTCCTTTGCGAACCGATCACTTCCCACCTCAAAGCCCCGCAGTGTTACATGAACCTCCTTCTGATCCCGAATTGATCTAGTTTCCGGTAGAGCGTCGGCCGCGAGACACCTAGCCTTTGAGCAACCTTGCTGAGATTGCCCTGTTCGGCCCTTAAGGCGCTTTGGAGAGCTTGGCGCTCCGCATCCTCAAAACTCAAGACCTCAGTGTCCACTGCACCTTCGATATCAGGGGCTGCAGAGAGCTTGGGGGATGAGGTTATATCGGCAGGAAGATCTTCAAGCTCTATGTGCCCCGTGTTTGAGAGCAGTTGAAGCCGTTCAACAAGGTTGCGCAGCTCGCGCACATTTCCCGGCCAGGGATAGGCGAGGAGGGCGTCCAGCGCTTGATTCGAGAATAGCAGCGGCAGACTTCCCCTGCGCTCAGCCAGTTTGTGGTTGAAGTGTTCGATCAGCAGCAGGCTGTCGCTGCCTCGCTCCCGGAGCGGCGGAACGCAGATGGACACCGTGCTGATCCGATAGAAAAGATCCTTGCGGAAACGGCCGTTTGCGACTTCGATCTTGAGATCGCGGTTTGTCGAGGCGACTAGCCTTACATCGACAGGCCGTAGCCGACTTTCGCCCAGCCGGTTGACCGCCCGCTCTTCTAGCACGCGCAGCAGGAAGGGCTGCATGTCCAGAGGCATCTCGCCGATTTCATCGAGGCTAAGCACGCCGCCGCTCGCGAGTTCGAACAAGCCGGGCTTGCCCTCCCGGGAGGCTCCCGTGAACGCGCCGCTGACATGGCCGAACAGCTCGCTGCCGAACAGCTCCTTGGTGACCGCGCCGCAGTTAAGCGCGATGAAGGGGCTGTTTCCCGATTTGCGGCTGGCGGTGTGGATGAGCCGAGCAAAGAGTTCCTTTCCGACCCCCGTTTCTCCTTCGATAAGGACCGATGTGACATCGTTCGTTTCGCCGATCTTGCAGGCGATATCGACGGCCGCGCGCAGGGCTTCACTTTGCCCAACGATCAGCGCACGTTCATCCTTCAACCGCTGGGATGCAGGCTTGTTTCCAATCTGCACCGTTCTCCCACTGTCGGTCTTGGGAAAAACAAATGCCGCGCCGCGGACGTCGCCATCCAATTCGAGCGGGCAAATATGGCAGGATTGCATGTCATCGGGCAGCGTGCTCGCAAGGCTGTCGAGATAACCGGTGCTGCTCAGCTCCGGCAATTGACAGTGCCCTGAACCTCTACGAGCCAATTCCCCAAACCGCTTTCTTTCCGCGTCCGGCACATTACTGCTGTAGATGGCGCGGCCATGGCGATCTATGATCATCACGCCATCGTTCGAACGATACCGGCTCGCCGATGCGATGAAGGCTTCGAGCAACCGCGTCCGTTCTTCATTCTGCGAATCCGCGAGCGCCTGCTCGATTTCCCGCGCGGCGGCCGTGACCAGTGCGATATTGTGCGGCCGGAAAATATCGGGGGAACCCGACAAATCGACAACCCCGATGACCTTACCATCGTAAGGATCGTGGATCGGCGCGCCAGCGCAAGTCCAGGCCTTTATGCCGGCGCAAAAATGTTCKGCAGCGTGGACGAACACCGGCTCGCCAGTCCAAAGGGCCGTCCCGATACCGTTGGTTMCGACGACGTCTTCGGTCCATTTGCCGCCAACCCCGAGATGAATGTCCATCCCGTCGAAGATTGTCTTCTCATCGCCAATGACGTCGATCAGGACGCCGTCGCTGTCTGCAAGCATGAGCATGGCGCCCGTGCCGCCCAGCAGCCTGCCGATCGCGCCGAAGGGGCGGGCTGCGGCGACCAGCAGCTCCTGCCTGCTCCTTGCAAGGGCTTCTATCGCATCTTTGTCAGTCTCAATTGGCGCCTCGTTGCGCTGTGCGTCGATACCGCCCTTGGCACACCGCTGCCAGGAGTCGTTGATTGTCGAGCGCACCGGCAGCGAAGACCGGCTCGGATGGCTGCTGCCCCCCACAAGCGATTCCCAAGCGCGCATCGTGACACGCTCGTCATAGGAGGACGCCAACATCGCATCACCAGCCAAAGACCGGCCAGCCGCCTGAGGGCGGGATTTTGCTGAAGGTCGTGGCGTGTACATCTCTCGGCTCATACGGCTGTTCACATTCCACATTCGGGGGAACTTTACGCCAAAATGGCGCAGAAGACGAAGGCGTGCGCCACGCCTCAGGTCTCGGGAGGAATGTCGAGCCGCCGGCCGATGTCAGCCGCCAAGTCCGCGGTGCCATAGGCGGGTCCTACCAGAACACCGTTCACATCCGACAGCGCGTCCGTCATTGCGTCGTCGAGCGGTGCAATAAAACCATTGGCCTTTGTCGCCAAAGCAAAAACCTTCATACCATTGCGGTCGCGAATATCCCCGAAATGTTGCAACTGCCGCCCGGTGCCGACATCGACGGCGATTACGCGGCCGTTGGTCGTGACCCGGATCTTCGGTTCCACCGCGTGAACCGGTGCCGCGCCCCCTATATGGATGATGAGACCTTCCGGTTGCGGGGCTGTCGTTGGTTTTTTTGATTCCGAGTAACGGCCGCCGCTGATTTGATCCGCGAGTTTTGTAATGACTCCGCGGTTCCGTTCTATCAAACGTCGGATCTCCGCGTCCTCCCGACGCGGCCCGTCCCGCTTCGAAAATATCTCCATCGTGAACCCTCCCAGATTCAGTCAAAGCCTATTTTTGCACTCGGTCCTAAATAAAGGTACCACGTTTTCACGTTGCCGCCAGAGGCAATATAAGGCATTCAAAATGCGATCGGTGGTATCCGGCTGCAGCAAAACCGCATTCGAGCTGTCCATTGCTGCAAATCGTTAATCCTACGAGCGGTCCTGAGCTGGATTGGATGAGAGATTTATCGCCTACTCGCTTCGGCGAACGATACAGAATATCGGCAACGACTTTTGTAGTCCGATTTTGCGTCATCAGCTAGCAAAGTAGTTAAGATCGGGCATCCGGACAGACCCCCCCATCTTCGGCGAGACGAGCCGCTGCCGGCAGAGGGGCACGCGCCCATGTAAACAGCCTAGTGTCGGAGACGACGTTTCGGTAAACTCACCGGCATGAAAACCGGGAGGTGGGATCAGTGGCCCGATACCCGCTCTCAACGTTCATCTCCGCTGGGAAACGAACCTTTCGTGCCCGACACGCAGCAACACGTCGGCTTTTCACTTTCGACAGCAGACCGCAATGGATTTGGCAAACCCCGGTCATGTCCCGGCGCAGGCAATAACCGGAATGCGCCGTCTGGAGCCTCCGCGAGATTATTACCCTGATGCCGGCCCGCATTGCCATCATACTCAATTCACCTGAAGTTCAGATCTTAAAGCGGCAAATCTTTCGGCGAGGTACCAATTCAGGGGTTTCTCACATTCTTCGTCAACCCACGCGTCGAAGGAAAGGCGCATCGCGCCGACTGCCGTCAAAGCGACGTACCTCAACCCGACGGCGCGGGCCGCGTCCGGCCAAAGCGCAGACAAAGCATCGAATGCTGCGCGTTCCATTTCGATGAATTTGGCCTGATTGCCCGCGATCAGTTGCTCCTCCGACATCACGATCCGACCGATCATGATGGCCGTTTCGGGTTTCATCTTTCGTGCGAGCGAGGACAGCGCGGTTTCAACTGTCTCAAAGGGGGAGACGGCCGTGCCGAGCCCCCTGATCTCGTTCCCAAGTTCATCCGGCACCATACCTTGCCAGGCCAGAATGATCTCTTCCTTGGATCGAAAATAATGAAAGAACGTCCTGCGTGCGATTCCGGATTCGTCGGCTATGGCATCAAGGGTTGTTGCGGCGTATCCGCGCTCCGTGAAAAGCCGAAGACCGGTTTCCATAATCTTTTCATGCCTTTCACGGCGTTTTGTTTCGCGAAGTCCCATGTCTGATCTCACCTCTTGGATTGAGGGAGTTTATCGCACGAAAGAATCCTCTTGTAAATTTGCACCGGGTGCACTATGCCTAATTGCACCGGGTGCATATTTGGGGGCTGCAGTGAGAGCGATCAGGATCAACGACTTAAAAAACGAGCCGCGACTTGACGAAGTCCCTCTTCCGGTCGTTGGTCGCGGCGACGTGCTGATCCATGTGGAAGCGGCTTCACTCAACCCGCAGGACGTTCCTATAGCCACAGGATTTGACGGCAATTGCTTTGACATCAGGCTTCCGCACACACCCAGGTCGTTGTCGTCCTTCAATGAGATATCCGACGCGCCGCGACCTGGTCTCGAGAATCTTGCCTGACGGCGCCGGCGCCGGCGCTGCACATCGCAACCGGCTCCCATTCGCAGCCGCTACCTTCCACCACAAAGAGACCATGTGCCCCGTGACCGGGTGGCTAACCTGAATACCAGAATAACCGCATTCGGTTCGAACGCTGAAGATGCGACCGCCATGTTACAATCGAAACGAAAGGAAAATTGATGCAACATTCCAGATTTAACCTGCCTGGCACTTCTATCCAACTGTCGCGGCTTGGCTATGGCACCATGCAACTGCCCGGTCCTCATGTATGGGGTCCGCCGCGTGACAGAGACGCTGCACTTGCCGTTTTGCGGGAGGCGGTGAACCTCGGCGCCAACCACATCGATACGGCCGAGTTCTATGGCCCCCGAGTGGCCAATGAACTGATCCGGGAGGCCCTGTTCCCCTATCCCGAAGATCTCTTCATCGCTACAAAAGTGGGGTTCGAGAGAGGTAATGATGGCTCGTGGTTCCCCGATCTGAGCAGAGATGCGCTCGAGGGAGCGGTCTATCAGAACCTGGAGACCCTTGGCGTGGACGTTCTGGACCTGGTAAACCTGAGGGTCGGAGGCGCTACAGGTCCCGCAGAAGGTTCGATCAGCGAGCCATTGTCGGTTTTGGCTGGACTGCAGTCAAAAGGCCTGATCAAACACATTGGCCTCAGCAACGTCTCCCAGGTCCAGTTCGAAGAAGCACGTTCTGTCACATCCATCGTCTGCGTCCAGAACCAGTACAATCTCGTGCATAGAAATGACGATGATTTTATCAATGAGTTGAGCCGCCAGGGCGTAGCTTACGTCCCCTTCTTCCCTCTGGGCGGGTTTACGCCGGTTCAGTCAGCATCACTTTCCCAAGTAGCGTCGTCACTCGGCGCGACAGAGAAACAGGTCGCTCTTGCATGGCTTCTGCAGCGCGCGCCCAATATTCTGGTGATCGCAGGTACGTCGTCAGTCCAGCACCTCAGGGAGAATTTTGCTGCCGGAGCGTTGGTTTTGTTGCCAGAGCATTTGTCGACCCTCGACAACATTGCATCCCAGGGAAAGGCAGCGTGAACTGAATGAGCGCGCCTCACAACAACCACGGGACCGCCGATATTGCTGACGAACTCGCTATCAGGGACCTGGTTGCCCGCTTTTCCGACGCGTGCATCCGCGGTGATATCGAACAGTTCACAGAAACCTGGATGGCGGAGGGGAGGTGGCTTATCGGGCAGCCTTTCGAAGCAAAATGCGAAGGAATCGATTCCATCCTCAGTCATCTGCATTTCCTGCGTGACGGGCTGATTTTTTTCACCCAACTTGTCACTCATGGTGTGCTCGACGTGAAAGGAGATCGGGCGACGATCCGGTCGCCTGTCTGGGAAATGGCATCGGGGCCCGCTGATCATTTCTATAACAACCTCGGCCTATACCATGATGTCGTTGTTAAAACCGATGGCAAATGGCGTTTCCTGGAGCGACGGTACGAGTACATCTGGTTAAGCACCGACCCCTTTCCCGGCGTCGCTATCCCGCGCCAGTCATAAAGCAAAAATCGGGACACGCCTGATAACCGGACGCGACGCTGTCGTGTCCGGGGACCCTTATGGGGATTGACGCCGAATGTTGCAGTTTGGGCGTGATGTATCACAATTCAAAGGTTTCTTATGAAAATTGGTTCCCCCAAAGAAATTCGCGCTGGCGAGGCGCGCGTCGGCATGACGCCCGACAGCGCGCTAGGTTTGCAGAAACTCGGATATGATTGCATTCTTGAAACCGGTGCAGGTAAGGCGGCCGGTTTTTCCGACGACGCCTATCGCGCAGCCGGTGTGACGATCGTCGACAGCGCCGATGCGCTTTACGCCGGATCCGACATCATCGCCAAGGTTCGCCCGCCGGAAACATCGGAGACTGATCGCCTGTCTTCGGACAAGACGCTGATCTCGTTCTTCTATCCCGCCCAGAACAAGGACCTTCTGGAGCAGGCCAGGGAAAAGGGCGCCAACGTCATCGCCATGGACATGGTGCCGCGTATCTCCCGCGCCCAGAAGATGGACGCCCTGTCTTCCATGGCCAATATCGCCGGTTATCGCGCGGTKATCGAGGCCGGCAATAATTTCGGCCGCTTCTTCACGGGTCAGGTCACCGCCGCCGGCAAGGTGCCCCCCGCCAAGGTTCTGGTGATCGGTGCCGGCGTTGCCGGTCTTGCCGCCATCGGCACGGCCACCTCGCTCGGAGCCGTCACCTATGCCTTCGACGTTCGCCCGGAAGTAGCCGAACAGATCGAATCCATGGGCGCTGAGTTCGTCTATCTCGATTTCGCCGACCAGCAGCAGGATGGCGCAGCCACCGGCGGTTATGCCGCCCCCTCCTCGCCGGAATTCCGCGAGAAGCAGCTGGAAAAATTCCGCGAACTCGCGCCTGAAATCGATGTCGTCGTCACCACGGCGCTGATCCCCGGCCGCGACGCCCCGAAACTCTGGCTCGCCGACATGGTAGCGACCATGAAGCCGGGTTCGGTCATCGTCGACCTCGCCGCCGAGCGCGGCGGCAATTGCGATCTGACGGTTCCCGATCAGCGCATCGTGTCCGACAATGGCGTCATCGTCATCGGCTACACGGATTTTCCGAGCCGCATGGCGACGCAGTCTTCGACGCTTTACGCCACCAACATCCGCCACATGATGACCGACCTGACGCCCGGAAAGAACGGCAAGCCGGTTCACAATATGGAAGACGACGTCATCCGCGGCGCGACCGTCACCTATCAGGGCGGGATAACATTCCCGCCGCCTCCGCCGAAGATCCAGGCGATTGCCGCCCAGAAGCCGAAGGAAAAAGCAAAAGAGCTGACGCCTGAGGAAAAGCACGCCAAGGAAAAGGCCGAGTTCAAGGCGCAGACCAAGAACCAGGTCGGGCTTTTGGTTGTCGGCACGGCCATCCTGCTGCTCGTCGGCCTTTATGCGCCAGCAAGCTTCATGAGCCACTTCATCGTTTTCGTGCTTGCCTGCTTCGTCGGTTTCCAGGTCATCTGGAATGTCAGTCACTCGCTGCACACGCCGCTGATGGCCGTCACCAATGCGATTTCCGGCATCGTCATCATCGGCGCGCTGCTGCAGATCGGCTCCGGCAACTGGCTGGTGGTGATCCTGGCCTCGCTTTCCGTCCTGATCGCGACGATCAACATCGTCGGCGGTTTCCTCGTGACACGGCGCATGCTCGCCATGTTCCAGAAGTCGTAAGCCAAGCGGGGATCTGTTTAAATGACCATTGGTATCGTTTCCGCGGCCTATGTTGCCGCAGCCGTTCTGTTCATCCTCTCGCTCGGCGGTCTTTCCGGCCAGGAAAGCGCCAAGCGCGCCGTCTGGTACGGCATCGTTGGCATGGGCCTTGCCATCATCGCCACCGTCTTCGGCCCTGAGATCAGCAAGGGTGTCGGGCAATGGCTCGTCGTGCTCCTCATGCTGGCCGGCGGCTCCGTGCTCGGCTACTTCGTGGCGAGCCGGGTGCAGATGACCGAGATGCCGCAGCTTGTSGCGGCYCTTCAYTCCTTYGTCGGYCTTGCCGCCGTCTTYATYGGCTTCAACGCCCATATCGAGGAAGCGCATGTCGCCTCGCTCGATGAAACGGCGCGTTCGTTGCTGACGGGCTTTTCCGCCATTCTTGCCCACAAGACGGCGGTGGAACTGGCGATCATGAAGGTCGAGGTCTTCCTCGGCGTCTTCATCGGCGCGGTCACCTTCACAGGCTCCGTCGTTGCCTTCGGCAAGCTTGCCGGCAAGGTGGATGGCAAGGCGAAGAAGCTGCCGGGCGGACATCTGCTGAACGCGGGTGCCGCTGCCCACTCACTCATCCTTCTGCTCGTCTATTTGCTCGGCGGTGGCGACTGGACGTTACTTCTGATGACTGCTCTCGCCTTCTTCATCGGCTACCACCTGATCATGGGCATCGGCGGCGCCGACATGCCGGTCGTCGTTTCGATGCTGAACAGCTATTCCGGCTGGGCGGCCGCCGCCATTGGCTTCACGCTCGGCAACGATCTGCTGATCGTGACGGGGGCGCTCGTCGGTTCCTCAGGTGCGATCCTCTCCTACATCATGTGCAAGGCGATGAACCGCTCCTTCATCTCGGTCATCCTCGGCGGCTTCGGCGGCGCGACGGGTCCGGCGATGGAAATCGAGGGCGAGCAGGTGGCGATCGACGCCGAAGGCGTGGCATCGGCGATCAACGACGCAGACGGCGTCGTCATTGTCCCGGGCTATGGCATGGCGGTGGCGCAAGCGCAGCAAACCGTCTCCGAACTGACCCGCAAGCTCAGAGCCGCCGGCAAGACGGTCCGCTTCGCCATCCACCCGGTGGCGGGACGTCTGCCCGGCCATATGAACGTGCTGCTCGCCGAAGCGAAGGTGCCCTACGACATCGTGCTTGAAATGGACGAGATCAACGACGACTTCCCCAATACCGACGTCGTGATCGTCATAGGTTCCAACGACATCGTCAACCCGGCGGCACAGGACGACCCGAACTCGCCTATCGCCGGCATGCCCGTGCTGGAAGTGTGGAAGTCGAAGCTCGTGATCGTCTCCAAGCGCGGACAGGGCACGGGCTATTCCGGCATCGAAAACCCGCTGTTCTACAAGGACAATACTCGCATGTTCTATGGCGATGCCAAGAAGTCGATCAACGATCTTCTGCCGCTCCTCACGTAATCGAACGGGCAAACAAGACCGGAGGCGCGCCCACCCCCAACACAGGCGCCAGCAGGTGAACCGTCAGTAAGGACACACAATGAACCGTCGTTTGGTAGGCAGAATTGCGGTTGTGACCGGTGGCGTCGCCTGTTTCGGTCGCTCGGCTAACTGCAACCTTGTCGGTGACGGTGTAGATGTCGCCGTAGCAGGTTTCGGTGCTCTCGAAGAGGTGAAAGCGCTCGTCGAAGTTGAGGGCGGGGAACTTGATTTGCCACAAACAACGACGCGATATCTGCAGGTGTGAAAATACGAAAGCTAAACATCAAGCGGCATCAAGGCCCGGACGATGATGCTGATCATGTCACCTTCCTCGTCTTCGACGAAGCAGCCTTCATTACTGATCGTTCCGGCAGATTACAGCCTCATCCGGCGCTGCGGGGCTCGATACAGCCTTCATTTTTTCCGAGCTCATAGAAAGGAGCAATCATGTCAATGTCTCATTCAAACAGAGTTGCCGTCGTGACCGGCGCGGCGAGAGGTATAGGTCGGGCGATCGCCATCAAACTCGCCCAGCACGGTGCGAAACTTGTTCTCGTGGACCGAGCGGAGTGCCTGGAAACGGCGCAAAAGATCGGCACGGAGCACATCAGTGCCGTAGCTGACGTTTCACTCGCAACGGACTGGTCAAGACTGGCCGAAGTCACGTTCAGTCACTTTGGGCGAGCCGACATTGTTGTTAACAACGCCGGGATTCTCCCGGTGAAGCATATTGATGAAATGGATGCCCAGGATTGGGATGCAGTGCTGCGCGTGAACCTCGATTCACATTTTCACAGCGCGAAACATTTCGTGCCGCTCATGCGCAAGAACAACTGGGGCCGATTTGTAAACATCTCGTCGAATTCCATCGGCGTTTCGCAACAGGGCCTGAGCCACTACATGGCGAGTAAGATGGGCGTCATCGGTTTTGTCCGCGGACTTGCAAACGACCTTGGCGGCGATGGCATCACCGTCAACGCGGTTCTGCCGGCCATAACGAATACACCCGGCATGGCAGGCCTTCCAGATGAGGTCAAGCGGGAGGTGTGGATGCAGCAGGCAATAAAGCGGTTCGCCGATCCCGACGATATTGCCGGACCGGTTGCATTTCTGACGAGCGATGATGCCTCGTTCATCACGGGCCAGGCGATAGTCGTCGACGGTGGCATGTACAAGATTTCCTGACTGCTGCTGCTGCAGGAACGGAGGGTTCCCGACCTGTAGCGGCAACCCGGATCAGAATTGATTTAGGACAAATCGATTGCGTGCGCATCCTGATGCGCCGTTAGAACAATGTGGAAAACTGGAGGATACTGACTATGCCTGCTTATGTGGTGTTGATCATCAAGATCGATAATTTTGATACTTTGGTAAAGTCTGGCTACCCCAGACGTTCGATAGCTCTGGCGAAGAAATATGGCGCGACCTACCGAATGTTTGGTGAAGGGGCGGAACTTGTGGAGGGAGACGAAAGCTGGAGAGGGGCTCGCCCCGTCATTCTGGAATTCCCCGACGAAAAAGCCGCCCGGGGGTTCTGGATGAGCGACGAGTATCAGGAGATCATAAAATTGCGTGACGGTTACACGAAAGCGATCAGTTTCATCACCGACAAGCCATGGATGACTGAGGAGGAGGAGGAGGCGTACCTGAATGTCGACGACGAACAAGTGCGCAGCCTCCGCGAGTTGCGCATTCCGCTCGACCGCCCGGCATGGTCAAGCTCCGACGCAATGAGAAGGTCGCATCAAGGCACCTGGCGCTCTTGCGGGACGCCAAGATCGACGCCAAGACGCCTCTGCTTCTGATGATGCAAAATCGGCTCGGGTATCTCCGACATGAAGCGGCAAGGCGCTTGCTGGATGACTACCGGCTGCGATCCGTTTCGAGCGCGTCGTTTGCGCCCTCGTTCCCTGCCATATGCGAAGGCTAGGCTCCGATTGCCTCGCCTTCGCATTCGACGCTCTCAAACGGTCGTCGTGAAAACCGCACTGCGCTCGAACCGTGCCCGACGTGGCAAGGTCGTGACGCTATTATATTTCAATTTCTTAGGGGAGTTCCGCCGGGGCGGACCTTAGCCAGGGATACGCCCTGGCCGCGGCATTTTTATGTGATGTGATATCCCGGGCGTGGGTGAGGGACAGGTCAATGTCATCGACACCATTCAGCAGGCGGTAACGCTTTCGGGGTTCGGTCGAAAAACKGATTTGAGCGCCTGCCGCCCGAGTGATCGTCTCAGTTTCCAGATCGACCGTCAGAACCGCCGTTTCGGGGTTCCTCACATCAGAAAGAAGCGTCTCCACATCCTGCCGGCAAAGTTCGACGGGCAAGATGCCGTTCTTGAAATAGTTTCCTCGAAAAATCTCCGCAAAACTGGGCGCGATGATGCATCTGATCCMGAAATCCAACAGAGCCCACGGGGCGTGCTCACGACTTGATCCGCACCCGAAATTGTCGAGCGCGACCATGATGCCGGCTCGATCCCGTGGCGCCTTGTTCAGAGGAAATTCTGGATCGGCAACCCGGCCGTTGCAGAACAAGGCCTTGGGCAAACCGTCTCGCGACACGGTTTTCATGAAGGCTGCGGGAAACGGCATGTCCGTGCCGATGTCGGCAAGCTCCAGTGGAGCCGCGATTGCGGTAATTGAAACAAAGGGGTCATATAGCCAGTCTCCGCACGTCCGTGAGGCAACCCGTGACCGCCGCTGCGGCGGCCATCGCCGGGGAAACGAGATGGGTTCGCCCGCCACCCCCGTGCCGACCCTCGAAATTCCGGTTTAAAGTCAATGCGTTGCGCTGTCCCGATATCAGCTTGTCCGGATTAAGACCAATGCACATCGAACAGCCGGCGTCACGCCATTCGAACCCCGCGGCGATGAAGATGCGGTCGAGCCCCTCGGCTTCACCTCGGGCCCTGGCGTCGCCCGATCCTGGAACAACAAGCGCTCTCACGCCGGATGCAACCATCCGTCCACGAGCGATTGCCGCCGCTCGCAGATCTTCGATGCGGCTGTTTGTGCAGGAGCCTATGAAGACAACGTCAATCGGCAATCCGTCCAGGGATCCTTCTCGAGCGCCGCCACAACGTGATTGTCCCAGATTTTTCATAGAGCGTGCGGGGTCTGGTCATTTTGTTGGCTCCTCTGCAATGCATCGATTGCCACGCAGTGCTGCGCGTACACGGCCACCCGGGGTGGCTCCCGCAATCCTGGCGCCGTCTTCCGCGACATCAAGCAGGCGGCCAAGATCGATGCCGGTGGCTATGCCCATGTTATCGAAGGTCCACACGACGTCTTCCGTCGCGACATTACCGGTCGCACCGGGAGCGAAGGGGCACCCGCCCAGTCCGGCGAACGACGCATCAAAGGCCCGCACGCCGGACGAATAGGCCGCAAGGACATTTGCGACCCCGAGGCCATATGTGTCATGGCCATGGAATACCCAGCCGGGTCCGTTCGGGAAACGTGCCATGGCGCGCGCGAACAGGGCCTCGACCTTGTCGGGCGTCGTCCGACCTGTAGTGTCGCAAAGCGCGATCTCGACCTGTGGGCGGATGGGAACGAGTTGGTCAAGCAACCCGATGACATCGTCTGGCGCAACCGGTCCGTCGAACGGACAGTCGAACGACGTCGCCAGGTTCAGGCGAAGTGAAATTGACGGAGGAAGTTGCCCCACAATCCCGGCATATTCTTCCACGGATTCCCGCGGGGTTTTGCGCACGTTGTTCATGTTGTGCTTCGGGCTCACCGAAAGCACAAATGCGATGGCAGTCGCTCCGGCAGAGACAGCCTCTTCACAGTAGCGCTGATTTGGAACCAGGACCTGCACGCCAAGATCCGGCATTGCCTGTGCCGCCGCCAGGACTTCGGCCGCGTCAGCCATTTGCGGCATAGCGCGGGGGCTCACAAACGCACTAGCCTCCACGCGCCTGAGGCCTGTTTCGTAGAGGCGGCGAATATAGTCTATCTTGTGGCTGGTCGGAATGAACATGCTGATCGGCTGGAAACCGTCGCGCGGCCCGACTTCGATCAAGGTTACGTCCTGGCTCATGATATCACTCCTTTTTCGCGCAGGACGAAAATTTCCTGGTCATCCATGCTGAGCAGTCCGCGCAGGATCTCCTCGTTGTGGGCGCCAATAGCCGGTCCCGGCCACCGGATTGCATTTGGTTCGTCACCAAAGCGCGGTACGACGCCAGGATGCAGAATTGGGCCGTCAAATGCCTCGTCATAAACGTCCAAAATCATCCCGCGCTCCCGATATTGCGGGTCATGAGCGATATCAGCGGCGGTGTACACGCGCGAGTTTGGGATATCCTCGCCGGTCAGCAACCCGATGAGCGTTTTTGAATCATGTCGGCGTGACCATTGACCAATCAATTCGTCGAGTTCGACTGAATTTTGAACACGTTGCTGATTGCCTGAGAAACCCGCAACACCGATCAGGTCCGGCCTCCCTATCAAACCCATCAGCTTTGCGAAAAGCGGTTCGGAGTTCGCAGCGATCAGAACGTACGCTCCGTCGGCGCTGGGATAGGCATTGGTCGGTGCCGCCGTCGGGATGCCTCCACCCGTCGGCTGGCGGACCTTTCCAAGCCTCCCGTACTCAGGAAGCATTCCTTCCATAAGGCTCAGCACGCTCTCCGTGAGAGCGACGTCGATGGTACGCGGTTTGGCGTCGCCGGCGGTGCGATCTCTCTGCCACAGCGCCGAAACCAGACCGAACGCGGCGTAGAGGCCGGCAAGCGAATCGCCAATGCTGACCCCCACGCGCACTGGCGGAAGGTCGGTACTGCCCGGCGCTTGATTGGTCAGATGCCTGAGGCCGCCGATCGCCTCACCTATGACGCCGAACGCGGCACGGTCCCGATAAGGCCCTGTCTGGCCAAAGCCGGAGATATGCGCGATTATCAGATCCGGCCTTTCCCGGCGTAGAACGTCTGGACCAATTCCCAGCCTGACAAGCTGCCCGGGACGGAAATTCTCGACGACGGCGTCACATTCACGCACCAGCCTTAGGATCAGTTCGATCGCTCTCGGATCCTTGAGGTTGCAGGCCAGGCTCCGCTTGTTTCGGCCATGCAAAGACCACCAGATCGACTTGCCGTCGACTTGTTCGCCCCATTGACGCACAGGATCTCCGGTGAGCGGCTCGATCTTGATAACATCAGCGCCGAGATCGGCCAGAAGGCGCGTGGCGAACGGAGCCGCCACAAAGTGTCCGATTTCAAGCACCCTGAGACCGCGGAGCGGGAAACCGTCGCCATCCATCTTTTTCCTCCTTTGAGCGGATGGACCCGATTCCTCGCCGAATCGATTACTGTCTCCGCTTTATTCTTTGCTGGGTTTGTCGAGAACGGATGTGTCCGTTCCGCGTCGGCCCGACGCTCCAGCGCCAGCATTCATATTTTGTGGAACTGTCAGAGGCGGGCCTAGCCAAAATGATACATGTCCGAAAATATAACATATGTCAAATATAGTGGTAGCGAGTGAAAATCGATTCTCCTGTTCTCACTCCACTGTTTTGGCACAGGAACGATGTGTTCACGGAATCCATGACAGAAGTTGCCAAAGTGGCGGTCAGGAGCGCAGAAATTTGGCTCGTATCACCATTGGAATTCGAGAGCTTTGTTTGAGTTTTGACTCTGGTCACCGGTTGACGATCGCGGATTGATGACCGAATCCAGGAACGGTGAGTGGGGGAGAGAAGAGTCTCGTTGATGATCCTGCGTCACGACGGTGACCGCTCTAACGCGCGCCGGTAGGACAATTGCCCGGAGCCGAAGAGCCGCCGAACAGTCGGGAATTCGCTTAACAATCTCGATGTCTGGTGACTGGAGGTTTTGGCTTTCAAGGGGGAGGGATGTCGCCAGCGGAAGCGTGGGTTTCCTTGGCACGCCAGAGGGATAACCACACAAAACGCGGCCGCGCCGGACTTATGAGCCGGCGATACCAGCAACGACAGTCAATCTGACCAAATCAGGATCGGCTCTCCTCCCGGTCCACAAGCTGGCATGATGGTGAAGGATGGCCCGATCCGCTATCGAACCGAGCGAACGTATCGGACGGATCTAAAGCTCCCTGCGAAATGGGACCTTCCGGCCACGCCGCACAACCCCATCAAGTCATGGATCGTCCAGTGGACCGCGCCAGTTCCCACCATTCGCTACCGGTCTCGCGCCTCCATCCTTGCACCGAACCGAAATTCTCCGTTCGGCGCCGTCGCGGATCAATGTTCCTCGAACAGGATCGGCAGCCCGATCAAGGCGCCGTTCACGCCACCATTGGCGACGGCGATCATCATGGCGGCAGCTAGTTCCTCCTTCGTGGCGCCGGCCTGCAGCGCGCGAGGGATATGGGCGCGCAGCGAGTTTTCCAGGTTGAGCGCCGTGTGTATGCCTATGTAAACCAGTTCCCGCTCCCGCGGGGTCAGGACGGTATCCGTCGCCAGCGAGCCGACAAACTGTGCGAATATCTGGCCAGGGGTGCCGCCGTTCTTCCCGACATAGGCGACCGTTCCCGGCTTAGGATTGGCGTCGTTCAAGACTGAACTCCCTCGTGCTTCTTCGAGATTGCCGGAGCCCTCCGACGGATAGGCATGCGGACGAATGTACCCCTCATTGATCGGAGATCCCAGCCAAACTATGCGTCGTAAAACGATCAGGGTGCGCGTGGTGGCCTTTTTCGCGTAGGATTTTGGCTTCTTCAACCAATATTGATGAATGGCGCTAAAAACGCCCCTTCATCTTTTTGCAAGCGAGCAAGAGCGGAGGGCGCCAGCAGGAAAGGCTCCTGGAATTCGTCCCCTTGAAAACGAAAGAGCACTATCCGGAACGGAGAGGCCGCAACTCCCGTCTCCATTCTGCAGCTTGAGAGTTTTTACGTCGATTGCCGCCGCGACGTTCGATCCCAGTGGTGGAACCTTCTTGCAAACGTCAGCATTATGCGCATAATGCTGCGTAATTGACGAAGACGAAACTTGGCGTGCGCAGGCAGTCTGCCGGGTTTGGACGCAAGTTCGTCCTGGGAGGAGAGCGAAGCATGACAACCGAAAATGGGGCCGCCACGGAGATCAAGATCCTGGCCGCCGGCGCAAACTTTTCGAAATATGGGAGTATGACCGGCCAGGGGTTGACCGGATACTTTGGCGACCTTCCTGAGGGCACGACGGTATCGGTGCACAACATGCATCCGGGCGAGGCCTGCATTGTAGGGCCGGAACTCGTCGACAGCGGTCGCTATCACATGGCTCTGACCTCTCCTTCCTGGCTGGTCGAAACCGCCAGGGCGGGTCGTGGCACGAATGGCTTCGGAGAGCGGCCTCTGCGCCTGATGGCCATAGGCGTGTTCCCGCATTTTGATCAGTTTGCGTTCGCCGTGCGCAAGGATCTGGGCATAAGCTCAATCAGGCAGATCAAGGAGCAAAAAATTCCGCTCAGGATTTCGACCGCGCCAACGCATCTTCGTCATCCGACCGGCTGGGTGCTCGACATCGTGCTGGCAGAGTACGGCATGTCTATCGAGGAGATAGAATCCTGGGGCGGCTCGGTGGTGTTCGGTGACCGGCAGCCCAATCTCATGGAGAGAGTGCCGGAAGGCCGGCTGGATCGCGTCTCTGGCATGCGCAGCGGAGCCCTGAATGCAGTGTTTGATGAAGCGCTCATGACCAGGCCTTGGAAGGACATCGCTGACACCGTCGATCTGACCTTCCTGCCGATCGACGAAGACGTACTGGACCGGATGGAGCGCAAGCACGGGATCCGCCGGGCTATTATGCCGAAGAACTCTCTGCGTGGCGTCGATGCCGATGTGCCAACCGTGGACTTCTCCGGACATATATTATTCTGCCGCGAGGATCTCCCCGACGAAATTGCATACGCCACCATACGGGGTATCGATCAGCAGAAACGCCAGATCGAGTCGATATTTCTTCCGGAGCAGGGCCTGACAGGCCCGGTTGATCTATCACAGATGTGGAAGGACACCTACGTGCCGCTGCATCCAGGGGCGGAGAAATACTATCGCGATCGCGGGTACATGTAAAAGACGCTCCATCGATGCTGAATGAGTGGTATCGTTACCAAAAAACAAGAATAAAACACTTGAGTACGACAGAGGAGCGCGACTTTCGAGCTCTCCAACTGAACCCGCCGAAAGGCGCGCGCGACCAGAAAACCGACAACGCCTTCGGGCTGTCGGGGCATCGACCATTTCGCGCTTCCCGCGCGCGAGCTGCTACTGATGGAACGCTTCGTTCGTGAATTGATGGGGGAGAGCCGTATTACTACGCCGGGTTTGATGACCAGGATCGCAAAATCAACCGCAAGCCGCACCCTTTCGTGCGCATCGGTAGCACGCTGCTCCAGTGCACGGAGGAGGACGGGCCGGCCAGTTTCAACGACTTGCCCGCCCTTGCGACAGGTAGAGAGACCGTCAGGAGATCCAGTTGACTTTTGTTTTCCCTCCACAAGAGACGCCGAGCGTCAGCGTGTTCCGATCCTTTTTTCCAAGCCTGCTGGCGCACTCGTCGACGAGGTTGTTCCGGTGCCTTGAGCGCAGATGACGAGGTAACGGCAGTGTGGTTCCGGGACCTGGTGAGCGAGGCGTTCGCGCTCCTGGAGAAGACGCTTGTAAAAGATCATCTGACAGGCGGCTTCTGGCATGGCTACCGGCCGGGTCCGGCCGATGTTTTCCTCGATGCTCAGGTCTTCAACAATCGTGGCTTTGATGTAGCCATGTTGCCCTGTCCGACGATCAGCCGCCTCTTCGATTTGTGTGCCGAATTGCCTGAGTTCGATGGCGGGTTGGATGGAATTTGAAAGGAGTAGAATGTGACAACGAATGCGCGGAAAAGTAAGGTGACGCCCAATCACGAGGCGGTAACGGAAGAGAGCCGCTTTCTCTCCATGGCMGGTTATCTTTTGCGGCGCTGCCATCAAATCGGTGTCGCGATTTTTCTCGACGAATGCCGGGCGTCTGACCTCACACCTTTGCAGTTCAGTGTTCTGTCGGCCCTGGATGGTTTCGGGCCAATGGATCAGGCAAGACTCGGCGGCGTCGCGGCACTTGATCGCACAACCATTGTCGTCGTTCTCACCAAGTTGGAAGAGCGGGGCATGATCACACGGGAACCTTCGGCCAAGGACAAGCGTGCGAAAATCGTGTCCATCACCGATAGCGGGCGGCAGATTCTGAATGATGTCATGCCCAGCGTTGAGGAATCGCAACGGCGCCTCCTTGGCCCCTTGAACGTGCGCGAGCAAGCGCAACTGATAGCGTTGCTGAGAAAGCTGGCCGAAGCCAACAATAGGTTGAGCCGGGCACCGCACCGCCTGCCCTGAGGGGGCCGTTTCCTGACTTGAGCGAAGAGCAAGAAGAAGCAGGTCGTCATCATGCCGACCACACCGGATCCAAGGCACTCAGTGCAGCGCTTGATCCTCTCGCCTGACTTGAAAACGGTAGGAACGTCCTGGCATTCCCCTGTCTTTAGAGTTTGGCCGACGGAGCGTCTCACGCGGAGCCGAATGACTGACACGGCAGCATTATGCACCGGCGACATTTTCAACAGCGCTTCTGACGGACTTCGGTGTTGCGCATTTGATGTCGGAGGTTGCGCCGCAAAGCCACTTTCGCGCCAGGAAAACTGGCTGCACGGTGAGAAAACGGCTGTCAGTCATTTCCTTGCTCGATCGAGGCCTGACGCACCCGGGATGTCCGCATGAGCGCTTGGCAGTCGACGGAAGACGAGCAGTCCTACCGAGGGTTTCGGGGCGTTTGCGAGCGGCGATCAGGTCTACGCCGATCTTGCCAGCCTAACCAAGTCGCTGGATCATTGCGCGACTCTATACGCGCTGCAACAGGAATTTTGAGGGGGTATTGTCAAATGTCAGCCACTGATCTTGATGCCATTGGAAAGAAGATAATCCGGGTTCTCCAGTCCGATGGAAAGATTCTTATGAGCGATCTAGCCGACAAAGTAGGCTTGTCGGCCTCTCCGACGGCCCGCCGGGTTCGCCTGCTGGAAGACGCTGGCATCATCAAGGGCTACACCGCGGTGATCGATCAGGATGCCGTCGGACTTCCGATCAGCGCGTTCGTATCGATCAGGCTCGAGAGGCAGGTCGAACAGAACCTGGAACGCTTTGCTGCTGCGGTTTCCGTCTGGCCAGAAGTGGTTGACTGCTATCTTATGACCGGTCAGCGCGACTACCTGATGCGCATCGTCTCAAGGGATCTTCAGGCCTACGACCATTTCCTGACAACGAAGCTGGCCCGTCTGGAGGGCATAGCGTCGATAGAAACCAGCCTTGCCCTTCGACAGGTCAAGCGCTCCGAGGTCCTGCCGATCGGCTAGGCATGTTCCGGCGTGAAGCCGGAACATGCAATGTGCCGGCCGCTACCGCAGAGCGCCGTAGATAGCATCGCGCAACTCGACGGTGAACCGACCCCACATGCCCTCCATTGCCGTATTGGTAAGCGATACGACCGTCAGTTCCCTGACCGGATCTACGAACCAGTTATGGCCATAGACGCCGCCCCAGCGATAGGTCCCTTTTGACCACGGCGCCTGTGCCGCGACCGGATCTGTGATTACGGCCCATCCGAAACCAAAGCCGATGCCGGGATCGAGGGACTGGCGCAGCCCGCCGGTCTGATCACGCGTCATCAAGTCCACCGTTTGCCGAGACAGAAGCGGCGAGCCGCCCTTGCGGACCGTTTCCAGTATGGCCAATACGTCCCGGGCGGTTCCCGCCATGCCGGAGCCCCCGGAGTGATAGGATTTGGGATCGAAAATGCGATCCGGGGCGAATTTGACCGATCCCGTCAATGCGGTGACAAAGGTTTCCGCTTCCATGCGGCGTGGTTCGGTCTCACCGTCCGCGTAGGCAGCTGCCAGCCTTTGACGATCGACGACGTTGAATCCGGTGTCCCGCAACCCAAGCGGCCCCGTGACGAGCATCTCGATGGCCTCACCCAATTGCACGCCGGTCTCCTTCTCGATGACGCCGCCGAGAACATCCATCGACAGCGAATACCGCCAGTTCGTGCCGGGCGCAAAGACAAGCTTCTGTCCTGCGAGGCGGGCAAGGTTTTCGTCAAGCGACAGGCCGGGCTCGGCAAGGCCGTCGGAAACGCCCGCGCGAACATAAGGTCCGTTTTCCTCCAGGAAGCCATAGCTGAGGCCGGACATATGCGTAAGGAGATCGCGGATACGGATCACGGGCTCCGAGCCGTCAGCAAGCTGCGGACGGAAATCCGCCAGCCATTTCGTCACGTGATCGTCCAGTCCGATGCGGCCCTGCTCGTAAAGCCGCATCACGGCAATGGCGACGATCGGCTTCGTGACGGATGCGAGGCGGAAGATCGTGTCTTCCGCCATCGGCTGGCCGGTTTCCCGCTCCGCAAGACCAGCGGCACGTCTATAGGCGATAGCGCCTTTTTGAGAAACGAGCACGACCGTGCCTACTAGCCGATTTTGCGCTAGGGTGTGGTCAATGACATCATCAATGGCGCGGGCAAGCGTACCGGCCGGTGTTTCGGCTTCAAGGGGAAGACTCATGCGATCGGACCTTCTATAATCACAATAACCGTTCCTGATTAGCGCGAAACAACTTCTAATTCCAGAGTGAACATTGTGAAAAATAAGAATGAACTGGAAGGTACCCGCCGCAAGCGCGGCCGACCGCCGGCTTTCGATCGCGAGACGGTACTTGCCGCCGCGCGGGATGTCTTCTGGGAGCATGGCTATGACGGCTCGTCGATTGCCGATCTGACGGCCTCCATGGGCATTACGCCGCAAAGCCTGTATGCTGCATTCCGGTCCAAGGCAGACCTCTATCGAGACGCGCTCGATCATTACCGGCGCACGCCACGGCCGGATCCGGGAAATCCCCTGCAGGAGCCGATCGACACGGTCGCCGCCTTCGAACGCTTCCTGCAGAACTCGGCTAGATCCTTCACCTCTCCGGACCATCCCAAGGGGTGCATGATCTCTACCGCAGCCCTGACCTGCGCCTCGGAGAACGAGGACATCGTCTATTACGTCTCCTCGCTTCGCCAGCGCACACTCGAGGCCTTCAAAACGCGCATCGAACTCGGGATCCACGCAGGGGATCTGCGCGCGGATACGAATGCAGGTTCGCTTGCCCGATTTCTCGGAAGTATCGTTCAGGGCATGTCCGTCCAGGCCCGCGACGGGGCGACAACGGAGGAACTGATGGCCCTGGTCAAACACGCAGTCAACGAGCTCGATCGTCACCGTCCACGTTGATCCGCCCTTGAAGAATGAATGGCAGCTGGGCGACCGACTGTCCAAGACAAATCCGCTCGCGGCGGCAGCGGAGGGCGGCAGTTAAATTTTTCGTGTCAGTCAAGCGAATGGCGCCAATTCACGGTCTATACCGACAGCGACGGTGGCAACGAACGCGGATGTCGTCATCCTCTCTTGGTGGTCGGTGGTCTCCCGCTCATGTGGGGCGGATCTCCGGACCAAAGTGCAAGGACTACGACATTCTGAAAGCGCATTGGGCGAAACGTCAAGACGCCTGAGCGACGCCGACATCGATCTTCTCGGTTTCCCCAAATGCTTTTCTATATGCCGACTAGGGCCTTTCCGAGAACGCGACGATCGATCTGTCGGGTGAGCGCACCGCCTGGTTTGCCGCCGTTCGCCACAAACGCATCCGGTCAAAGCAACGAGTATCAGCCAATGTGGTACGGCAAGCGGCCACGCTTGCGATGGTCAATTACTAAGCGGCTCTTCAAGGGTGGAACGGCACGGCCCGCGCAGTTCGCCCGCTCGCAAATTCGGCACGAGATGCCGATGGGATCGAACGCTGTGCGATTTCCGATGTCCATATCGTCTGCATAGACAAACTGATCCGCATAGGAAATTTCACAGCCGAGCGCGAGCGCATAATGTTGGCGGGGAGCATGAAATCCTCGGTCGCCCTTGGTAACCTGTGTCGCGATACAAAGGTACCGCACCCCGTCAGCGGTTTCGGCCAATTGGCGTATCACCTGCCCGGGTGCCTCGAAGGCCCTGTGGGCGTTCCAAAGCGGGCAGGCGGCGCCAAAGCGGGCGAACTGCAGTTTTGCCGCGCTGTGCCGCTTGGTGATGTTGCCGGCGCGATCGATGCGCGCGAAGAAAATCGGTACGCCTTTTTGGCCGGGTCGTTGCAAGGTCGATAGCCGATGGCAAACTTGCTCAATACTTGCTCCGAACCTCGCTGACAGAAGATCAAGATCGTGGCGCACTTCTCGTGCGGCTGTCATGAACCGACCATAGGGCAGAACGAGCGCACCGGCGAAATAGTTGTGAAGACCCATGCGGCAGATTTCGGTCGCCTCGCTGCTTCGAAAGGCTGCTTTATCCAGAAGCTGACTGATGATTTCATCGCCCGCAAGCTGTGCAATCTGGAGGGCAATCTGGAAATCACGCGAGGCCGGAACGAGATATGGCGAGAGGGTCAATAACCGGCGCTCCTCGTCGAAGTCTCTGATGATATCTCCAGTGCCAGTGGATCGATTGATGCGAATGTCAAGCCGGTTTTCCAGATGAGCGGATAAGGCGGCATGTGTGTCCTGATCGCCGATGCCGATCTCGTCTGCGAGCCTTTCAGCGAACACGTCGATCTCATGGATATAGTTGTCCATGAAATGAAAAAAATCCCGCACTTCCTCGTATGGGGTGTGCTCGACAACGGTTGAGGCGCGACCAAGCGTGTCATCGATACTCGCCAGGCGCTCAGAGTTATGACGGTAGGCTTGATGTGCTGCAATCAGCGCATGCGCAATGCCGGGCGCATTATGCACCACCATTTTCAGTTCCTGGTGACTTATTGCCTGAGAACTGAACAGCGGGTCCGTAAGCGCCTCTGCCAGTGCCGAAAGCAATCGGTCGCCCTCAGCGCCGCTGAGATCGGATAGATCGATCTTGAACTTGTCTGCGAGGGCAAGCAGAACGGTGGCTGATACCGGCCTTTGGTTGCTCTCGATCTGATTGAGGTAGCTCACCGATATACCTAAGCGCTCAGCAAATTGTTGCTGTGTTGCCTGGTTTGCAAGGCGCAAGTCGCGCACTTTGCGCCCGATATAGAGCTTTCCCGCCGCCATTTTCACAAATTCACAAAAAGCAAAATCATAATTTGCGGTTTGTACATGCTCACATCTTCCAACGTTTTGCAACCAAACAACGGCGTGTATTGCAAAGACGATACCAAGGAGTGACTACATGCGGGAAATCCTCGATCAACTCGAAGCTCGCCGCCACGCCGCGCGGCTTGGCGGTGGCGTAGCCCGCATCGCCGCCCAGCATTCCAAGGGAAAGCTGACGGCGCGCGAGCGCCTCGACGTGCTGCTCGACGAAGGGTCCTTCGAGGAATACGACATGTATGTCACCCACCGGGCCACCGATTTCGGCATGGCCGAGAACAAGGTGCCGGGCGACGGCGTTGTGACCGGCTGGGGCACGATCAACGGCCGTCTCGTTTACGTCTTCTCCCAGGATTTCACCGTCCTCGGCGGCTCCCTCTCCGAAACCCATGCGCAGAAGATGTGCAAGATCATGGATATGGCTGCCCGTAACGGCGCCCCCGTGATCGGTTTGAACGATTCCGGCGGCGCCCGTATCCAGGAAGGCGTTGACTCGCTCGCCGGTTATGCCGAGGTGTTCCGCCGCAACGCCGAAGTCTCCGGCGTCATCCCGCAGATCTCTGTGATCATGGGCCCCTGCGCCGGAGGTGCGGTCTATTCTCCCGCCATGACCGACTTCACCTTCATGGTGCGAGACAGCTCGTATATGTTCGTCACCGGCCCCGACGTGGTGAAGACCGTCACCAACGAGATCGTCACCGCCGAAGATTTGGGCGGCGCCAGGACCCACACGACCAAGTCCTCCGTCGCCGACGGCGCCTTCGACAACGACATCGAGGCCTTGCTGCGCATCCGCGACCTCTTCGACTACCTGCCTCTCAACAACCGCGACAAGCCGCCTGTCCGCCCCTTCTTCGACCACCCCGACCGACTGGAAGAGCGGCTCGACACGCTGATCCCTGACAGCGCCAGCAAGCCCTACGACATGCGCGAATTGATCCTGGCGCTGGCCGATGAGACCGAATTCTACGAGATCTCGGAAGGTTTCGCCCGTAACATCCTGACTGGCTTCATCCGCATGGAGGGCCAGACCGTGGGCGTCGTCGCCAACCAACCGATGGTTCTCGCCGGTTGCCTCGACATCGACTCGTCACGCAAGGGCGCGAAATTCGTCCGCTTTTGCAACGCCTTCAACATCCCGATCCTCACGCTCGTCGATGTCCCCGGCTTCCTGCCCGGCACCGCCCAGGAATATAACGGTATCATTAAGCACGGCGCCAAGCTGCTCTTCGCCTATAGCCAGGCGACCGTGCCGATGGTCACTCTGATCACGCGCAAGGCCTATGGGGGAGCCTATGACGTGATGGCCTCCAAGCATATCGGCGCCGACGTCAACTACGCTTGGCCCACCGCCGAGATCGCGGTGATGGGCGCCAAGGGCGCGGCAGAAATCCTATACCGCTCAGAGCTCAAGAACCCGGAAAAGATCGCGGCCCGAACCAAGGAATACGAAGACCGCTTCGCCAATCCCTTCGTAGCGGCGGAACGCGGCTTCATCGATGAGGTGATCATGCCGCGTTCATCGCGCAAGCGCATCGCCCGGGCGTTTGCCATGCTTCGCACAAAGCGATCAGAAACCTACTGGCGCAAACACGACACCATCCCTCTGTAAGGCAAAATCACATGATTACAAAAATTCTCATCGCCAACAGAGGTGAGATCGCAGCCCGCGTCATCCGCACCGCACGCGCCATGGGCATCAAGACGGTGGCTGTCTATTCCGACGCCGACCGTGAGGCGATGCATGTCCGCATGGCCGACGAGGCCGTGCATATCGGCGCTGCCCCCTCGGCCCAGTCCTATCTCGTCATCGATCGCATCGTTGACGCCATCAGGCAGACCGGCGCCGACGCTGTCCATCCCGGCTATGGCTTCCTGTCCGAAAACCGCGCTTTTGCCGAGCGCTTGAGCCAGGAAGGCGTGATTTTCATCGGTCCGCCGGTCGGCGCTATCGAAGCCATGGGCGACAAGATCACCTCCAAGAAGATCGCGGCCGAGGCTGGCGTCTCCACGGTGCCGGGCCATATGGGCCTGATCGCCGATGCCGAAGAGGCCGTAAGGATCTCGGCCGGCATTGGCTATCCCGTCATGATCAAGGCCTCGGCTGGCGGCGGCGGCAAAGGCATGCGCATCGCATGGAACGACCAGGAGGCTCGTGAGGGCTTCCAGGCGTCGAAGAACGAGGCGAGGTCTTCCTTCGGTGACGACCGCATCTTCATTGAGAAGTTCGTCGATCAGCCGCGCCATATTGAGATCCAGGTGCTGGGCGACCAGCATGGCAATATGATCTATCTCGGCGAACGGGAATGCTCGATCCAGCGTCGCAACCAGAAGGTCGTTGAAGAGGCCCCGTCCTCCTTCCTCGACGAAGCCACTCGCAAGGCGATGGGTGAGCAGGCTGTCCAGCTCGCCAAGGCCGTCGGCTATTTCTCGGCCGGCACGGTTGAATTCATCGTCGACGGCACGCGCAATTTCTATTTCCTCGAGATGAACACCCGCCTGCAGGTCGAGCATCCCGTGACCGAGCTCATCACCGGTATCGACCTCGTGGAGCAGATGATCCGCGTCGCCGATGGCGAGAAACTTGCGATCGCCCAGTCCGACGTCAAGCTCAATGGCTGGGCGATGGAAAGCCGCCTCTATGCAGAGGACCCTTATCGCGGCTTCCTGCCATCGATTGGCCGGCTGACCCGCTATCGTCCCCCTAAAGAAGGCCCACAGCATGACGGTATCGTGGTCCGCAATGATACCGGCGTGTACGAAGGCGGCGAGATCTCGATGTATTACGACCCGATGATCGCTAAACTGTGCACCTGGGCCTTCGACCGGACGCGCTCGATTGAGGCGATGGCCGAGGCGCTCGATTGCTTCGAGGTCGAGGGCATCGGCCACAACCTGCCCTTTCTCTCAGCCGTCATGGCACATCCGCGGTTCCAGTTCGGCAACATCACGACGGCCTTTATCGCCGAGGAGTGGCCGGAAGGTTTCCACGGTGTCACGCCAGACAACGATCAGGCCCGCCAGCTCGCCTCCATCGCGACCTATGTTCACCTCGTTGAGGAAGCGCGCCGCGCACAGATTTCAGGCACGCTCGCCAACCACACGCGTAAACTGGGCATCGACTTCGTTGCCGTCGGCGGCGACCACTCATGGCCGCAGACCGTGACATGCGGGACCGGCACCACCGACATCCGCTATGGCGACGGCGTCAATCACACAGTCACAAGCGACTGGCAACCGGGCAAAACGCTCGCCTCGTTCACAATCAATGGTGAAGCATCAAGCGTTAAGATCTCGCGCGCCTCCACCGGATGGCGCCTTCGTTTCCGCGGCATCGACATGATCTACCGCGTGATGACACCGCGCCTGTTCGATCTATCCCAGTACATGCCGATCAAGCAGTCGGCCGACACGTCGAAAAAGCTGCTCTGCCCGATGCCAGGCGTCATCACTCAGGTGCTGGTCAGGGAAGGCGACACGGTCGAAGTTGGACAATCGCTGGCGACGGTCGAGGCGATGAAGATGGAGAACCTGCTGAAAGCCGAGAAGAGGGCAGTGGTCAAGGCGGTGAAGGTTGAGGCGGGCCAAAGCCTGGCGGTGGATGAAGTGATCATGGAGTTTGAGTGATGTCGGATGCCAAGATTGCCGATTGGCAGGCGCTTGCCGAAAAGGAGCTGAAGCGTTCACCGGAAACACTCGTCTGGAATACGCCCGAAGGTATCGAGGTTAAGCCGCTCTACACCGCTGACGATCTGCAAGATACTTCGCATCTGAACAGCCTGCCGGGTTTTGCGCCGTTCACGCGCGGCCCGCGCGCGACTATGTATGCCGGACGTCCCTGGACGATCCGCCAATATGCCGGCTTCTCGACGGCAGAGGAGTCGAACGCCTTCTACCGTCGCAATTTAGCCGCCGGCCAGCAGGGCGTTTCCGTCGCCTTCGATCTCGCCACCCATCGCGGTTATGACAGCGATCATCCGCGCGTGGAGGGCGATGTCGGCAAGGCGGGGGTGGCGATTGACAGCGTCGAGGACATGAAAATCCTGTTCGACGGCATTCCGCTCGAAAAAGTCTCGGTGTCGATGACCATGAATGGCGCGGTCATTCCCGTGCTCGCCAGTTTCATCGTTGCGGGGGAGGAGCAGGGCGTTCCGCGCGCTGCGCTTTCCGGCACCATTCAGAACGATATCCTCAAGGAGTTCATGGTCCGCAATACCTATATCTATCCGCCTGAACCCTCGATGCGGATCATTGCCGACATCATCGAATATACGGCAAAAGAGATGCCGAAATTCAACTCCATTTCCATTTCCGGCTATCACATGCAGGAAGCGGGCGCGACGCTCGTGCAGGAACTTGCCTTTACCCTTGCGGACGGTCGCGAATATGTGCGGGCTGCTTTGGCGAAGGGGCTGAATGTCGATGATTTCGCCGGAAGGCTTTCGTTCTTCTTCGCCATCGGCATGAATTTCTTCATGGAGGCGGCCAAGCTGCGTGCCGCCCGGCTGCTCTGGACCCGCATCATGGAGGAATTCCAGCCGAAGAAGGCGTCCTCGCTGATGCTGCGCACCCATTGCCAGACATCAGGCGTGTCGCTGCAGGAGCAAGATCCCTACAACAACATCGTCCGCACCGCCTTCGAGGCGATGTCCGCGGTGCTCGGCGGCACGCAGTCGCTGCACACCAATTCCTTCGACGAGGCGATCGCGCTGCCGACGGAATTTTCCGCCCGCATCGCTCGCAATACTCAGCTCATCCTCCAGCATGAAACCGGGGTCACCAAGGTGGTCGATCCCCTGGCCGGCTCCTATTACGTCGAAAGCCTGACGAGCGAACTGGCTGAAAAGGCCTKGGCGCTGATCGAGGAGGTGGAAGCGCTTGGCGGCATGACCAAGGCCGTGGCGGAAGGCCTGCCGAAACGGCTGATCGAGGAGGCCGCAACGCGCCGCCAGGCGGCGGTGGACAAGGGCGAGGAGATTATCGTCGGCGTCAACCGTTACCGTCTGGAAAACGAGGAAGATATCGATGTTCTCGATATCGACAATGCCGCCGTGCGCGCCGCGCAAATCCGCCGCATCGAAGAAACGCGCCGCCGCCGTGATGGCAAGGAGGTCGACCCGGCTCTGGAGAAGCTTTCGCAGGTGGCCCGCAGCGGCAAGGGCAATATTCTCGAAGCCGCCGTTGCCGCCGCACGCGCACGCGCCACKGTCGGAGAGATTTCCGATGCGCTGCGTGCCGCCTTCGGCGACCACGCCGCCGTGCCGGAGGTGGTAAGCGACATATATGGCGAAGCCTATAAGGACGAGCCGGAACTTGCCACGCTTGCCGCCCGCCTTTCAGGTGTGGCTGGAAGGATCGGCACCAAGCCGCGTATCATGGTCGCCAAGCTCGGGCAGGACGGGCATGATCGAGGCGCCAAGGTCATTGCCTCCGCCTTTGGGGATCTCGGCTTTGATGTGCTGGCCGGCCCCTTGTTTCAGACTCCGGTTGAGGCGGCCGATCTCGCCGTGCAGAACAAGGTGCACGTGGTCGGCATGTCGTCGCTTGCCGCCGGCCACAAGACACTCGCGCCGCAACTTGTCGAGGCGCTGAAACAAAAGGGTGCGGAGGACATCATCGTCGTCGTCGGCGGGGTCATTCCGCGCCAGGATTACCAGTTCCTGCTCGACCACGGTGTCTCGGCGATTTTCGGGCCCGGCACCAATGTCATGGATGCGGCCAACAAGGTCATCGACCTGCTCGAGGGCGTCAGGCGGAACGTGTAAGGGAGCGACATCCATGTTCGGAAGACTGAATCACGTCGCCATCGCGGTGCCCGATCTCGATGCCGCCATTGCCCGCTACAGGCTATTGGGCGCAGAGGTTTCAGCGCCGCAACGACTGCCAGAACATGGTGTGACGGTGGTTTTCGTTCAGGCTGAAAACACGAAGATCGAGCTTCTTTATCCGCTCGGCGAAAATTCGCCGATCGCCGCTTTTCTCGACAGAAATCTGGGCGGCGGCACGCACCATCTCTGCTTTGAGGTGCCGGATATTTTCGTGGTTCGCGACGATCTCGTCAAAAAGGGCGTTCGTATTCTGGGTGATGGGGAGCCGAAGATCGGCGCGCATGGCAACCCCGTTCTTTTCCTGCACCCGAAGGATATGGGCGGTGTGCTTTACGAGCTTGAACAGGTTTCACCGGCATAAGGCTGAATACAGGAACGGGAGAACGCCTCGTAGTGGAAAGCCTTCATACCGCGAAGGGCGACCGTCCAATGGAGCAACGCGTCCGGTCGGCTTGGAGCGGGCACCAATGCATCGACGCCGCCGGGAACCCGAAAACTTTGCTCGAGCGGCTCGGGAACGGTTGAGCGGGGCCTTTTGCGCCGGATGCTGCCTTCCGGGATCGCCGCTGTCTGGCCGCGAAGACAACTCTTCCTCACGAAAGTTTGGGGTGACACCGAAGCCACCGTAGCTTTTTGTCGAGGGCTCCAGGAGAAGATGTCGACAGCTGTCGCTGGTCGCTTCGTCTTCACGATACGCAACCGTCGCGAAGATTGTCATCTGGCGGCAGCAGATGAAATCTACGCGGCCATCCGTATCTGGCGGCGACAATTAAACTGGCCGGTACGGATCATATTGCTGCCCTCCGGGCTTGGACCGACAAGGCGGAACGCGGCTGGCTATCGAATGTTGCAGACTATATGACTGGCGGCCATCCCAGGAAAGGACCCTGACATCAGGCTGTCCATAAGCAGGTCGATACCCCGGCCGGGGAGCCTTTCGGCGTTCCTCACGCCGGCTGGGGTTTCGACCCGGTGGGATCGACATCCTGGTTCTTCGCGAAGGGTAAGTTTCGCACACATACCATCTCGAGAATTGGACCGGAGCTATCAACCAGCTCAGAAGGCGGCTGGCGACGGCAAGTCGAATGTCACCGAAGGCAAGCCCCTCAGGTTCGGCGGTTAGTGGCAATCCACGCGGCGAACTTTTCCATAAAGGTTGAGAGAAACGCCAACGTCGTCTCATTGGCGAGCTTTCCGTCATCATCGAAGAGGTTGTAGGCATCGCCCAGATAGGCTTCCGGTTGCTGCAATACCGGGACGTCCAGGCAAACCAACGACTGCCGCAGGTGGTGATTTGCGCCGAACCCTCCCAATGCTCCCCGTGAGGCAGAAATCACCGCCGCCGGCTTTCCGGCCCATACATTCTTGCCTCCTGGACGCGACCCAACATCAAGCGCATTTTTGAGCACCGCGGGAACAGAGCGGTTGTACTCAGGCGTTACGAACAAGACGCCATCGGATCCTCTGATGCGATCCCGAAAGGCTTGCCACGAGGCGGGTGGGGATGCCTCGTCGAGATCCGGATTATAGAATTGCATTTCGCCGATTTCGACAGCAGACAGTTGCAGCCCTTCCGGAGCAAGCTCCGCGAGCGCACGCGATAGCGTGCGGGTAACGGATGCCTTGCGAAGGCTGCCGACAAGGACGGCTACGTGAGTAGTCATGAAGGTCTCCTGCATATGGTGGCTCGAGGATTTCCAAGAAGCCGTATCAAATCGAATTATTCGGGCGGGCCGGTTCTGGGGATACGTCAGCAACCCCGGGCAACCGCCCGTAAGGCGACGGTTTTTTTCGGCCTGCGTTTTGAGTGAAGAAGGACAGGATCACGAGCGCGATTCCCACCAATGCCGGTGCAAACCCGCCGTCGCCCGCATTGATGTGTGCAGAAACAGCCAGACACAGGTGGAAGAACATTCCTGCGTAGGTGAAATCTGTTAGCCCGGTCAGAGGCCTCCACAGAATGACGACGGCAGCCGTGATCTTGACCACTGCCATAATGGGCACGAGATAAGCCGGGAACCCAAGATGCTCCCACATCTGTTGGACCCCAGAGATATTGGTCAGGTAGAAGATCCCCGCCCCGAGATACATCAACGCGAGGAGTGCCGTACTCACCCAATAGAGCTTTTTTGTCATTCTCAGTCTCCGCGTGTGATTTTAGGAAAGCTGCGAGCCAACCGCATCGTCCGTCTCTCCGCTCGAGGCAGAACATCGGCCGTTACAAAATGTAACGTATATCATTTTTATGACGTCTATCAAGATGTCTCTGGCCCGGTTTCTGCGGTCATGGCCGTGGATTTCGGGTCAGTTCGACAACGCAAGATCGCCTAACTGTGCGTCTGATGCCCAGCATGGTGAAACTTCGCATTTTATTAATTAAGACAAGATACATTTATGCTTGTCGTGTCATTTATCTCGGGGGGAAATCGATGCTGGGCGGTCGCTTGAAGAAAGAACTGAAGTGCAGCCGGGAGGAACTCGCAGCCGTGAATGAGCGGGCCGCTCTCCTGGATGACGCCTGTGGCATTGGGTTGTGGGAAGCATACATGCCGGAGGCGGACGCTACTCACAAGGATGCTAGATGGGTCTGGTCGGCGGAGTTCAGACGGTTATTGGGCTATGAAACGCAGGCTGAGTTCCCCAATCAGATGACATCATGGTCAGACCGTCTGCACCCTGATGACATCGGCCCCACCTTCGCCGCATTTGGTGGCCACCTGCAAGATAAGACAGGGAAATCGCGCTACAATGTGGCGTATCGGTTGAAGGTCCGCGACGGCTCCTATCGATGGTTTCGTGCGACCGGGGGGTGCCGCTATCAAGCAGACGGCACTACCGTGCGCGCTTGCGGCTCGCTTACCCTGATTGATGAACAGGTCTTGCTTGAACAAAGCGCCAGGAAAATCGCCGAAGAGGATCAGGGTGTTATTGCGGCGTTGCGTGACGCGGTGGCAGCACTTGCGGCCGGCGATCTGTCGTATCTCATCTCCACGGTTTTCCCCCCGCGATCGGAACTCTTGAAAACTGACTTTAATCAGTCCTTGTCCAAGCTGGGCGAGACTCTCCGTTCTATTAGGGATGCAGCTGTCAATGTCGACGTGGGCACCCGGGAGATAGCGACCGCAGCGCAGGATCTTTCCAGACGAACGGAGCAGCAGGCGGCATCGTTGGAAGAGACCGCCGCGGCGGTTGAAGAGATCGCGTCGAACGTGGCGAACTCGACCAAACGGACGGAAGAAGCAAGAGCCGTCGCCAGACGGGCAAATGATTCGGCGGCGAAATCAGCTGATGTCGTGTCCCATGCCGAAGACGCGATGAGAAAAATCGAGAGTTCATCGCAGCAGATATCAAACATTATCGGCGTGATCGACGAGATTGCCTTTCAGACAAATCTTCTCGCACTGAATGCCGGCGTGGAGGCAGCCCGTGCCGGCGAAGCGGGTAAGGGCTTTGCAGTGGTTGCACAGGAGGTGCGCGAGCTGGCCCAAAGGGCGGCCCAGGCAGCCAAAGAAATCAAGGGCCTGATCCAGAATTCGTCGTCTGAAGTCGAAAGCGGGGTTAAACTGGTGCGCGACACTGCCGAAGCGCTGAAAGCCATTGGCTCGTTCATCCTTGAAATGAACGGGCATATGGAGTCGATCGCGACATCGGCGCGGGAACAGTCAATAGGACTTGTCGAAGTCAGTAAGGCTGTCAACTCAATGGACCAAACGACACAGCAAAACGCGGCGATGGTTGAGCAGTCCAATCGGGCATCCTTTGCCCTGTCGGAAGAAGCCAGGAGACTGAGAGATCTGATAGCTCGGTTCAATCTCCCCGACGAAGCACGCCGGCAGGCCGAAAATCTCTACCGGGTCGCTTAGGTCATGGCCGCTGCGCCTCTGCCGCGCAGCACGGTCCCCAACGCCATCGAGGGAGAGGTCGAGCGCTAACAAGCTTATACTGTCCGGCAGGGAATGCCGGCAAAGCTCGAGGTTCAAGCCCAAACACCTCGGATATCGTTGACAGGATGTGCCGTTGGACGCACACCCTCGGTTCCGCCGCTCGGCTCCGGTTTCTGGCATCTTGGTAGAGATGCAAAGTTGCCGTTCCAAAGCCAACTATCGATCGTTGAGCGGTTTCGGCGGCAGTGATGGCGCCGTCAGAGCCGGACCCGTGCCAAGGGGAATTCGGCAGTACCTACTCCGCTTTCTCCTCGTCCGAAGAGAACTCGAGCGGTCCTGCTGCGATCAGGATCGCGTCGACGTCTGCATAAATCCAATCGCCAGGGGCGATTGTCACTTCGCCGAAGCTGAGAGCGACGCCGAACTCACCGGGTGTCGGCTGAAAGCTTCTTCGGGCTGTTGCCCCAAGAGCTTTCACCCCGATCGCCAATGAACCTATCGCGGCGCTGTCGCGAATAACGCCGTGTATGATGACACCCGCCCATCCGTTCGCAACGGCGATTGCGGCAAGCCGGTCCCCCATCACACCGACGCGCGTGGACCCGGCGGCATCGACGACGAGCACACGCTGGTMACCGGCCTCGGAAACGGCCTTGAGAACGGGCGTGTGATCTTCGAAAACACGCAAAGTCGCTGCTTTGCCAGAAAAGCAAACTTGATTTCCGAAATTGTGAAACTGAAGGCTGCACACCTGCAGCCGTTCATGGTGCTTGTCGTAGATGTCTGCCGTATTGAACATGTCTGCTATCCTTGGGTTCACCCTGTCGACTTATTGTGCAAGTCGCTCCTCTCCCACTTCGGACCCAGCCGGTCGATGACGAATTTCATTTGTGCCGACATCGAACCGAGGCGCGTCGGCGCCCCATGCTGACGACATCGTGTCCGGCGGGTTCTTCAGGTTGAGCTACGTGGTATTTCCGGATTGAGTGGAAGCTTGGCCAGTAAGAGGTTGCGCCAGCGATCTCTGCTTCAGCCGTTAATTCCGGCGCATGTCGCAGGTCGATTCGACAAAGTGAGCCGCGCTCCATCCGCATACGCTTGAGCAAGCCTCATCGTACTGCCGCTTCCCGAGTGGAAAAGCACGATATACCTTCGCTTCACTGCTGCTCGTCATCGAGCATTTTTCTGTCGCCATCCTGGGACATCGCGTAGTAATCACCAAGTATCGCGGCGGCGCAATCAAAACCTGCATAGTAGGTTGCCGCGCCCCGGAGTGCGTCTCTAATGAGACTTCCCGCAAGCTCAATCCCTCGTCGCATCAGTCCCAGGAAGTTCCTCTGCACGGGTCGCGTCGCCGTCTCGGGTCCTACTGGGGCCGGCCTTGTCTGCCGGCGTATAACATCTTCCAACTCACGAGCAGCCTGCTCGATCTTGTTTGTCTTTTTCATCTTGCGGAGACCTCATAGATAACCTGCCAAAGGGACGTGGGCCAAATCTGGTGATGGGATGGATCCGGCGTGCCTGAGCACGGCCCGGCCGGCTGGTAATGGCACAGCGTTTAGAGACGTTGCGCCATTACCTCCGTCTCGTCAGTTACGCGGTCGTTTCGATGCTTCTTCGACGATACTCGGGTCGAGCACGTCCGACACCTTGATGGCGCCCTTGGTAAATCCGAGCTGCTGCATCAGATCGAAGCTGGCCTGCAACGCGGCAGCATTCGGCATCATATCAGGATTGCGGTAGTAATCCTGCTTCGTGAACACCCAACCTTTCCAGAACTCGACCGGGAGCTTCGTCGCGGATGCGGCGATCTTCTCCACTTCCGCGTGATTGGCAGGGTCGGAAAACCAGTATGCGACGCGCTGCATGTCGGCCATGAAATCGACGAGCGCCGCCCGGTTTTCTTCAACGAAGCTTTTCTTGGCTACCCAGACGATGAGATCGCTTTCACCCATCCCGTCTTTCCCGGTAAAAAGGACGCGATTTCCCTCCCGGAACGCAGCCTGGGCTGAGAACGGCCGTATCGCGGAGAACGCATCGGCTTTTCCGCTCTTCAGCATCTCGCCCATGGTTGCAGGTGCCGCCTCAATAATCGTTACATCTTTATCGCTGATCTTGTTCTTGTGCAGCATGGCGCGCAACATCAGGTCGTTCGCGCTCCCGATAGCACTCACTGCTATGATTTTGCCTTTGAGATCCGCCACCGAACGGATGTTGCTGTCGTCCCGCACCAGGAACTCGGTGGAATAATAGCCGTTTACGCCGTCTTGTAGCTCATCGGCTATAATACTGATATCGGTTACTCCGTTAGCATATGCGGTCGCGAGCCCGCCGGCAGAAATGTCTGCAATGTCGAGGTCGCCCGAGGCGAGCCCTTGAAGCGCCTCGGATGTGCCACGAAAGCGCGCGACCTCAAGATTGTAGGTCTTGCCCAGATTTCGCATCAGGTCCTTCTTTTCCAGCACGATCGAGCCCCAGCTTGTCACTGGCACGACCCAGGAAAGCTTGATTGTCACAGGCTCTGCGGCTGCTGGCATGTGCAACATGGTCGTCAGCCCGACCATGAGCGCGATCTTCGACAATAGTTTCATTGCATTCCTCCCTGGTTGTTGAGGCCTCGCTGCCCCCAAATCGGCGGTACGCCACCGTTATGTTCCGCGGTCCGGCGGTGTCCTACCCCACCCGTCGGACCAGAGTTTCGCTAGACGGTTGCCGGGGGCGCCGTCTCTGGATGCCAGCGCAGCAAATGTTTCCGGGCAACGGCAAGAAGCTTGATCAGGACAAAGCCAACGACAGCAACCTCGACGATTCCGGCGAATAGCGCCTTCGAATTGGAAAAGCGCGAGGCGTTGATCATGTCGGCACCGAGACCGCCCCCCGCGGTTAGCATCTCCGTCACGATGCAGATGATGAGGGATAAGGGCAGGGCCACCTGCAAGCCGGTCAGGATTTGGGGCATCGACGCCGGCAGCAAGACTTCCCGAACCAGTTCGGTCCGGCTTGCGCCCATGCTCTTTGCTGACCAGACGAGATCGCGCTGCACGGTGCTTGTGGCAGCAATGGTCGCGGTTAGAACCGGAAGAAACGCGTCGATGACGATCATGAAAATTTTCGTGGTGTCACCGAACCCCAGCCACAGAATGACGATAGGGAGGAACACGATCTTTGGCACTGGAAACATGATCGAGATGAGGGGATCAAAAAACCAGCGGATGGTTCGGTTCCGAGCCATAAGGACGCCGAGAGCGATGCCAAGCGTGCTTGCTATCAGAAACCCCGACATTGTGCGATAAAGCGTCAGCTGGACGCTCTGCCACAATTCGCCTGAAAGCGCGGAGGTGTAGATCGTTCCAAGAACCGATGTGAGAGTCGGAAGCTGAAAGGGCGTCACCAGCCCGCTTCGCGCGAAGAGTTCCCAGACGAGGGCGAGTGACACAAGGCCAATCCAGCTTTGACCGACGGCTGCCGCCCGCAATATCATCGCGTTGCGGGCACCCTGGCCTCGTCGGGAATCGTTTTTGACGTCCTCTATTGTTGCCATGCCAGTACTCTCTTCGAAAATGTCTGAAAGAGGCGGTCGAACAGGAATCCAAGGGCGGCGACCGACACGATGACCGCATACATTGCATCATTGGCCCCGGCCGACCCGTACAGACCGATCAGATAACCCAGCCCGTTGCTGGCCGAGATCAGTTCGCCGGCAACGAGCAAGACGAACGAAAGAGCCAGCGCCGTGCGGATGCCGTTCAGGAGTTCCGGAAGCGCGCTCTGCGCGACCACATCACGAAGCACACCGAATTTTGACGCGCCCATGCTGCGAGCGGACCAGACAAGCGCGGATTCGGTCGAGCGGGCTCCGTTGAACGCACCAAGCATGACCGGCAGCAAGCAACCCATGAAGACGAGCAGGATCTTCGAGGCGTCCCCGAATCCGAGCCAAATCGCCGTCACGGGAATGAGCGCCGACTTTGGAACCGGATAAAAGATATGCACCAGAGGGCCGACGGTGGCATTAAGGGGGCGCCACCACGCCATAAGGATCCCGAGCGTGCCACCGAACAGAATAGCAAACGCCAGCCCAGCGCCTGCGCGGGTGAGCGATGCCAGGCCGTTGGAAACGAGCTCTCCCTCGCCCAGCAACTGCGCCCATGAGATGGCAACCGCGCTGAGTGGCGGAAGGATATTGGCCGAAACGATACCCAGACGTGGCGTTATCTCCCACAGCAGGGCGACGATCAGCAGAGGAGAATAGTGAACTATCGCGTGTCTCATCGGCCGATGGCATCCTCAGCCCGCTTGGCTTCAGCACGCACCAGACGCTGGAGCTCGTCAACCTTCTCAACAAACTGAGTACTGCGCACAAATGCCGGGTCGGAGCGATCGAAATCGCACGACACGATTGTCTTGATGCGGCCCGGCCGCGCCGACATCACAACAACCCGCTGGGAGAGATAGGCCGCCTCATGGACGTCGTGGGTGACGAATATGACGGTCTTTGGTGAGCGCCTCCATATCGCAAGCAACTCGTCCTGCATCAGACTTCGAGTTTGTGCATCCAGCGCGCCGAAGGGTTCATCCATCAGGAGGATCTTGGGATCGATTGCCAAGGTCCGTGCAATCGCAGCCCTCTGCTTCATGCCGCCAGACAAATGCGAAGGGAAACTGTCTTCGAAACCTTCAAGCCCGACAAGCTTCACGAAACTACGCGCGTTGTCTTCGGCATTGGCCTTTGACATGCCCTGCTTGCGCAGGCCGTAGGCGACGTTCTGCAACACGGTTAGCCAGGGGAACAATGCAAAACTCTGAAAAACGATGCCCCGGTCCGGACCCGGGCCGGCAATCTGCTTCCCGTCGACGGAGATGGTGCCTTCGACGATCGGAAGAAAACCTCCGATAAGGTAGAGAAGAGTTGACTTGCCGCAGCCCGAAGGGCCAAGCAACGAGATAAATTCCCCGGCCTTTACCTCCAGCGAGACGTTTTCCAGCGCGGTGACTGGCCGTTTGTTTGCCGGCGCGTAGATATATTTCAGATCCCTGATATCGACGCTGGTAAGAGCGGGCGGGGAAGAAATCATCGGCTGCGGTGGCCCCGCCGAACGCGATTCGTTGAGTGTGTGAAGCATGCATTCCTCCGCTGCTGTTCAACGCGTAAGCCAAAAATCCTCCGATTTTTGGCGCTTTTGCTGGCAGAACGACCTGTGCCAGCCAAATGGGCCTGCTGCATTTTCCCGCGCCACGCTATGCGAAGACTGGTCAGGTCCGACGACGGGCGCTCGTAGAACAAAACTCTCCGCGTTTTGTCCTGTGGCACAAATTTGTATTTCGTCCGATTTTAGACTGAAACTTGCGGCTTGCCAAGGTTGATGAGCACGACCGTCGGGTTCCGCCTCAACCTCATCGGACGATATCATTTTCAGAATAGGCCAGAGGGCTCCATTCCAAGCGCGTGCCGGCCGGACTGGGTCGCGTAGGTCTCCCAGTTCAATCCGATATGTCTGGCCGCAGCATTGATGTCCCGCCATGCGCGCTGCGTCTGATGGCTCAGCGAGGTGGCCGCCGCACCCGTGCATTTCAGGACAAGTTCGGCAGCCTCAGTCGACATCCGAGTTGAGAAGGCAAAATTTCGGCGGATCCTTATTCGCTCTTCGACCGTCGGCTGCCTGCCCGCATGCGCTGCTGCTGTCAGCACATCCATGCTTGTAAAGATCGCAAGCTCTGCAGCCTCGATATCCGCCAGCGCTTCACCGATCCAGGCGTGAGCCAAAACATGGTCACTGAACTTGCCGCGCGCCGAGTCCCGGTCGCCGGCGGCGGCCGTGGAGATCAGGACCTCGAGCGCGCCACGGGCGATGCCAGGCAGCGTTGCTGCAATGCCGACAGGCGTCGCGGACATCAAGGGCAAAGCGTACATTGGATTGGCGTTGGCAGCCGAACCGGGGGTCTTGCCGCTATTCATCAATGGGTAGGCAAGCGTCCTGTGTGCCGGCACGAAGACGTCGTCGAGGAAGACCGTCTTGCTGCCGGTCCCAACGAGACCCATGACATACCAGTCGTCTTCGATCGAAAAATCACTGCGCGGCACAAGTGCGAAATGGGCGACCGGAGGTTTGTCTCCGTCCGCAGGAGCAAGGAATTGCGCGAGATGCCAATCGGCATGGTCACAGCCGCTGGCAAATCCCCAGCGCCCAGACAACCGGAACCCGGCATCGACCCGTGTGGCCGATTGTACCTTGGGATTGATCCCATAGGTGGCGGAAATCACGGTTCTCGCACCCCGAGCCCAAACTTCTTTCTGCGCCTCGAGATCGAAAGTGGCAGCAATCCAGTTCTGCGATGCTGCGACCCCGTAGACCCAAGCGGTGGAACCGCAGCCGCGGCCGAGTTCTGTAATGACCCGCGCCGCCGTGGTCAGGTCGGCCTCATGACCACCAAACTGGCGCGGCACGAGAATTTCAAGGAGCCCGGCATCCCGCAGACGACCTATGGTCTCCTCAGGAACGCGTCGTGCCCTCTCCGTATCAAGGGCGGTCTCCCGGAGATACGGGACCAAAGCCGAGGCCGCATTCACCAGCTCTTGGGTCTTCTTAATGTTTGAGTGCATCATGAATATCCTCCTGCACATTCCTATTTCATTAATTTTGTTATTTGTCCATTTTTATTTCTTCGTTTTTTGGCGGCTCTGTTTCGTCGGCTGGCGAAATCCGTGCGCCTCCGGTAGGACGATAACTAGACTCGACGCCACAAAGATGTTTCCACTAAAGTACCGTTTTATATGAATAGTTATCCATATGAGGTGATCTTCCACCTCTGAGAACCTGTGGTCGAGGGCTGACGAGAATCTGGTGGGTCGCATAAAAAAGTGGACAAAATTGAAAAGCGGTCATATATCATTTTAATAGTCGGGGGAGAGCTGAGAAAGCAGATTCGGCCGAGCAGGCGTTCAGAATGCCTGTCCGTCCGCCGGGAGGAAGAATGATGCTGGATTTCACCAACGGTCCCGTCGCGATCAGGTTGTTGGGTGCAGGAGCGAACTTTTCGAAATACGGCGGCACGGTCGATCCGGCCGTCCTTGGCTACTTTGGTTTCTCGCGGGCCGGTTCAGCGGCTTCCCAGCAATATGCATCCGGAAACTTGCATGCTGTTCCCCGACTTGTTGACGAGGGGCATCACATCGCGTTGACGTCGCCGACCTGGCTGCGGGAGATGGCTGTCTCCGGTCCAGGAATCCTTGGTTTTGGTGGATATCCTGGCTCGAACGGAGACCAGGTACCGTATACGCCGTGCGGTCATTCCTCGGCGTTTGCTACGCGGCCTGGAGGAAAACGCTCCCGTTATCGATTTTTCTGGGCACGTTCTTTTTTGCCGCCAGGATCTTCCAGACGACCTCGTCTATTCCACTCTCCGCGGCATCGATCGACAGAAGACTCAGATCAAGTCGCTGTTTCTCCCCGAGTAAGGGCTTACAGGAACAGTCGATCTTTCTCGGTCATGTGGAAAAACACCTTTGTCCCGCTTCATCAAGGTGCGGAGAGGTACTCCCGCGAGCGGCGATACTAAGTCCGGTGCTGATCCCGCACCATGCAAAGGGATGTACAGCACCACAATAGGAGAAAGAACAAATGCTTAAGACAGAACAGGCGCGGCCCGATACCGGCCACCTGATGAACATCAACCCCCGTCATGGTGGCCGCGAAGACAAGAGCGACAACGCCTTCGGGCTCTGGGGCGTCGATCATATTGCGCTGCCGGTGACAGACATCGTTATGATGGAGCAGTTTATCCGGGAGTTCCTCGGAGGTGAACCTTATTACTATGCTGGCTTTGACGACTACGACAAGGGAACGAACCGAAAGCCGCACCTTTTTGTCCGGATCGGCCGCACTCTCCTGCAAATCACGGCGGAAACAGGTCCATCCACCCCACAGGCCGACGATCCGAACATTGCTCCTCATTGGGCCTTCCGGACAAGCGTCGAAGGGCTCGATGCGAACATCGAGCGACTGAAGAACGAGGGCATCCCCTTCTTCGGGCCGATGGCCCATCGCGATATCGATGTCGTCTCGGTCTACTTCCGCTCTCCGGAAGGCCACAAGCTCGAGTTCTGCACCTGGGACGAATATCCGGTCGAAAAGACAAAGATGATGGGCGCCCCGGGTGTCGGCTTCATTCGCTGGAAAGAGCTCATGCACAACTGGCCCAACAACCGATAGTAACGAGACGGCGCGACATCGGCGGGATCGAACCAGCAAGGTCGGCCCGTCGAGCGTCGCTTCCCGCACAGGGCATCCAGACAGAAAGCGAGTTGAGCAATGAAGACCATCGATGCGCCGATATTCGTCGTGCTCGTGCGATATACGCAGCCAGTGGAAGCGGTGATGAAACACTTGGAGGCCCATCGCGAATTCATCGCATCAGGGTACGCGCGCGGTATTTTTCTTGTTTCCGGACGTGGCGCGGATGGCGATCCCGGTGTGGTGGTCGCTTCGGGCGTAAGCCGGCAAGAACTGGAGCAATTGATGAAGGAAGACCCATTCCACCAGCATTCGATGGCCACTTACGAGATTCTCCAGTTCCACGCGTCACGCGCGTGCGACGAACTCGGCCAATTGTTTCCGTCCCTATAGGAGGGACAGCTTCGCGCTGCGCTTTGGCGTGAGCCGCTGTTGGACGCCGGTTGGACGGCCGACGTCCATGATGACAGGCAGACAGGTCTACGGCGTTCTTTGGGAGGGAGCGTGTCATGAAACAGGATAGACAGAACTGTACTCCGACAGATGAACTCGCTGCGCGGCAGGATCAACTAGAGTCGGCGTTTCTGCGGGGGACGATTGGTCGTCGCCGCTTCATTGCGACTTCTCTCGCTCTGGGCTTTCTCTCAGCGTCTCGGGTCAAGTCCGTCGCCCAGACACTGGAGGAAATCAAGACCAATCAAGCCTCTCAAGTCCGGTCACTTGCTGGCAACTACGACTACGTTGTCTGCGGTGCGGGTAGCGCGGCCTGTGCCCTGGTGGGCAAACTGGCAGCCGACGGAAGCAAAAGCGTTCTCCTGATAGAAGCGGGAGGCTGGGACGACGCTCCATCAGTTCTCGATCCGCGACTGTGGTTCACCAATCTGGGCACCGAACGCGACTGGGGCGACGCCTCCGAACCTTCCGCTGATGTCAACAATCAACGCGTGGTGATTCATACGGGGAAGCTGTTGGGCGGCGGCAGCAGTATTAATGCAACGATCTGGGCCCGCCCCTTCAAGAGTGATTTCGACTATTGGGCTGAGGTGACACAAGACAGGCGATGGAGCTACGAGTCCGCGCTTTCAACCTTCCGCCGCATCGAAAACTGGCAAGGTGTACCGAGCGAGCGGTACCGCGGCCGGGGCGGCCCCGTCTGGTGCCAGACCGCGCACGATCCGTCACCGCTTGCACTCGCGATGCTCGATGCCTGTCGCGCCCTTGGGCTACCGATCAACAGTAGTTTGAACGGCGTGCGCGAGGAGACCGGCGAAGGCTTTGCCCTGACGGAGCAGATCATACGGGACGGCCAGCGCCAGAACATGGCAAAATCCTATCTCTACCCTGTCCTTGCCCAGGCAAATGTGACGCTTCTAACAAATGCTCATGTGGATCGAATTGCCCTCGATAAAGGCATCGCCACCGGGGTCGAATTCACGCATGAGGGTCAGCGGCGGACAGTCGCGGCAGACCGCGAGGTCATATTGTGCGGCGGCGCCTTCAGTACACCGCAGTTGCTCATGCTCAGCGGCATAGGCGATCAGGATTATCTGAAGTCTGTCGGAATTGAGCCGGCCGTCCACTTGCCTGAGGTCGGGATGAACCTCCAGGACCATATTCTGCACGGGTCCTGCCTGTGGGAAGCACCGCAGCAGATGGAACATCAAAACAGCGGTGCGGAGGTTCTCGGCTATCTCAAAAGCGACCCCACACTCGACAGACCTGACATTAGTCTTGTCCAGGTCGAACTCCCCTATGCGAGTGGAGCGATTGCCAAAGCCTTTGGCCCGACACCGAAAAGCTGGGCGCTATGCGCCGGCCTTATGGTGCCGAAAAGCCGCGGTCGCGTCCTGTTGAAGACCAGCAATCCCAAAGATCGCCCCGTTATCGAGGCAAATTACCTCTCTCATCCCGACGACCTCGCAGCGCTTGAACGAAGCATTGCGTTGTGCCGTCAGATCGGCAATTCGGAAGCGATGAAGCCATTTGCCGTGCGGGAGATCGCCCCGGGCAAGGAGCTCAAAGGCGAAGAGCTCGCAAATTTCGCGCGCGATGGGGTGACGACCTACAGTCATCCGAGCGGGACCTGTCGAATGGGCGCCGACCCCGGCGCGGTTGTCGATGCCGAGTTGCGCGTCAACGGCGTCGGCAAACTTCGCATTGCCGACAGTTCGATCATGCCACGAATCCCTGCATGCGCCACGATGGCCACATGCGTCTTCATCGGCGAACGTCTCGCCGAGCTTCTCGAAAGAGCCGGTTAGACGTGGACAGGCCATGACCGGGCGCCCCGCAGCGAACAATCTTCAGCTTCATTCGAAGGAGTAGACGAATGGCATATTCCATCAATTTCACTGTGAATGGTGAGCGGCGACTAGTTGAAATCGAGGATCCGCGTGTGACGCTTCTCGATTTGTTGCGCAACCATCTGCACCTGACAGGTGCAAAGAAGGGTTGTGACCGCGGCCAATGCGGGGCCTGCACGGTTCTGGTCAACGGACGCCGCATCAACTCGTGCCTGGCGCTGGCGGTGGCTATGGACAACACCGAAGTTCTCACGATCGAGGGCGTTGCCGGCGACGGCCGGCTTCACCCCGTTCAAGAAGCTTTCATTGCGCATGACGGTCTGCAATGCGGGTTCTGCACTCCTGGCCAGATCATGAGTGCTATTGGCCTGATAAATGAGGGACAGGCTGGCGACGACCCCGAACGGATTCGCGAATGTATGAGCGGAAATCTCTGTAGATGCGGAGCCTATCTCGGCATCACACAAGCGATACAGGAGGCTCAGAATAGCCTCTCCGGCACAGACCGCAGGAGTGCGGCATGAACCGGTTTGAATATCTGCGCCCCAATTCTGTTTCGGAGGCGGTTGCCGCGGCATCTGAACCCGGCTCCGCGTATCTCGCCGGAGGAACGAACCTGCTTGATCTGATGAAGGCAGGAATTGACCGGCCGACACGGGTGGTCGATGTGACGCGCCTTCCGGACCTCGACCACATCGAACGCCGCGACGACGGCACGTTGAGGATAGGTGCGCTTGTGCGGAATGCGACGCTGGCGCACGACCAGGATTTCGTTCGAAGCTATCCGTCGGTGGCTGAGGCGCTGCTGTCCGGCGCCTCGGCGCAATTGCGCAATGCGGCGACGGTCGGCGGCAACATCATGCAGCGCTCGCGGAATGTCTTCCATGCGGCACTTGCAAGCGTCTCCGATGCCCCGGCTATCGACGCCGCCGAGGACGACGGCAGATACAGTGCTATCCTGGGCTGGAGCAAGGCCTGCAGCGCAGTTCACCCCTCCGATTTCTGTGTTCCGCTTGTCGCGCTGGACGCACTGGTCGAAGTTGAGGGGCAGACTGGCAGACGCGAAGTGTCGCTCGAGAGCTTCTATCATTTGCCAAAGGACTCGCCAGAAATAGCAACGGTGCTTCAACCGGGCGACCTTATCACCGCTGTCACCCTTCCTGCGCGAGCGGGGGCATTTTCAGCAAACGCCTCTTATCTGAAGCTCCGTGAACGCACCTCTTATGCTTTCGCATTGGTGTCTGCCGTAGCCTGCCTCGACATCGAAGATGGCAAGATTGCGGAAGCCCGCATCGCTCTTGGGGGGGTCGCACCCAAGCCGTGGCGCGCGCGTTCCGCCGAGGACGTTCTCAAAGGAGCGGTGCCCAGCGAAGCTGCGTTTCGTCGTGCCGCGGAGGTCGCGTTGGCTGACGCGCGGCCCAGTCGCGACAACGCGTTCAAGATTGAACTTTCGAGGCGCGTCGTCCTGCGCGTCCTGTTGTCCGCCGCAAGCGGAAGCCCGGAAAGGCTTCCACCACTTCCCTCATCGCCGTTCTCAACCACTCCGGGAGTGCACCAATGACGCATGAATACGGATTTGTCGGCTCGACTCCTCATATTCGCCACGGCTCCAACTCCGGCCAGCCGCTGACACGGCGGGAAGGCGTACTCAAGGTCACTGGCGCTGCGCGGTATGCTGCGGATTGTTATCCCGAGGGGATGCTCTATGCAGTGATCGCGGAAAGCACGATCGCGCGCGGTCTCGTAACCTCGCTCTCGCTGGGGGCTGCGAAGGCACATGCGGGCGTCGTGGAGGTGATGACGCCGGAGAACCGGCCACCGCTTGCGGCGGATCCCAATGTCAGGCCGAATCCTTTCATGATGCGGCTCGATGTGCTTCAAAACAACGTCGTTCGCTTCGCAAGGCAACCCGTCGCAGTCGTTATTGGCGAGACTTTCGAGGCTGCGACTGAAGGGGCGATGCTGCTTGCGCCGCGCTACCAGGCCGAACTCCCGCGGATTGATCTGGACAATGTCGAGAGTTTTGTGCCGAAGGTCATCCGGGTGGCGAGCCCGCCCGAACAAGGCACGGGCGATATCGAGGCCGGGCTTGCCGCCGGCGCCACTCATGTCGACGTCAGGTACGAAACCCCCGACCAATACCACAATCCAATGGAGCCCCACGCGGTGGTGGCGGTCTGGGAAGGCGACAGGCTGTCGATCGACATGCCGACCCAGAACCCGGCATTCACCCGTTCACAACTCGCCTATATGTTTGGCCTTCCTGCCGAGAACATCTCAATCCGCAGCCCGCTTGTGGGCGGAGGTTTTGGAGGCAAGGGGATGTTGACCGGCCCCACCGTCCTCGGAATCCTGGCCGCGCGTCTCGTCAACAGGCCAGTCAAACTGGTACTGCGCCGCGATCAGATGTATGGCCCCGTGGGTCACCGGGCGGCAACGCGTCAGCGGTTGCGCCTCAGCATGGACGGTGACGGAAGACTGACTGCGCTGAGCCATGACACCCTTACAGCAACCAGTTCGTTTGACGAATTCATAGAGCCTGCTGGGGATGCCTCACACGTGCTGTATGCGTCCCCCGCGGTTTCGGTCACCCACAGGGCGGTGCGACAAGATCAGGGCACACCAATTTTCATGCGGGCTCCTGGTGAGGCGCCCGGCTCGGCCGCGCTCGAATCTGCGATAGACGAGCTGGCCTGGTCGCGACGCATCGATCCTCTGGATTTCCGGCTTCGCAATTATTCGGAGGTCGAGCCGCTACATCACATGCCGTTCTCCTCGAAGGAATTGCGAGAATGCTACGCTCAAGGGGCGGAGCGCTTCGGCTGGTCGAAGCGCCCGCTTGAACCGAGACAAATGCGTGACGACTGTGGTTTCCTGGTCGGCTGGGGGATGGGGACCGCAACCTTCCCCGCGATCACGTTCCAGGCGGCTGCCCGAGCTGTACTTCAAAGCGACGGCACAGGAATCATCGAAATTGGATCGGCGGATATGGGGCAGGGTTCCCTGACGGCGCTTGCCCAGATAGGCGCAGACAGCCTTGGGCTTGACGTCGAACAGATCGAGTTCCGCGCCGGCACGTCCGATCTTCCCGATGGGGGGATTGAGGGCGCCTCCGCTCACACTGCGACTGCCGGTTCAGCAATCAGCTCGGCTGGAGCGGACGCCATCGCGAAACTGGCGGCCCTGGCGACGGTGGATCAGAACTCGCCTCTCTTCGGTGCGGGTAACACCGGCCTCATCGCGCGCGGTGGCCGACTCTTTCGCCGGGACGACGAAAGCCGAAGTGAGAGTTACGCGGAAATACTGGCTCGCGCAGGGACCAGCGCCGTTGAGGGTAACGGCAAATGCGGCCCGAACCCGGCCGCGCAGTCTTATTCAATGCACTCGCATGGCGCCGTATTCGCAGAGGTTAAGGTCGACCCCGACCTCGGTCAAATTCGCGTCACGCGGCTTGTTGGGGCCTTTGCTGCAGGACGCGTGATTAATCCCCGGATGGTACGCAGCCAGTATTACGGTGGCATGATCTGGGGGCTTTCCTTCGCTTTGCAGGAGGAGGCTGTCATTGATCGACGGACGGGCCTCGTCGTGAACGCTGATCTCGCGGAGTATCGAATTCCAGTCAACGCGGACGTGCCTTCACTCGAGGCGATCATCGTCGAAGAGCACGACCCGCACGTGAATGCTCTGGGCACGAAAGGCGTTGGCGAAATCGGCATCACCGGTACGGTGGGTGCCATCGCCAACGCCATCTGGCACGCCACGGGTGTCCGCGTCCGTCGGTTCCCCATCCGGATCGAAGATATCATGTTTCCGCCAGGCACAGAGGCCTAAGATTTCCATAGCGTGTACGAACTGCTGCGGCAGCCGGCACTCCAACCGAACGAATGAGAATGTCCATGACCATGCCAGCTTTCAAACCCACCGCGCGTCCAATTCCATCGAACGCGGTGCCGACAAGTGAACTCAAGAAATTCGTTCCGCACTTGTCCATCGCCGAACGCGACCGACGATGGTCGAGGACCAGAAGCCGAATGATGTTTGCCGAACTGGACGCCTTGGTGTTCCTTGGCAACGACATCTATTTCGGCATGGGGATGGCCAATCTCCGGTACATGTTTCAGCTGGACGCCCAGCTTGGCGGTGACGCACTGTTTCCCGCAACCAGCGATCCTGTGGTCTGGACCGGCATCATTCACATGAACAGGCCCTTTAACGCCTTCGCGTCCATGCAGGATTGGGTTGGAGATGTTCGTGGGCKGGCGGGCTTGGGTGCGATTGTCGAGGAAATCCGGGCTCGCGGACTGGAGCAGGGGCGTATTKGGATTGTCGGATTTTCCTCCACTATTCAGCGGACACCGACCCTGCTTCACAGAGAGGTTGAGGGACTGAAAACGCTCCTGCCGGGCGCCACCTTTGTGGAAGCGAGCTGGCTGATCGAGGAGTTGCGCGTCGTCAAAAGCGAAGAAGAGATCGAAATGCTTCGCGGGGCAGGACGCATTGCGCGCAAAGCTGTGGATGCGCTGATTGAAACCGCGCGGCCAGGCGTGCCCGAGGCAGTGGTATACGCTGAGATGATAAAGGCGCAGATCGCCAACGGGGCCGAACCGAACATTTTCAATCTTTGGGCGGCCGGACCGGTTGATCACCCGGAAGACGAGCTCTGGCATCTGCTGCATGGGTCGGACCAGCCGATCGCTCCCACAATGCGTCCGCTGGAAACAGGGGATATCATCATTTCGGAGCTTCACACGAAGTACGGCGGATACCGCTGCCATACGGAATACACCGTCTATCTCGGCAAGCAGGCTCCGAAGGAATTGCTGCGCATCTGGGATGTTGCCGTCGAATGTTTGCATGCGAGCAAAGCCGCACTGACAACGGGCCGCACGATTGGTGAGGCAGTGGCGATGATACGCAAGCCAGCCGAGCGGGCCGGGCTGGACTGGGTCGAGCTTGGCTTCCACGCGATGGGAACCGCCTCGCCAGAGCATCCCAGCGTCGTCTATCCTGGCGGATTTGGGGTGAACGCTGTCAACGGTGCGCACGTCTCGGAGATGGAACTTCAGGAGGGCATGGCGTTTGGCAACAACATCAACCTCCATGATGCCAACTGGAAGGTCGACGTCGGGGTCATGCTGGCGGACTTCATGGTCGTCCGCGACAAGGAGGCGGAGCTTCTCGTGAACACGCCGCTTGAGCTGGCGCAAATTGCATAAGTTCCGACCGCAAGACGGGTTCGACACACAAGGAGAAACAATGAACACTACCGACCACCCTTCGAGGCTTGGACCTTATGCAGGGAGCGACGAGCGCGTCGATGCGGCGTTTGCCGTGATACACGGCCGTGGCGGCGAGATCCTGAACATCCACAAAACCCTTTGCCATTCGCCGGGAATGTTTCGCGCGATGGCGACCTATGCTGCCGCACTCCGAAGCGAGTCGGCAATAGCCGCTCAGATCCGACAGTTGGTGGTGCTCCGCGTCTGCCAATTGAATAGCGGCGCATATGAGTGGAGTGTGCATGTCGGCGTGACGACGAAAATGGGCGTATCCATGGCCAAGATCGAAGCGCTCCGCAACTGGATCGAATCTGATCTCTATTCCGACGAGGAGCGCGCGGCTCTCGCATTTGCGGATCAAACGTCCGCCAATACCGGCGTCAATGAAGAGACGTTCCAGACGGCTCTGAAAATCTTTGGCGCGCGGGGCGTCGTCGATCTGGCGGCCCTGGTTTCCTGGTATGTGGGAAATACGCGTTTTGCGACCGCCCTCGAAATCGTGCCGGACGGACCCGGCGTGCTCGAATAGCGGCTATGAGACGATCACGCCGCCGGCGGCCTCGATGGCATCCGGCGTGTCGACATCTATCAAAGCGCCGTCGCCGATCTCCACGTCGACAACCGGCAGATCGAAAGCCCTGATTAGCGCACGCGCGCCTTTGTCACCTGTCAGGCCTTTCAGTTCACCAAAAAGCGCCTTAGGAAACACGACGGGGTTACCGGGCATTCCCAGGCCCATGGCCCGAATAATGGATCTTCCACCATCTGCTCGAAACATCGAAATCAGTAAATCGAGGTCCGGAACGGTCAGAGCCGGCATGTCTGCAAGAACGATCATGACACCGTCAGGCTCCTCGGCCTCTGCAGCCGAAACACCAAGCCATTCCCGAGGCGAATGAAGCGTTGTGGACGAGCTTAACGGGAAGATCCGCAATCCTCCGCTGAATGTCGGAATGCCGGTATCCGGTGACCACGATCACCGACCGCGCCGCGCTCGTAGTCGATGTCAGCGTCGAGCGGCGGACGAGCGGCATGCCCTGGAACGTGGAGAGCAGCTTATGCGCGCCATTCGCCCCCATGCGGCTTGATCGACCTGCCGCAAGCAGAACGATCGATACGGAAAGCTGATCTGATCGTGCAGGTGATCCGTGCTCTTCCTCGGTCATCCGTATATAGCCAATCGGCAAGCCACGACATCGGCCATGACAGACAAGGCCAATGAATACGCATCGCGCGTCGGTCCGAATATCCCGATCGGCGCCTTGATGCGAGCAATATCATCATTGCTATAGCCGAGTTCTTTCAGGCGCTCGACACGTTTCCGATGCGTGCGCGTGCTTCCGAGCGCTCCCACGTAGAAAGCTGGCGAACCCAGAACCCTCCGTAGGAGCGACTCCTCGCGGTCGAGATCGTGGTGCAGGAACAGGATTGCCGTATAGGTATCGATCTGCCGGACGATGTCTCGCCCGAACTCGCCGTTCTCGTATACAAGAACGTCAAATTGCGAGGCTGCGGCCAGGCAAGCAACGGCACTTGCCTCCACCGTATGGCCGGAGATAACAACGCGTGTGCGCGGACGGTAGTTCGTCAGGAAATCTCCGCCCTGCCAGCCTGCCCGCTCCGGAGGCTCCATGAATTGAAGCGACTGCCGCTCACGGCAATAGCGCAGACCCGCTGGCCGGCGTTCATCGATACGACGGAGGACTTCTTCGATCGGCCCGCCATCTTTCAGCAAATGGAGGGCGATGGTGATACCGCCGCCGCAAGGAAGTACGATGTCGAAGAACGGCGAGCCGTCGCCAAACGTCACGATCCTGTCGCAGCCCTTCACCAGGGCGAGAAGCGCTTCGCAAGCGACTGCCGCTTCGACACAGCCCCCCGACACATAGCCACAGAACCGCCCGTCCGCTGCCACGACCATATGCGACCCCAGCGCGCGCGCAGCCCCACCGCGGATCTCGACGAGTGTCGCCAGAACGACGTCGCTGCCCGCTTTCAAGCAGGCGCTGGCAAATCCCAAGATCTCGATTGTATCGTCGGTGGTCAACGCCCTTACAGGTGCCGGCGTCAAAACGTCACTTGTGTCCTCGTCCATCTCGTTTCCCGTCGGATCGTCGGTTTCGATGTCCGACTCGGCTGCAGAACCGGGCCGGAACGCTGGATGCTTCCCGAACCAGAAATCTTCAGAAACGCCGCCCTTATGGCTGACTTCGCTACGCCGCATTGTTGCCGTTCCAGCGCGAGTGGCTCCAGGATGAGCGGCCTCGACAGGCTTCTACACGCCTAGTCTAATGCGAGCGACCTCTGCCGAAAAGTGCCGGGCCATGATACTAACTTTCGCCCCGCGCTAGCCTGCCATCGATGCGTGGAAGACCAGATCTTCAATTGGCTGTCGCTCACTGGGAATTTCCTGGCTTCGAAGCTGAGGGACGAGTATCGAAGGATCGCCCAGCTTGCCGACTGCTGCGACGGCATTGATCGTGTGGCCGTCAGGAACTTTCAGAGCTTCCGCCAATCTCCCTCGGTCGAAGCCGCCGATACAATGGGTGTGCCATCCAAGAAGACTGGCCTGTTGGGCAAATGACATCCACGCTGCGCCTGTATCAAAGACGTGGGATCGAGATTCCATCGTCAGGCCATCGCGTTCCAGCGTTTTCTTAGATATGAAAGCGACCATCGCTGCTGCCCGAAATGCCCAGTCGCGATTGACCTCAAAGAGGCATCCGAGAAAATCTTCCCAGGCAGGTCCGCCCCGTCTTGAATAGACGAACCGCCATGGTTGCGCGTTGTGTGATGAGGGGGCCCATCGGGCCGCCTCGAACATCGTCATTAGTTCCTTTTCCGCAATCGGCTCTTCAGAGAAAGCGCGGGGCGACCAGCGCTCCAGGAAAAGCGGGGATACCTCGTAGGAGCTGACTCGTGGCGTCAGCCCCTTGTAGGCGCCATCGTGATACAGAAGCGGACTGGCTCCCGAGACGCCGCCGCCCACAACCTCGCCGATGAAGATCGTATGTGTTTCCCCATCCGTTTCGCTCACCAGTTCGCATTCCAGATGCGCTGCAGCTTGGTCAAGGATTGGCGTTCCTCGCCATCCGAAACGGTGCGCGACATCCTCAAACCGGTTTTCAGATTTGCTGGAGAAGCGCTCTCCGAGATCCTTCTGATGGTCAGCCAGAATGTTGACAACAAAATTCCTGCTACCGGAAATMAATGAGTGACTGCGAGTGGAGCGATTGACCACGATCAGTATCCGCGGCGGGCTGGCCGAAACGCTGCTGATGGCCGTCGCCGTCATGCCGTGCAATTGTCCCTCATGTGACGTCGTTATGACACCGACGCTCGAAGCGACGTGTMGCATTAAAGTGCGGAACAGTCCGACATCGATCGGCGTGATTCTTTCATGGATCATAGTTTCTCCTCCCAGGTTAGGCGGACGAGGGCTGAGACCTGCGAAATCGCGAGTTTCAGCAGTGCTTGCCGCAAACAGCCAGTGATTGGAGACAATATCCAATACCGGTTCTAAAACTATGATATGTCCGTTTTTTAATTAGTCAAGTCACGTCCGCCGCCGGCGGAAGCGCCGGTCGCAAACTTCGCGTTAAGCTGTTGCGCCCCTCATTCCGTCCAGGAGCAGCGCGATCATGCTCTTCAGCTCGCTAAGCCCGGCTTCGACATCCGGCTGGTCGGTTGATATCCAGATCCGCACTGCGGCAAACATGAGGAGAAAAATAGTACGCGCGCTCAACGTCGCGTCCATGTACGGCCTGATCTCTCCCCTTTCACGTGCCTGCACAATCATTACCTTGACGTCGTTCAGGGTTTCGCCGCGGACGCGGTGGAATTCCCGCGCATGGAGTGAGTTGGTGTGGAATACGTTTTCGCGAAGGAGCACGCGGAACAGGCCGGGCTCCTTTGCATAGGCAGTGTAAGCTGGCCTGAAATAACCGGTCAGCGCATCGAGAAGATTGCCTTCCTTCTTTGCTTCCTCCCTGCACTTGGCGATCAGCGATGGCATCCCTGCATTAAACACGAGCAGCACCAGTTCGCTCTTGGTCTCCGCGTATGAGCTGAGTGTCCCCAGCGCAACCCGTGCTTCTTTCGCGACGTCCCGTAGTGTAGTCGCATCGTAGCCGACGTCCGCGAACTGCCGGCGCGCCGCCAAAAAGATCCGTTCCAGCTTTTCGACCTTGTTCTGTTCTCGCAGGCCAAACCGTTCAGAATCGATCCCGAGCAAATCCCGAAGGCGATAAATATCGAGGCCATCGCTGTCTTCAATGTTGATGTCGTCGTCTACCGGTTCCTCTCGAGGGACCTGTTTTACAGCTTTCATGGACTTTACTAACCTTCATCTTATGCGGCCCGGAACCACGCCATCAAGTACGATCCGGACTGCCATTTTAGAGCCATCGGTGGTGAAGGCAACTATAGCACAATCTTTCGTACTGCGCCCAACAAAAACTTGACAAGTCATGAAATCGTACACGTTATAGAATTTCCGAGGCCGTGGAATCGAGGGAGGCGGTTGCTTTGGTTGTGGAGAGAATTGACTATGCGGCGGGCAGCGTCGTCGGCCGTGGCGCGCTCGTGTGGAATGACAAGATCGAACGGCCGCGTCCGCTTCTTTTGGTTATGCCAAACTGGCTGGGAGTGACCGAGGCTGCGATCGCCCGGGCAGCACGGATGGCCGGCGACGATTATATCGCTTTCGTGGGTTGCATGTATGGCCTGGGCAAGACCTGCGATGGACCGCCTACGTCGAAAGCGTGGGTGGAGGAGATTGCCTCAGATCCGGCAGAACGCAGAACGCGGGTAAATGCAGCCCTCGACTCATTGGTCGCCGAGGCTACCAGGCGTGGAATCGGAGATCCCTCGAAAACGGCTGCGATTGGCTTTTGCTTTGGTGGCGCCAATGTACTGGAACTGGCGCGGAGCGGAGCCGACATCGACGCGGTTGTTTGCGTCCACGGGGATCTCGCAGGAGCGCTGCCAGCGCGCAAAGGCGACATCAAAGCCGCCTTGTTCATATTACACGGGACGAAAGATCCGGTGGCACCCAAGGCTGACCGCGATGCATTGGAGGCGGAGCTCGACGCCGCGGAAGCCAAATGGCAAATGCTCAACTTCGGTGGGCTGCTCCACGCTTTCGCCGAAGAGGGGATTAACGTTCCCGGTATTGGCGTTTACGACCCCGGCGCCGCACGCCAGACCTACAAGATGATTGACGACTTCATCGGCAATGTGTTCGCAAACCGGATTTGAGATTCTTTTTGCGACCTAGCATCGCGCGTTGTCCAGACAGCGCGTTCGACGGATCCCATCGACCTGCAGAAAAGTACGGGTCGCCCGTACAATGTTCGATTCTTCAGCGGGTCCTGAGCAAGTACCTTTCATCACAATCGACAAGGAGAAGAGTGATGTTGTTGTTAACAGCCGCGAATGGCAACCAAGGAAAACTACTGCTGCCGCGGCTCCTTAAGGATGGCTTCAATGTGCGAGCCTGCACCCGGTCCGAAAGCTCCGCTGACGCTATTCGCGCTCTGGGTGTCAAGGAGGTGATCGTCGGAGACATTGCCGAACCGGATATCCTGGAGCGAGCCGTTGAAGGCGTAAGTCGGGTCTATCACATCGGGCCATCTGCTCATCCTCGCGAGCGCGAGATGGGGCTTCGTATGGTGGATGCCGCGCGCCAGGCTGGCGTCCGACATTTCGTGTTCAGTTCGGTTCTTCACCCTATTATATCGGACCTGGTGCAGCATGAGATCAAGCGCGACATAGAAGAACACCTGTTGTCTTCCGGACTGGAATTCACAGTTCTCCAACCGACTAACTACATGGTGCCGTGGCGGTTTCTGCCTGCCTTCAGAGACGGCGTGTTCCGGTTGTTCTGGTCGCTCGATCGGCGGCAGTCGATGATCGATCTACGCGACATTGTTGATGTTGCGGCGCGCGTGCTCGGCGAGGGCGAGCGCCACTATGGTGCAACCTACGAACTGAGCGGCGAAGGGCGATTTACGGCGCATGAGATCGGTGCGGTGATCTCCCACGTCGTGGGGCGCGAGATCCGCGTCGAGGAAGTGAACTCTGAAGACTATCGCAAAGGTCTGTTCGGAGATGGTGACCGGAGCAGGTTTGCTCATCAGGACCGGGTTCTGAAGAGCATTAGCGACCACTATTCAAATCACGATTTTGTCGGAAACCCCAACGTTTTGACCTGGCTTCTCGGGCGAAAACCGAGGTCCCTCGAGGAATTCATTCGCGGTCAATTCGAGGCATATCGAATGGGCTAGTCTGACATCTGTTTCGCCGATGAGAGCCTGTGCCGCAGATCGGGCGGGTAGACATTGGACTGACACGAATTGCCGCAATCTGATAGGGAGGGTATCTTTCAAACCCTCCCTCTCTTCGCATCGGTCGCGACAGGAGGGGATCAATCGCGAGCGGGCGGACAAATACCGGAAGGGCGGATATGGTGGGCTTGTGGCTTCGAACTCAGGGGCGGCAAGGAGGCGGGCAGCGCCTTCATCAACAATCTCAAACTTCTTTACCACGTGGCAAATATCGGCGATGCCCGCCGTCTCGCTATCCACCCTGCGACAACGGCCCACTCGCAACTGACCCTGGAGGAACAGATCGCGAGCGGGTGTCGGACGGTTATGTGAAGCTCTCAATCGGCCTCGAACTCGATGATATTCTTCTTGATATCGAACAGAGCCTCACGACCGTGGCTTCAATCTGAGCCGCCGGCGGATTCAGCGGCTACCAATCCCATTGGAGGAACCACGATGACATTCCGGTTCAAAGACATATTCAATGGCACGCAATCAGCGCTACGCAACGCACCGACAAAAGCGGTCGCCGTCTTCTCGACGCAATCGCGCCAGGGCGACGGCGTCGACAGCAGCGTCCAGGCGTGGCAGTTCACGGTCAAGGTGGATGAGCCCGCAGCCCTTGGCGGCAACGACCCGCCCCCCAAATCGCGTTGAATATATTCTGGCCGCGCTTGGATCATGTCAGGAGATTACCGACAGGCTTACGCGGACGCCCTCGGCGTCCCGTCAATGGCGTTTCGGTCAAGCTCGATGGCGAAATCGATCTGCGCGCTCTTTTCACTGCGGACAATTCAGTCCGCCCAGGATTTCGAAACATTACCGGCACTGTGACAATCGATAGCCCTGCCACGGAAGAACGGCTGCGAAGGCTGAAAAAGATCGTTGATCAGCATTGCCCCGTGCTCGATATCCTGTGGAACTCGGTCCCTGTGACACTGGGCCTGCAACATGAGCCGTTGCGTGAAGCGATATCCGCCGAATAACGCGCCTGCGACCAGGAGGGCAGGGGGCCGCAGGCCTCGGATTGACCTCGCCCCAAGCCCATCTAGAATCGTTCGTCGCGAAGCTGGGGCGATGTCGAACCGCCCTCCTGTCAGAGAGCAGCCCTCAAGAAGCGGTAGAACTCCCAGGCCATAACGCTGCCGCAGGCGGTGCTTGCCATCACACGCGTTTTGGCTCCTCGCCAGCACCCTAATGCCATGCCCGGATCGACAGAACAACGCAATGCGGGTGTCAGCGGCGTGAGTGTTTCTGTATGTCGCGCTGCCACGCTACGACGGCGGCGATCTTTAGCCTTGATCGGGCCGTTGTTGCCGCCTGGGCAGAACCCCGACATTCCGTTGCGCGTCAAGGAGCTCGCCAATGGGAAACGCGGTTTTGTACTTGACCTGTTTAAGAGCGAAGCTTGAACGAATATTGGCAACACCCGGTGTTTTAGAGAGTTTCTCGACAATGAAATGCTGAAGCGCCCCGACATCGGATACCACGACACGCAACATATAGTCTGAATCGCCGGTCATCAGATAGCACTCCATCACCTCCGAAAAAGTCTGGATCGCGGCTTCAAATCGTTCCAGTTGGACTTCCGCCTGCCTCTCCAGTGTTACCTGAATGAAAACGCTGATGTTGGCGCCAACGCTATGTGGATCAAGCAAGGTGACGCGCCGGGCTATTACACCGGAAGTCTCAAGCGCACGGACGCGGACGAGGCACGGCGATGGAGATAGTCCGACGCGCTGAGCCAGTTCGACATTCGACAGGCTGGCGTCTTCCTGCAATTCGATCAAAATTTTCACGTCGATCGTATCCATGCGGATCCTCGGCACTTCGTGCTGCATTTTGCGGTCTATACGGCATAATAACCTTCAAACGATGCAAACATCAACATCTTCAGCATGACCTGCGGTGGCAACTCTGCTATTTTTATAATATGTCCGAAAATAGGGAGGGCTCAACTATGCATTCTAATCTTAAGAATCTCGCGGTCGCAGCGAGGGTGGGAGACACGGATCCGCCCGAGACTCACGATTGGCTGGCCTCGCTTGAGTCACTCCTCGGAAACGGTGGAAAGGAGCGCGCCCGCTTTATCCTTTCTGCAATTGAGGAAAGAGCGACAGAGTTGGGCGTCCTGCCAGACCTGTTGCCATTCTCCCCGTATCGAAACACCATACCGATCGACGAGCAGCCGCGCTTTCCGGGCGACATTGAAATGGAAGAACGGATTACCGCGATCTTGCGGTGGAACGCGCTCGTCATGGTGATGCGGGCCAACAAAGCTTATGGCGAACTAGGTGGGCATATTGCGAGCTATGCCTCGGCAGCCGAAATATTTGAGGTTGGCTTCAATCACTTCTTCCAGGGACCAGACGCCGAAGGGGGTGGCGATCTCGTTTTCTTCCAGCCACACTCCGCCCCCGGGGTATATGCGCGCGCCTTCCTTGAAGGCCGGCTATCGCAGCAGCAGCTAGAACGTTATCGCCAGGAGATCGGCGGCCCCGGACTTTGTTCCTACCCTCACCCATGGCTGATGCCCGATTTTTGGCAGCTGCCAACCGGATCAATGGGTATCGGCCCATTGAGCGCAATCTATCAGGCAAGGTTCATGCGATATCTTCGCGATCGGGGGCTGGCCAATACAGACGAACGGCGCGTCTGGGGCGTCTTCGGCGACGGCGAGATGGACGAACCCGAGTCGATCGCTGGACTGTCGCTTGCCGCGCGGGAAGGGCTGGACAACCTGGCCTTCATCATCAATTGCAATCTTCAGCGTCTGGATGGACCTGTACGTGGAAACGGCCAGATAATTCAAGAATTGGAAATGCTGTTCCGCGGTGCCGGATGGAATGTCGTCAAGGTACTTTGGGCTTCCGAGTGGGACAGCATCTTCTCACGCGACGTCAATCATGCGCTGCTTCGTCGCTTTGCCGCAACGGTCGATGGAAAGTACCAGACGCTCGGCGCAAAAGACGGCGCCTATAACCTCGCCCACTTTTTCGATGAGGACCCGGAAGTTCGGGCGCTTGTTGCTCACATGTCGGATCGCGATGTTGATGCCCTGCGTCGAGGCGGGCACGATTTCCGGAAACTCTACGCTGCATTTGAGGCGGCGCGCCAGACCAAAGGCAGGCCCACCGTCATTCTCGCCAAGACCAAGAAGGGCTATGGCATGGGGGGCGCAGGCGAATCCAGGATGACCGCGCATCAGGCAAAGAAGCTCGATATTGAGGCCCTTCTCGCATTCCGGGACCGGTTTGACCTCGCTTTGACCAATGAGCAGGTGGAGCGCCTGGACTTCTACCGCCCTGCAGAAGACAGTCCTGAGCTGACATACTTGCGGGCAAGGCGAGAGGGGCTCGGCGGATACCTGCCGGCCCGTAAGCGCCAATCATCTGCCGTCCCGGTCCCGGCCATCGACAGCTACGCTGAGTTTGCATTGAGGGCAGACGGCAAGGAGATGTCGACCACAATGGCAGTCGTGCGTCTGTTCAGCAATTTGTTGAAAGACAACGAGCTTGGTCCGCGCATCGTGCCGATCGTCGCCGACGAGGCGCGCACTTTCGGGATGGCCAACATGTTCCGTCAGGTTGGCATCTATTCTCCGGTCGGACAACTCTACGAGCCCGAGGATGCCGGCTCGATGCTCTACTACAAAGAGGCGAAGGACGGACAGCTGTTGGAGGAGGGGATCACGGAGGCCGGCGCAATTGCTTCCTGGACGGCGGCCGCCACCGCCTACAGTGCACACGGCAAGGCGATGCTGCCATTTTACATCTACTATTCGATGTTTGGATTCCAGCGCGTGGGCGATCTCATATGGGCGGCGGCCGATCAGCGGGCGCGAGGCTTCCTGATTGGCGCGACCGCTGGACGGACGACCCTCGGCGGGGAAGGCCTGCAGCATCAGGACGGTTCCAGCCTGGTGATGGCCGCCGCCGTCCCCAACTGCCGCGCCTATGATCCCGCCTATGCCTATGAAATGGCAGTTCTCCTCGACCATGGAGCTCGCTCGATGCTGGAGGCGCAGAAGGACGAATTCTATTACATCACTGCGATGAACGAGAACTACGCCCAACCCTCGATGCCTGAAGGCGCAGAGGCAGGCATCGTTAAGGGTCTCTATAAGCTCGCGTCCCATTTACCGCAGAAGGGCCAGCCAACCGTCCGTCTACTGGGTTCCGGCGCAATCCTGCCGGAGGTCGTGGAGGCAGCAAAACTTCTGAAGGACGATTGGGGTGTTGGCACAGACGTGTTTTCGGCAACCAGCTTTTCCGAGCTTGCTCGAGACGCCCGCGATGTCGAACGCCATAACAGGCTGAACCCGCTTGCGGAACCTCAAGTGAGCCATGTTGAGGCGTGCTTGCGGGGCAGTGCGCCGATCATAGCGGCAACTGACTATGTCCKAGCGTGGCCTCAGCTTATCGCGTCCTATGTGAACGCACCTTTTTCCGTGCTTGGCACGGATGGCTTTGGACGCAGTGACACCCGAGCAGCCCTGCGTGCCTTCTTCGAGGTTAACCGCCATCAGATCGTGATAACGGCGCTTTCCGCGCTCGCACGGGAAGGTGCAACCATGCGCGAAACGGTCGCCGAGGCAATCGACCGCTACGGGGTCGCGGCTGACGCGCCTGCACCCTGGACTGTTTGACCCCCATTCTTCCAAGGCTGATCATGAGCAACCTCATAAACATTTTCTTGCCGGACATCGGCGACTACAAGGACGTTCCCGTCACTGAAATTCTCGTAAAGCCCGGCGACAGCATCTCCCGCGATGATCCGCTTCTCAGCGTCGAGTCCGACAAAGCAACGATGGAGGTCCCGGCGACCGACGCCGGCACGGTGCATGAGTTGAAGGTCGAAGTCGGCAGCAGGGTGTCGAAGGGCTCGCTGCTCATGGTGCTGGAGCTGACGGCCAGTCCCACCCCGGAGCTGGAAATACGCAAGGCGGATAACGACACACCCGCTCGACAGGCGTCGATAGCAGATAATCCTGCACCGCCAGCGCCCGAACCGGTTCCGGCCACAGAAAAAGCCGCACCGGCTGGATCTGTCCCCGGCGGCGCACACGCGACCCCCTCGGTGCGCGCCTTGGCGCGAGAACTCGGGGTGGATCTCGGCAAGGTCAAGGCCACCGGGACCAAGGGCCGTGTCCTGCATGAAGACGTCACCGCGCATGTGAAGAAAGCACTGGAAGCGCCAGCAACGGCAAACGGGATGGGCATCGGAGCGGATCTGCCACCTTGGCCGTCCGTCGATTTCGAAAAGTTCGGCCCCGTGACCCGCGAGCCCTTGTCGCGCATTCAAAAGATCTCTGGCGGCAACCTCACACGCAATTGGCTGACGATCCCGCATGTCACCAATTTCGATAAGGCTGACGTGACCGAGATCGAGACGTTTCGTCAGACGATCAACTCAGAATCGCGTTCATCCGATTTCAAGCTCACTATGGTCGCGTTTCTCATCAAGGCGTCCGCTCGCGCACTGAAGGCATTCCCCCGTTTCAACGCTTCGCTTGTTGGTGATGAACTTATTCTGAAGAACTATGTCCATATCGGTTTTGCAGCCGACACGCCAAAGGGTCTCATGGTTCCGGTCATTCGTGACTGTGATACAAAGGGTCTTCGAGACATTGCGACGGAAATGCGCGCACTCGCGGACAAGGCGCGTACAGGGACGCTTGCGGGTGCAGACATGCAAGGTGGGTGCTTCTCGGTCTCTTCGCTCGGAGGCGTTGGCGGTTCTGGGTTCACTCCCATCATCAACGCCCCGGAAGTGGCGATCCTGGGAGCCGGTCGTTCGGCCACAGAGGCGGTCTGGGACGGGACTGGTTTCCGGCCACGTCTGATCCTCCCTATCAGCCTGTCCTGGGACCATCGCGTGGTGGATGGCGTCGCAGCCGCAAATTTCCTCGGCCATATCGCCGCAACCCTTGCCGACTTCCGTCGCGCAGCGCTCTGAGGACATGACATGACCGATATACGCCTTCCGGACATTGGGGACTTTACAGATGTTCCGGTCATCGAGGTGCTGATCAAACCGGGAGATGACGTCCTTCTCGACCAGCCAATCCTGACGCTTGAATCCGACAAGGCGACACTTGAGGTGCCATCGCCGCAGGCTGGGCGTATCGAAACGGTTGCCGTCGCAGTCGGTGATCGCGTTTCGATTGGTTCGCTGATCGGGACGATCTTGCCTGCGCCAGGAGCCGCGCCGGAGACCGTGCCACAAGCTGCGGCAGAGCTCCAGCGGTCCCGAGTAACGAAAGAAGCGCCGGTCTCCCAAGCGATGCTGGTGGTAAAGGATGCGGCGGAGGTTGACTTCGACGTGGCGGTCATCGGCGGCGGCCCTGGAGGTTATTCAGCTGCGTTCCGCGCGGCCGATCTTGGGCTTCGCGTGGTCTTGATCGAAAAGGATGAGACCCTGGGTGGCGTCTGCCTCAATGTGGGGTGCATTCCCTCTAAGGCATTGCTGCACGTCGCAGCGCTCAAGCTTGAAATGGAGGGACTCGCGGAACACGGGCTAGCCTTCTCCGAACCGGCGATCGGTCTCGGCAGGCTTCGGTCCTTCAAGAATGCGACAGTGTCACGTCTCACAACGGGGCTCGCGCAAATGGCAAGCAAGCGCAGCGTCGAAGTCGTCCGGGGAACGGCGACATTCGCCTCGTCCCGTAGTCTCACCGTCGACGGCACGGGTTTGATCAGTTTCGCCCATTGCATCATCGCGGCGGGCTCCTCGCCGGTGCGGCTGCCGTTCCTGCCTGAAGACCCTCGTATCATCGATTCTACAGGTGCGCTCGAGTTGCCGCTCATTCCAAAGCGCATGCTGGTGATCGGCGGTGGGATTATCGGCCTCGAAATGGCGACGGTCTACAGCGCGCTAGGGGCAACGGTCGACGTCGTCGAGCGCCTCGATGGGCTCCTCGCGGGGATCGACCGCGATGCCGTAGCGATCTGGCGGAAGGAAAACGCCAAGCGTCTCGGCGATATTTTCCTTGGCGCAAGCGTCGAGAAGGCGACCGCCGGGCCAGAGGGTATAACGGTTTCGATCGGCAGCTCGCCGCCGGTGGAGCGGACATACGACCTCGTTCTTCAGTCTGCCGGCCGCAGACCCAACGGCGCATCTCTMGGGCTCGAGGCGGCCGGCATTGCAGTGGACTCGAGCGGCTTCATCACAGTCGACAATCAGATGCGTACACGTGCGAAAAACATCTTCGCTATCGGTGACATTGCCGGCGACCCTATGCTGGCGCATAAAGCCGCTCATGAAGGTCACGTTGCCGCCGAAGTCGCAGCCGGCATGAAAAGTCACTTCGATGCCAAAGTCATCCCGAGCGTCGCCTATACCAATCCGGAGATTGCTTGGGTCGGCGTCACTGAGGATGCAGCCAAGATCTCGGGCCGAAAAGTGAAGACAGCAAAGTTTCCCTGGGCCGCGTCTGGGCGTGCGATTGCCAACGGCGCGGCGTATGGAATGACGAAGCTGATCTTCGATCCTGATACGCATCGTCTTGTCGGGGGTGTGATTGTTGGACCCAATGCTGGCGATATGATCGGTGAAATCTGCCTCGCGATTGAGATGGGAGCGGATGCCGTAGATATCGGCAGAACAATTCACCCGCATCCCACCCTCGGCGAGACGATCGGCATGGCTGCCGAGCTCTTTGAGGGCGTCTGCACAGATCTTCCGCCCAGCGGACATTCGTCAGGAAGGGTGGGCGCCAGTTGAGCGCCCCCCTGATAACGCCAGACAAAAAACTGATGCATATATCAGTATTGTGATTTATCACAGTTATATGCATAATTGCGTTGAGGAAGAGCTTGATCGCCATGATCCGGCACAGGGAGGCAAAGGCAACCACCATGAATTTTGTATTTGAGCACCAGCCGGTACCAAGTGTTGCGGTAGAAGGCGAGTCCGCCCGTTTTCCAGTTCGCCGCATCTTTTGTGTTGGCCGAAACTATGAAGCTCATGCGCGCGAAATGGGGAAGGATCCTTCGCGCGATCCTCCGTTCTTCTTTACAAAGCCTGCCGATGCCGTTGTGGACGATGGTATTGTGGTGCCCTACCCGCCCCTCACGCAGAACTTTCATCATGAGGCGGAATTGGTGGTTGCGATCGGTCGCCCCGGTTTCAACGTGACGGAAGGCGATGCTTGGGAGCTCATCTGGGGCTATGCGGTTGGCAACGACTTAACTCGGCGCGATCTGCAGCTCGACGCACGTGACAAGGGAAGACCGTGGGACTGGGGGAAGGCTTTCGATAACTCGGCGGTATGCGGACCAATCCGCAGGGCGCACGAGACCGGACGACTGGAAAAGGGTGCGATCCGACTTTCAGTAAACGGGACGGTCAGGCAAGAGGCAGACCTGTCCGACCTCATCTGGTCCGTACCCGAAATCGTGTCGATTTTGTCTAGCGCTGTGCAATTGCTTCCCGGAGATCTTGTGTATACGGGGACTCCCGCAGGTGTCGGCGCCTTGGTTCCCGGAGATGTCTGCAAAGTTGAGATCGAGGGACTCCGTTCCATTACAACGCCGATCGGTGCGGCGCTATCATGACCGCCTTCATCCTTCATAACTATTTCCGCTCGTCCACGTCGGTCAGGGTCCGCGCTGTTCTCAACTGGAAGGGTTTGCCATACGAATACGTCCCTCACCATTTGCGCAGAGGTGAGCACCGCGAGGCATCCTACCTCGCGATAAACCCTCAGGGTCTGGTTCCTTCGCTTGTATTGGAGGATGGCACGACCCTAACCCAATCGCTTTCCATCATAGAATATCTGGAAAGGGAGCATCCCGAGCCGCCGTTGTTACCCAAGACGTCAATCGACCGGGCGCGCGTCCGTGCAATCGCCTACTCAATCGCCTGCGAGGTTCACCCGCTGAACAATCTTCGTGTTCTCGAGTATCTACGATCCGCTTTCGGCGCCGATGAAGACGCCATCGCCCTGTGGTTCAGACACTGGGTTAATGAAACATTCAAGCCTCTTGAAAAAATGCTGGCCGAAGATGCCAAGACAGGCCGCTTTTGCCATGGAGACGCGCCGAGTATCGCGGATGTCTGCCTCTACGCCCAGGTGATCAACAACCAGCGCTTCAATGTAGATATGTCTGGTTATCCAACGATCAGCCGGATCTTTGAAGCTTGCGCGCAATTGCCCCAATTTCAACAGGCAGCTCCGGACAATCAACCCGATGCGGAGTGATATCAACCACGCCGCCGGCAATGACAGTTTCAGCTAAATCCAACGCAACCAGGCACGGCGGCAGCCAAAGGTTCATTGGTTCATCGGGAAAAGACCGCAAGGAGGAGAAGATGAACGAGGCAAGCCACAGCAATGTCATGAAATCCGAGGATACCCCTGAACTTCGTCAACTCTATGCGGATTTTGAGGCGGGGCACCTGATGCCTCTCTGGACTCAGATCGATGACATCATGCCCGTCGTCCCAAAACCAAAAGCGGTGCCGCACGTCTGGAAGTGGTCTCACCTTTTCCCGCTGGCTGAGCGCTCAGGTGCACTCGTTCCAGTCGGTCGCGGTGGCGAACGGCGTGCAATCGGACTGGCCAATCCTGGTCTGGGTGGCAAGGCGTACATCACACCCACGCTTTGGGCCGCAATCCAATATCTCGGGCCACGAGAGACAGCACCAGAGCATCGACATGCCCAGAACGCATTCCGCTTTGTTGTCGAAGGTGAAGGGGTCTGGACCGTTGTGAACGGCGATCCCGTGCGGATGAGCCGAGGCGATCTCTTGCTGACGCCAGGGTGGCACTTCCACGGACATCATAATGACACGGACCATCCCATGGCCTGGATCGACGGTCTCGATATTCCATTTTCATACCAAAACGACGTTGGATTTTTTGAATTCGGGGCAGACCGCGTTACCGACTATGCCACCCCCCGGTTTTCGCGCGGCGAGCGCCTGTGGGCACATCCCGGCTTACGGCCATTGTCGGAACTCAAGGATACTGTGAGTTCGCCGCTGGCTGCTTATCGGTGGGAAAACACGGACAAGGCGCTGACCGAACAATTGCTTCTGGAGAACGAAGGACAGCCGGCAACGGTTGAACAGGGCCATGCCGCAATTCGCTATGTCAATCCCACCACCGGCGGGGACGTCATGCCCACTATTCGGTGCGAGTTTCACCGGCTACGCGTGGGAACGATAACCCCGCCCCGCCGGGAGGTGGGCTCGAGCGTGTTTCAGGTTTTCGAGGGAGCAGGCACTGTTGTGCTGAACAATATCGAAAGCAAGCTTAATAAGGGCGATCTCTTTGTCGTCCCGTCCTGGGTGGCCTGGTCACTCAAGGCCGAAACCCAATTCGATCTGTTCCGCTTTTCGGACGCGCCGATAATGGAGCGTTTGGGCTTTGCCCGCACCCAGGTGGAAGGGGTAGGTCGCTAACCAGGAGACTGATGCAGGAGTCCGGAATGACTGATCAGAATGAGATAGCGGCTAAGGCCTGGTTGCGTGACAGGCAGGGGCAGGGCGCGCGTTACGATGCGCCGACGGCTCCGGTGCATCACCTTCTGCTGGCCCGACGAGGAACAGCCTACTTTGCCCGCAAGCTCAACGAAATGACGGATGCGGAATTCGACGCACCTTCGCTCGTTACAGGCTGGAGACGGCGCCACGTTGTCGCGAACATCGGATATCAGGCCCGCAAACTCGCACGCCTGGTCGAGGCCGCGCGGAAAGGCGCGTCAGTAGAGTGCCTGACCGAGCCTGAGAACATCAATGAAGACATTGAATTTGGTGCGACGCTTCCTGTACATGCCCTGCGGTATTTATTTCAACACTCACAGGTCCATTTAAACGTTGAGTGGCGCGATCTTACCGATGCGGGATGGGAAACGCATGTCAGATCACTCGCTGGCGAGTTAACACCCATTGCAAGTACACCTTGGATGCGCGCGCGGGAAATCTGGCTGCAGGCGATCAATCTTGACTGGGGGGGAAATGTTCAGGAAATTCCGGACGAACTGCGACAGAGCTGCAAGCCTCGTAGCGACCGCCATTCGTCCGGTGGGTCCCCAACTCGAGAGTAAGCTGAGACATGCTTGCTGCCAGTTCAAATAATCTGGCTTCAGCCCCGTTGCTATGTCCTCAGGTTGTCATAGTCGCTAAAAAAGACCTAACTCCAGCAAACCGCATCCTGTTCCATAAATACCCCTTACGCCACTGACACCGAAATAGCGGGATCAACGGTTAAGGCACGGCGGGAGCTTTCGAGGCCAGCGTTCGACTTGTTGCTATGGGGTTCGCGTTTTAGGGCCAAGAAGATCGCATAATGCATCGATCGGAACTCTGCGCTCAGGCGGCTCACGACCAGCATGAGCGCTTCGATATAGCATTTAGTTTTGCGCGCTGGCAGGGGTATGCAATGAAGCGCCCGCCTTTTCGGCCGCTGCCCGCAGACGCTTGTCTCTGGTCCATAAGACCGCTCGTTGATCGAGGAGAACTGAGGCCATCAAGTGGGCATCTGTATAGCCAATGCCCATACTGAAAATGGCGTGGCGATCAATCATCATCATAACTTCGTCGTGCGTCGCGACGAACGCTTCGCGCTGGGCCGCCAGGAAAGCTATCACGCTACTGCGATCCCGAAGGCTGCCAAGTGCGAGCTCTCCGATTACGGCTGGATGGCATAAGAGACGATCGTCCTCAATAATCCTACGCAGCTCTGAATCGGCATGCCGGAAATGATCGATCCAGATGGAAGTGTCGGCAAGTATCACTTGGCAGCTGCGCTCCGGCGGCGTGGGGCTGCCTCCGCATCCGGCATAGTTCCGCCAAGCGCGATGAGGCGTTTTCCCGACTCCACACGAACAAGCGTCTCCAACGCTTGGCGGACCAGAGTGGCGGTTTCTTTCGTGCCCGTTAGAGACCTAGCCCTTTCCATGAGGGTGTCGTCGAGATTGATAGTCGATCGCATCGTTTGGCTTCCTAATTATGGTGTTATAGATAGCACCATTTGGTGATAAAATCTACGCCTGATCTTCACTCCAATAGGTCGGCCGTCGGATGTGCAAATCCAGCGGCACGATATTTGCATCAGGCGCGGGTTCCGGTCCCATGACGGCATGTCGCCGAACAGTCTGATGACGGGGGGCTGGAAGGAGGCCGTAAGCCGCTTGAAGATCGCGGCCCAGCCAAAGACATGGAGGCGCTTCCGCGTGGAGCGGGCCATCGAGGAAAGCTCAACGATCCGTTCGCTTCATCTTACGCCGGTCGATGGAGAGGCTGTCATCCCGCACCTTGCAGGCCAGCATCTGCCGATCCGCATCAAGGACGGGAAGGACACGCGTCGTCGAAACTACACGATATCAAGTGCTCCATCGGATGACTGCTACAGGCTGAGCGTCAAGCGTGAGGGCCGGGCATCCACGCTCCTTCACGCACTGCAGGAAGGCGACGAGATCGAGGCGCTGGCGCCTCTTGGAGCGTTCACCATCGATGCGACGGAACGCAGCCGTCCGGCCGTGTTCCTCGCGGCTGGCATCGGTATCGCTCCGCTGCTGTCTATGCTGCGCCATGTCGTCCAGACTGGCGATAGAACGCGCCATCGCCGGCCAGTCTGGCTAGTGCGGTCGTCGCGCATCTCTGCCGAAAGAGCCTTTGATCGCGAAATCGGCGAACTGGTCGCGCGTAGCGAAGGGACGGTCCAGGATATCAGGGTGCTCGGAACGCCCGATGTCGGCGACGAGGGCCTTTTTGATAGGGCCGGTCGTATCGACATGACGCTGTTGAAGGCATATTTGCCATTCGGAGACTTTGTCTTCTACATCTGCGGGTCTTCCGCCTTCATGCAGTCGATGTATGACGGGCTGCGCGGATTGAATATTCCAGACGGTCGTATACATGCGGAGGCGTTCGGCCCCTCCGGTCTGAAGCGCGATCCCGGTGTTCGCTTGTCCGCGCTGCCGCCTCTGCCCATAGCTCAAGCTCCGACCCGCGTCGTCTTCACACGATCAGGAAAGGAGGGTGCTCTGGAAGCCGGGCGGCGGCTCCTTGCTGGAACTCGCCGAGCAGTGCGGCCTCAGCCCACTCTATGGCTGCCGGGCTGGCAATTGCGGCGATTGCCGGACAACAATTGTCAAGGGCGACGTCAGTTATCAAGCAAAGCCTGGCTATGCCGTAGCAGATGGCGAGGCGCTGATCTGTTGTTCGGTTCCTGCACAAACGGACGATGAATTGCAGCTCGATTTGTGAGGGCTGGCCAGAGCGTGGCGCGCTCCCGCTGAACGCGAGCAGAGCCACGTGGATCCTCAGCAATCGCCTCGGCACCACGTTCCGTGGCCATGAACCAGTGATCTCACTACCTCTATGCCTGTCGGAATGATGGCGTTTTCAGCACGCCCATTCGAGGCAGAGAGTATAGAAGCGCTATCCGCTCCACACGATCTGGCCAGCCGACTGCGATGGCGGCCTTTGCGCCTCTCCCCGCTCTCCTGAAAGCGGGCAGAGCCAGGTCATGGCTTTATATTTCAACGGAGCCGCGGATCTCTTTGGCCCTGACCATCGCACCAAAGAAATCGAAGTCTCTCTGCAACCCGATCTTCTGACGCCCAAAGCGCAGGGCGACAAGGTCGCAGATGGCCTCGACGCCGTCTATTCCTTCTCTATCGCCAGACGGTTTTGGGAGATTCGCGACTGGGCCTTTCCTGGACAAACGCCTTGATCTGTATTCGGTGTTCATACGATCCTCTCGTCTGACTGAGGATCCCTCATCGGTGCCCACATAGTCGGATTGCTCAATCGGAAAGAAGTTGCCGGCTTCGGCAACACGCTTCATCTGCTTAGGTCCAGCCCGAGCACCGGTGTGGGTGTCGGCGGTCGGACACGTGCGTCGGGAACTGGTCACGGGCCACCCAGGGACTTAAGGTAGGCGATGATATCCGCGCGATCCTACTCGCTCGAAACGCTGACGCTCATGCGCGTTCCACGCACAGCCTTGGTCGGGCCGGCAAGGTAGTGGTCGAGGGCCTCCTCCGTCCAGATGATGCCGGCGTTCGAAAGCGCCGGGGAGTAGCGATAGCCCTCGACGGTTGCCGCTTCTCGCCCGACGACACCGTTTAGGAAGGGCCCGGACTTGTTCTCGCCTTCCACCGAGTGGCACCCCGAACAGCGGCTGAAGAGTTGGTGGCCACGGACCGTGTCGCCTGAGTCTGCGGCGGCGGCCTGGCCCGCAATGCAGAGGGTCGCGATGGACAAGATCAATCGCAGTGCATTGAGCATGGTCACGCCTTCAGCTCTTCCGGATTGATCGGCAGGGTTCTGACACGCCTGCCTGTGGCTGCAAAGATAGCGTTGGTGACCGCGGGGAAGACCGCAGAGGTCGCTGCCTCGCCGATGCCTCCGGGCGCCTCGACGCTTCGCACGATGTGAGTTTCCACATGCGGCGCCTCATCGATGCGAAGCGGCAGATACGTGTCGAAATTGTTTTGCTCGACGCGGCCCTGGGCGAAGGTGATTGCGCCGTAGAGGGCCGCAGTCAGGCCATAGAGCGCGCCACCCTCCATCTGGGCGGCGATCGTATCCGGATTGACCGTCAAGCCGCAGTCGACCGCCGTCACKATCCGTGGAACGCGAACCGTTCCATCTGTCGCCACTGAGACATCGGCGATCATTGCGAGATAGGTTCCGAAGGCGAATTGTACTGCAACGCCGCGGCCCTGCCGCTCGGGGAGTGTTTTGCCCCAACCCGCCTTTTCTGCCGCGAGCTCGAGCACGGCCAGCGCACGCGGGTTTTCCGAGAGCAGCCGTTTGCGATAGTCGACGGGATCGGTCTTCGCCGCTGCGGCCAGTTCGTCGATGAAGCTTTCGACCACAAAGATATTGTGGGACGGCCCAACGCCCCGCCACCAGCTTGTTAGGACACCTGGCGGCTCAACCTGCTTGAACTCGACGTGGATCGTCGGAAGCTTGTAGGGCGGGTGGGCGGCGCCCTCGACGCCGTCGGGATCGACGCCGTTCTGCATGACAGCGGGTGCGATGCGAGCAAAAATCGAGGATCCGGAGACGCGGTGGCTCCAGGCGATAGGACGGCCGTCTTGATCGATCCCCCCGGAGATCCGATCGTAATAATAAGGTCTGTAGTAGCCGTGCTGGATGTCCTCTTCACGGCTCCAGATCACCTTGACCGGGCCCTGGACCTGTCTTGCGATCTTCACGGCATGAGCAATGCCATCGGCCTCCAGCCGTCGACCAAAGCCGCCACCGACAATGTGGTTGTTGATGATGATCTTCTCGGGCTGCAGGCCGGTGACCGCAGCCGCCGCCTGCTTTGCCGCAGACATGTTTTGTGTTCCGACCCAGAGTTCGCAGGTGTCCTCGCGCACATGGACGGTACAGTTCATCGGTTCCATGGCCGTATGGGCAAGGAAGGGCAATTGATATACGGCATCGATCGTGACAGCCGCGCTGGATAGCGCCGTTGCGACATCGCCTTCGCTGCGTGCCACGGCTCCGTTCTCCTGCGACTGTTCATCAAGCTGCCGGAGGATGTCGGCCTGTGACACCGTGCCGTTCGCGCCGTCTTCCCACGCGATGCCAGCGGCCTTGAGCCCCTTCTTGGCAGCCCCTGTGTGGTCTGCGACGACCGCCATGGAATCCTCCGTGATCACGACCTGCTTCACACCCTTGATGGCCAGTGCTGCCGCCTGGTTCACAGAGATCGGTTTCCCGCCGAGGACTGGCGCGATTGCAATGGCTGCGAACTTCATCCCGGCAGGCGAGGCGTCGATACCGTATATCAATGCGCCATTCGTTTTCGAGCGCGTGTCGAGGCGTTTCGCTGAGGTCCCGAGCAGCCTGAAGTCGGCCGGTTGTTTGAGGGTGATGGTGTCCGCAGGGGGAATCGGCATAGAGGCGGCCATGTCGACCAGCTCACCATAGGCCCGCCGCGTGCGCCCGTCCGGGTTTAGGACGAACCCTTGCTCGGTCTTGCATGCGGCCACGTCGACCTTCCACTCCCTGGCCGCCGCCTGCATGAGAAGAAGCCGCGCTGTCGCGCCAGCCGTTCGCAACGGTGTCCAGAATGCTCGGATCGAAGTCGACCCTCCGGTCATCTGTCGTCCGAGCACCGGATGACCGTAAAGCGCTTCGTTGACGGGCGCATGCTCGATCTTCACTTCCTCCAGGCTGACATCCAGTTCTTCGGCAATCAGCATCGCCTGGGCGGTATAGATCCCTTGCCCCATTTCCACCTGTGGCATGACCAGGGTGACAAGACCCCTGCGGTCGATCCGGATGAAGCCGTTCGGTGCGAAGTCTGTGGCGCCAAGAGGTCCGGTGGAAAGAGGTCCGAGACTGACGATGAGACCGCCGCCGAGTGCTGCGCTCGCCTTGAGGAAACTGCGTCGGTTGAGGCTGGGGCCGTTCATTCTGTTCGACATGATCTCTGCTCCTCTCAGGCGCTGGCAAGCTTGATGGCTGCGCGAATGCGCTGATAGGTCCCGCATCGACAGACATTCCCGGACATGGCGTTGTCGATGTCTTCGTCGGTCGGATGTTCAACGTCAGAGAGAAGGGCAGCAGCCGACATGAGCTGACCCGACTGGCAGTAGCCGCATTGCGGCACATCCAGCTCGATCCAGGCGTTCTGAAGCGCCGTCCCGTGCGGAAGCGTCCCAAGCGCTTCAATCGTCGTGATCTCGCTGTCGGCGACGCTGTCGATCGGAGCGACACAGGACCGCGTCGCAACGCCATCTACATGGACGGTACAGGCGCCGCACAGCGCTTGCCCGCAGCCAAATTTGGTGCCTGTCATGCCGAGGACGTCGCGAATGACCCACAGAAGTGGCGTGTCGCCATCCACATCGACTGAATGCGGGTGTCCATTGATCTGGAGGGTGAACGCCATGTGCCTTGCTCCGTTGAAGACCTGAAGGTCGGCGGAACATGCAGTGTTTATCGATGTGGATAAATCGGCGTCTGCTGCACTTGCTGCATAGAGTAACTAAACAATCTGTAGATGGCTGCTCGGGCGTTTGCGAGCGCGTCGTCTGTGGCTATGCAGCGCCCGTTTCAGTCCATCGATGATCGCCGCAGCTCCGAGCAGGCATCGATAAAGACGCGCAGCTTGGGCTGCGCCTGAGCTGCCTTGGTAAAATAGAGATAGAGCCCGTCCGTGCCGGGTGAGTAGTCGAGCAAGACCGGTTCGAGCTGCCCGGCAGCGACGCGGTGTGACGCGTGGTAAGTCGAGGAGTAGATAAGACCCTGACCGCGTGCTGCAAGCCGTTGCATCAGCTCTCCGTCGTTGACGGTGACGGGGCCTGTAGGCTCGATGCTGACGTTTTGCCCATTCTCCAGGAATTCCCAGCGATAGATGTCGCCCTTTTCGGGACGACGAAAACGGATGCAGTTGTGCTTGGCGAGATCTGCCGGGACCATTGGCCGCCCATGCTTGTGGAAATAGTCCGGAGACCCGAAAACCGCCCAATGGAAGTGCGGGGAAAGCCTGACCGCAATCATGTCCTGAGCGATATAAGGCCCGATGATGATCCCAGCATCGTAACCGGCGGCCACGAAGTCATGATGCCTGTTGCTGACTGTGATATCGACCTTGACCTTGGGCCAGGCGGCAGAGAACTCGGGCAGGAGCGGCTCGATGACGAAGGGCACCGCGAGGCGCTCGACGATGAGCTTTAGGGTCCCGGAAGGTTCGTTTGCGGAGCCTGACGCCTGGTCAAGGCTGGCCTCGATAGCCTGTGCGGCAGGTCCGACCTCGGCGAGCAGCGCTTCACCTGCCTCCGTCAGGGAGATCCGTCGCGTCGTTCGGTGAAACAGCGGCGTGCCCAATCGACGCTCGAGCTTCTGCAGCGCCTGACTGACGGCCCCCGGGGTGACCTCGAGGTCCAGTGCGGCCTTGCGAACGCTGTTCCGGCTTGCGACCGCCAGGAATTCTGCCAATCCATCAAACGGGTTCTGACGGCCCATGCTCTCCTCATCGACACTTGCCAGCGCTGCAGTCGTCCATCCGCTGGCTACATGCGACCCATAGCGGATAAACGCAACTGAATTCTGGACTCTGATGCCTTCCCTCGAGTTGGTGTAGCTCGCACTACCCGAGTGTCACGTGGGACTGCGGACCGGCCTCGGTCCGTTAGATCGCCCATTCCGCTTATGTCTCGTCTCCTGCCTCCGGTTCTGCCATGAAGCAACGGGGCATCGCCAACGCTTGACAAGGCCTCCGACATCATAATTATACGTCGTATAAATATGGAGCATGGCATGGTTTCCGGACACGTCTTCATTGCGACGAGCCTTGATGGCTACATCGCCCGCGAGAACGGTGACATCGACTGGCTGCTGAGGCATGACCAGGCCGGTGAGGATCACGGCTACGACGACTTCATCAGTGATATCGACGTCATCATCATGGGTCGGGGCACCTATGAGGCAGTCAGGGGCATGGGCGATTGGTTCTACACCCGCCCGGTGCTTGTCTTGTCGTCAGAACTTGCACCACGGGCGATTTCTCCCGAACTCTCTGGTCGGGTGCGCTTCACCGACCGATCTCCTGAAGAGGTAATGGCGATGCTGCACTCGGAAGGAGCGAAGAGGGCCTATGTCAATGGCGGCGCCGTCATCCGGTCCTTTCTCAAGCGTGACTTGATCAGCGACATGGTAATCACGACCATTCCCATCCTGCTCGGCGCAGGGCTTCCGCTCTTCGGCGGCGATCCCCGCGATGTGGCGCTCAAACATCTGCGCAGCCAGGCTTTCCCATCCGGCCTCGTCCAGTCGTATTATGAGGTCATCCGGTGATTGGAAGGAAACCCGGTCGGCCGGCTGACGGGAAGACCATCGCCAAGGACGCGATCTTGGCCGACGCCCTGGCGCTCCTCTCGTCCGAGGGCGTCGAGGGCTTGACGATGCGAGCCCTGGCGGCCCGTGTCGGCATCACGCCGATGACGATCTATCACCGCTTCGGGGATCGTGATGGGTTGATCCGTGAACTGGCGGAACTCGTCTATGCTGGGGTCACTGTCCCAACCACGGGCGATGTGCTTGCACGGGCGCAGGACCTACTCGTCGCCTACCATGCCAAGGTGCTTTTGCATCCCTCCCTTACCTTGGCGATCTTCGCGCGGCCGGCGCTTTTTCCAGCTGAGGCGCGGCGAATAACGGAGACGCTGATCTCTCTCCTGCGCGAGTCCGGCCTGTCATCGGAGCAGGCTCTGCGATGGGCTTATGTCCTGATCGACTATGCGCACGGGGCAGCGCTTGCCATGGCCGCTCAGTCGGTGGGTGAGCAGCTCGAAGACGGAAATGCGGCAGGGCCGCATGGGTTCGAACTTGGACTTGCTGAGTTGCTTGATGCTCTGCGACGTCGCAGAAACGACTTGTAGCCACCACGCTATCTGCTGAGGTCATCGCATGCTGGACGTCGACACGCTCGATTAGCAGCTATACTGATGTCGCCTGACGCTGCTGATCCAGATCTATGGAGATCGCTGGAAAGCACGACGAGCGACGGCGGCGTCGTCGTGCTTTCCAGCAATCACCAAGATTGGTTTTCCCGGCACTGCCGTAAAATCGAAACCTTGGGAGAGCGGCTGTGGACGCAGTAGGATTGCGCCTGCGAACCTCTCGGGATGATGCAATTTCTGGGGGCTTTGAGTGGAGAAAGCGGTTGAGGTTTCGCTTTCGATTTCCGCCGATGCACCCCTGTGAAGAAGAACCTGCTGGCGCGTCTGCTTGGTAAAAGATCCCGCTCAATGCAATACCGGCGGAGTGCATCCCAGGTACTCGTGTGCAAGGGAATGTATCGGCTCTTGCCGAACTTCGTCTCGCGGATCGTCAACGCGCCGGTTTCCATATCGGCGTCCTCGCGAAGCAGGCGTGCAGCCTCCGAAAATCGCATGCCCGTCGATGCCAGCAGCCCGAAGAAATAATGATAGGTCACGCCGCGAAAGCTTCCCGGATGCAACAGAGGCATTGCCTTGAGCGGGTCGGCGATTTGGTCATCTGAATAGATGAAAGGCCGTGGCCGCCGTTGTGGCGCGAAAATGCCGGAAGGCGGAATCTCGGTCTTCGGGTCCGTCAAGATGAGATGGCGGGCGAAAGACCTGACGGTCGACAGTCGCGATGACCAAGTCCGAGGTCCGCACTGGTGCTCCGCCCATTCAACCGCAAGCTTGGCGGTGATGTATTGTTCGCCGCGCGCCTGCGCATATTCCACGAAGTTGCGCAGCCGGCTTTCCTGGCTCTGGAGCTTGAAACCGAGAGAGCGGCGCAGTGCCAGATATTGCTCAAGGGACATCTTCATCGTGTTCATAGGTTTGCTCCCATCCACGGACGGGCAAGTAATCGAAGGCGCTCGGTGTCGAGCTTCGCATAGATTCTCGTTGTGTCTGGCTCCTTGTGGCGGAGAACCCGGGCCAATTCCGTGAGGCTCACGCCGGACCGGATCGCCATCGTCGCAAAGGTGTGCCGAAAAACATGGGCATGATGTGAGCGAAGACCTGTAATCGCGGCCCGCTTCAGTGCCCGACCGGCGATAAGGATGACAGGTGTGGCGGTGAAGAACGGTGTGCAGGGAGTCTCGACCCTGTGAAAGATGGTCCGGGATCCGGTGGTGGGCCGTCCATTCAATATGTAATCCGCAATGGCCGCGCCTACGTCCTGTGGCAGCGGCATTGTTGCTACCCGCCCGCCTTGTCGGGCGAAATGAAAAACTGACCCCCTAACGAACCGAAGAACTGACCCCTCGTGTCAAAACGAGGAGTGATGGATGACGAGCACGATTTTATCGCATCCTGCATTGTCGCGAACGATGCAGGACGGGGATATGCTTCAGGCTGATGAGGTGGTGGCGATGTTGCGGCTGCACGAGCTCGGTTGGGGCGCCAAACGTCTATCGAAGGAGTTCGGATGCGCCCGCAATACGGTCCGGCGCTATCTTCGAGAAGGCGGAGTTGCACCGTTCAAACAGCCTGTTCGACGCACGGCGTTCGACGGGCTTGATGATTGGCTTCGCGAGCGTTTTTTCCGGCATGACGGCAATGCGGATGTAATCCGCCAGGAATTGGCGAGTGAGCATGGAATCACCATCGGTCTGCGTTCAGTTGAGCTTCGAGTTCGGCAGTGGCGGCGAGAGCTAAAAGCACAGAAGCGGGCGACAGTCCGCTTTGAGACGGCGCCAGGCCATCAGATGCAGATCGACTTCGGTGATACGAAGGTGTGGATCGGCGGCGAGCGGGCTCGGGTTCATCTGTTCGTGGCGACGCTGGGCTATTCGCGGCGGATGCATGCTCGCGCGTCACTCAGGGAGCGGCAGGCGGACTGGTTCGAGGGGATGGAAGGCGCCTTTCTGCGGTTTGGTGGGGTTCCGGCGGAAGTGCTGATCGACAATGCGAAAGCCCTGGTCGAGCATCATGATGCGGTGACGCGAGAGGTAAGATTCAACGCGCGACTGCATACTTTTGCCCGTTATTGGGGCTTCACGCCGCGGGCCTGCGCACCGTATCGGGCGAGAACGAAAGGCAAAGACGAGCGGGGGGTCGGCTATGTCAAGAAGAACGCGATCGCCGGGCGACGCTTCGAGAGCTGGGCCGAGTTCGAAGCGCACCTGGATCGATGGACACGCGAAGTTGCCGACCAGCGTGAACACGGCACCACCGGTGTCAAACCGGCGGAACGTTTTGCCGACGAAGCCAAGGCGCTACGTCCGCTGGCCGGACGGGCACCCTTCGGACAATTGCGGGATCTGGTTCGCAAGGTTCAAGCCGATTGCGCGATCGACCTCGATACCAACAGCTACTCGGTCCCTTGGCACCTGATCGGCGAAAGCGTTCAGGTCGTAGTGTTGGCCGGCCGCGTGATTATCCGTCATGCCGGCCAGGTCATCGCTGACCATCTCCAGTGCCGGGGGCGACGACAACGAATTGTGGACCGGGCGCACTTTGTTGGCGTGACCGGCTTCGACGGGCCGGTGCGTAAAGAGGCCATCGAGGCCGCGCCCGCTGCCTTGCTGCGGCCGCTTGCGGAATATGAAGCAGTGGTTGGAGGAGGCTGGTGATGACGACTGTGGATCATGACGTGCTGATCGCAACGCTCGACCGGCTGAAGCTGACGGCAATCCGCGACCAGCTCGATACGTTGCTAGACGAGGCAGCGCGGTCGAAGATGACATTGCGGGAGGCTCTCGCCTTCCTGGTATCGCGCGAGATCGCCCGGCGCGACGAGCGGCGGATATCGATGTCGAGCAAGCTGGCGCAATTCCCGTTCGTGCGCGAACTGGACGGCTTCGACTTCGAGGCGCAGCCCTCGCTGGATCAGGGGCAGATCAGGGAACTTGCGACCTGCCGCTGGATCGCCCACGGTGATACTGTTCTGTTCCTTGGACCACCAGGTACAGGCAAGACGCATTTGGCTGTGAGCCTCGGCCGCGAGGCAATCCGTCAAAATTACAACGTCCAGTTCGTCACGGCGGCTACCTTGGTGGCTATGCTGGCGAAGGCTCACAGCGACGGCTCGCTCGACAAACAGTTGACGATTCTGTCGCGACCGAAATTGTTGATCATCGACGAGCTGGGGTACTTGCCCTTCGAGGCCAATGCCGCCCACCTGTTCTTCCAACTGGTGTCTCGGCGCTACGAAAAGGGCTCAATCCTGATCACTTCAAATCGCTCCGTGGGCGAATGGGGAAGTGTTTTTGGGGATCCCGTCGTTGCCACGGCAATATTGGATCGCCTGCTTCACCACTCGACAGTGATCACCATTCGGGGCGATAGCTACCGACTTCGCGAAAAGCGCCGCTCCGGCCTTCTGCAGAAGGCCGGAGCGGCGCTTGAAACCAACGAAACTGCAAACCAATGAGGGGGTCAGTTCTTCAATTCGGCAGAGGGGTCAATTCCTCGATTCGCTTGACAGTTGGCGTGAGTCGGATTGAGAAGCCGCCCGACTGGACAAAGCCGGTGTCGATGCCGGTTTCGGCCTTGAGTTCGGCTGCCAGCTGGTGCCAGTTCGCCGTCGAGGTTCGCGACCATCGCGAATAGGCGGCGTTGCCGAGGCCCTTGCTGGAGCTCCATACAAGACCGAAATTCGCCCGGGCGGCCCTGTTTGCCACATCGCCCTCGTCGAGGATTGAAACCCTTTCCCCGCACCTCGACAGACCCCAGGCTATCGATACCCCCACCAGTCCGCCGCCGATGACGATTACGTCGTAATCCATTCCGCTCGCTTTCCTCGGCGCGTCGCCCCAAAGGCTTGTTTCCCGATCCGGCCTCACGATCAGATTGCTCCGACCATGACCCTCGAACCATCAATGAGGCGCGATAGGCGGAAGGGGGTGGGGTCGACACAGGGCGTGTCATTGGCAACCAGGTCGGCCGCCAGGCGGCCGATGCCCGGGCCAAGGCCGAAGCCATGGCCGGAGCAGCCCGCGGCCAGGTAGAGACCTCTCACACCGTCGGCCGGCGAGATGACCGGCACCGCGTCCGGCGTGAAATCCACGTAGGCTCCCCAGCTATCGGCGACTTCGACCCCCGCCAATGCAGGAAACTGCTCCGTGACCCGTTTCAAGATAGCCGTGATGGTGCGGCGGCTCGGCGGCGGGTCGAGAACGCGGACCCGCTCGAAGTCCGACGGTTTACTCTTGTTCAAGCGACCGATTGCCTCCGGACCATGGAGGAAGGATTTACCGATGCCGAACTGCACCGCTTTTAGGCGCTTCATGAACATCGGCATGAACCAGCGGGCGTATCGAATACCTTGTGGGGTGATATCTAGCATCGCCCTGCCGCTGATCGCTAGCGTGTAGCTGCCATCCAGCCGGCGGGTCAGCGCGCACTCCGGCGTATAGATCGCCTCGCCCAGATTCGCCGTGGGCCGCGTACGAAGCGCCGTTTGGCGCACGCTTGCCTGCGGAAAAAGAATTCCGTACTGACGACAAAACATTGACGTCCAGGCACCGCCGGCGCAGAGGACGGCTTGTGTCCGAATGAGCCCCTTTTCGGTAATCACTCCCGCCATCGCTCCATTGACCAGATCGAGGCCTTGCGCAGCGCACTCCTGGTGGATCGTCGCCCCAAATTTGCGCGCGCCGTTCGCGATCGTCGGCGCGGCGATGGCGGGTTCGCCCTTGCCGTCATCGATCGAATGCACTCCGCCCAGCCATCGGCGACCGTTCGCCGGAATCGTGGCAGCCGCTTCCCTGGCGCTCAGCATCTTCGTATTGACGTTGAACTGGCGGGCCGTATCACGCCATGCTTCCCATTCCGCCAATTGGTGCGGATTGTCTGTAGCGTAAAGCAGACCGCATCGGCGGAAGCCGACGTCCTCTCCGATTTTGGACTCAAACTCATCCCATAGCCGCAGGGCGACGCCCGAGAGCGGCAGCTCGCGCTCATCCCGGTTCTGTTGGCGGCACCAACCCCAGTTGCGGCTCGATTGCTCGCAGCCGATATAGCCCTTTTCGACCAGGGCGACGGACAGTCCCCGCTCCGCGAGAAAGAAAGCTGCCGTTGCACCAATGATGCCGCCCCCGATCACGACGACATCCGCCTCGGCGGGGAGCTGCTGATCGTTCTGTATGCGTTTGACAATTGGAGCCATCGGTTGACCTGAACTTATCTTGGCGGCTGATCTATACGGCACTGTTTCCTTGCCCCTCCGGCAGAAACATCTGCGACGATGACGGTTATCGCATCGACTTGGAATGACGATGCGAGCCGGGCGGGATACGCCTAAGCCTTGCCATTCGACGCGCGATACGTGTCGATGACATCTTCGGCCGAAAGCAGCTGGTCGCAGATGAAATGCCCGATGGGCAGGGGCAGATTGCCTGGAAAGATCGGTTTCATGGCGCGTCCTCGAAGTGAGCTCATGTGAAGCTACCGGAGGAAGGCGAGCAGCATGCATCGAATGATCATGCAGGGACGGCGGAAAGTTCCGTATTCGGCGGCACGACAGACAAGTCTTCGGTCGTTGAGCATGTAAGTTACAGAGCATCGTCTGACGACAGTGGTTTTGAATTGACTTCCGGTCGTAACACGACAGATGCCGCGATCGGTTCATATCAACCCTGCTGCTACAGAACATTGAAGCGCATGCACAATCAAAAACAGAGATGAAGCCATGAGTACAGAGGTTCATGAGTCCCCTGCGCTTGCCATGATCCACACGGTCCCCGGGATCATCCCCGCGTTTAACGAACTCGTTGGCCGCCATCTGCCCGGTTGGCGCTCGTTCAACATGTTGGATGAGAGCCTGCTGGAGAACACGATCCCCGAAGGCACGCTGTCACGCCAGACCATGCGGCGTCTTGCGACTCACATCTGGTCGGCGGCGGACGCGGGGGCTTCGGCTGTCCTCGTCACCTGTTCCTCGCTCGGTCCTGCAGTCGATGCGGCAGTGCCGCTCTGCCCCGTACCCCTCTTCCGCATAGATGACGGGATGGCGATTGAGGCGATCCAGCGCGGGAACCGAATTGGCGTCCTTGCAACTCTGGCTACAACAATGAACCCTACAACCCGCCTAATTGAACGCCATGCTCAAAGAATAGGTCATAACGTTTCTGTAACCGGTCGTCTTTGTGAAGGAGCCTTTGATAAATTGCGCAACGGGGACAGGGCGGCGCATGATGCGATGATACGTGAAGGCCTCGCTTCCCTCGTGGGCAGTGTCGACGTGGTTGTTCTTGCTCAAGCATCAATGGCAAATGCTCTAAATGAGATAAGCGAGACATCGGTGCCAGTACTCACTAGCCCTGAACTTGGTGTGCTGCATATGTCCTCCGCACTAAGCGTCCAAGACAGTGCGCACAGTTAGGCCAGCGGTTTGCCGGTTTTCAGCAGTCCCGAACAGGCCGTCTTAAAGCTGCGCGATCTGATCGCAAAGCAGTGACCAAAGAAGGCTTCGCGTAAGGGCGGCGCGGGGCGATAAGAGCAGTTCGCTGCAAGCCGCCCGTCGGGTGGTGTCTCGCGGGGAGAAGGGAAAGAAGTGCTTTTAGGAGTGATTGCCCACGATTTTACAGGCGCAAGCGATATTGCAAACGCACTTGCAAGGGCGTGGCGCCTAACGGTGGACTGCGCACCGCGCAGTTTAAGATTGGACCATTGGACCCGTGGGCAAAGCGCTCGCAGCCGCGCTCGATTCCCCAGGTGTTGGCCGCACTGTCTACATGGCGCACCATCGTCCATGACCAGCTTCTGAGTGAATCTGGCATGCAGAACCATCCGCTTAAACCCTTGACGGACCCCGAAATTCGCCGATAGCTGCGATACCAGACCCGATCGTCCGTTGGGCACGTCGCGCTGGATACGGTTCGCAAGGGTGCCGAGGAAGTCGCCCCTGCGCTTGCCGAGAAGGATGATACATTGGTGATCGTCGATGCGACATTCGATCAGGATCTGATTGCAATAGGGCAGCGATTGACGACCACAAGCTGGTAACAGGCGGGTCTGGCACAGCGATTGGTCTAGCTGGGAATTTCATTCGGCGCGGCCTCGCTTCAGGAAACTCTGGCAAGTTGATCGGAACAAACGAGCTGGAAGCGTGCTGGCGGGCAGCTGCTCTGGTGCGACCCGCGGCCAGATCGATGTCCATGTCCTCCTCTTTTACGCAGCTGCGTACGCAGCTACTTAGCATGTTGTCAGTTCATCGAACCTCCTTCTGCTTGATGCAGCAATGGACGGGCACTAGTCTAATGACGCGTCAACTCCTAATAGGCCATCACCGAGATCGCCATTCACCTTGCCTCTCTGGCCGCCTTAGCGATGAGATCCGCGACAAAATAAGGATGCGTGATCATCGACATATGACTCGACTTGATAGTCGCAGTCTTGGCTCCGATGTGTTTAGCAATCCATTCCTGCACATGTGTCGGTAGAGCATTGTCTCCCTGCGTCACCAGATACCAGGTGGGTTTATCTAGCCACGCGGCGTGGGTGATGCTTTCGCCGAATGCTTTCGCGGCCATCGGCTGTTGGGTCGCAGCAAGTACCGCAACGCGTTTGCGAGAAACATCCCCTGCCATGACGTGAGCAAATACGGTTGGATCATCGAGCCAAACGAGACCATTCTCGTCCGGCAGGAGACTTTCCATGGGCGCATCGCGCTTTTTTAGTAATTCTGCGACAGATTCATTGCTATCCGGAGCGAGCGCCGAAAGATAAACAATACCCTTCACATTCGCAGCGTTCCCTGCTTGGCTCACAACCGCGCCTGCCCAAGAATGACCCACCAGCAGAACATTGCCTTCCTGCCTTGCGAGAACCCGGCGAGTTGCCTCTACGTCGTCAGCTAGCGATGTCAAGGGATTCTGAACGGCTGTGACGTGGTAGCCTCTAGCCTGCAACAGTCGGATGACATCGGACCAAATCCCCCCATCTGCGAATGCTCCATGCACGAGGACAATGTTCTTCACTCCCGGCGCCCTTTCAGCCGCCCATGCCGAAGTAGCAAGCAGCGTCGTGGTCGCGGTGAACGATAGCGCCAAAAGCCGCGCGAGAACTGCAATTCGTCGTGGTGGGAAGAAATTGAACATGGATAATACTCCATTGCGATATCAATGTTGAGGAGGCGTGCTGCTTCAAAGACGGAAAGTTAGGCCGCCTGCGTTTTTACGTGCCGGCCAGCATCATTGCCCCCGATTCACGACCTCACGTGCCCGGTGAGAGAACGTACCGAAACCATCACCCGTTTTCTGACGACCTTCTGGCGAGTTTGGGCCATAATCAAAGCAGTCACTTTCATCTTCCTGAATGGAGGCTCTATGTCCGTATTGCCGCACGAATATTGTATTTCGATTGTTTTGTCCATATATGTACAAAACTAAAATGTGAGATCGAAAATTGGCACGACCAAGTAAGTTTGACCGCAACGAAGCTTTGGATATCGCCACAGAAGTCATCCGACGAGGTGGCTACGAGCAAGCGTCCGTGAAGTCTCTATCCGAGCGACTGGGCATTCCGCGATCAAGTTTCTACAACGCCTTCGGTTCGCGCGATGAGCTGTTTGCTGAAATCATCTCCAGATATGCCGCCACTGCGCCGGACGCACCACTATATGCCGAAGTGGAAGGACCTATCCTACCTCTCCTTCATGGTGTCCTGCGAAACATTTGCCGTATTCGTGCCGCTGATCCCGAGGGCAAAGGCTGCATCATCGTGAATTCGATTGCCGAGCTCTGCCCGTCAGACGAGGGACCGGCGCCAATGCTGACCAGCTTGGCGACGAGTTCAACGAAGCGCATAGCAGAGCTATTGGCCATAGCGCGCGAGCAAGGCGAAATTGACAGTCATGCAGATGTTCAAGCTCTGGCGCTTGCTCTGCAAAATCTAATGGTCGGGCTCAATGTCCTCTCTAAAGTTGTGCGTGGCGAAAGTGACCTGTGGCTGCTGACAGAGACGACATTGCGGGGTTTAGGCCTGATTAGGACCTGAACCGTCTCGCAAATAGCTCTAAAAAGTCGGCGGTGCGTGAAAATCGCCGGAAGAGCCACAGGTGAGCGGCTAGTTCTCGGAGCGCGTTCGGGCCCCCAAATTCACGGAATCCGCCCTCGATGGCGTTTTCCTCGCAGCATTTGGAATTACGAGTAACGCAATTGCTCCTGGCCCGGTTGACACGCCTCTGACCGAGACTTTGCATTCTGCGGAATTCCGCGCCACGTATACTGCAGCGATCTCGAGCCGACGGTATGGGAAACCCCATGAAATAGCCGCGGTAGTTGCGTTTCTTTCGTCAGAAGGCGCTAGCTATGTGAACGGTGCAATAATTCCGGTAGACGGCGGCTTTCTCGCAGCAGGAGCCCTCCCGCAATAGGAGGGCGACCACCCAGACATTCGCGGACGTGGCAGAACGCTTGCCGAGCTTCATCGGCGCTTCGTTCTCTATGGGCACAAAACGCATAGGCGGTTGAGTGACCGCCTCGCAAATTGATCAATCATACAGAGTGGCCGCTGATCGAAAAAGCTGGAGACGTCGGATCGCTGGAGCTCATGCCGCTGCCGGCAGTGGCGGCGGCCCGACATTCAGACCAATGACACCTAAAGCCCCGAACGACGCAGCATCGCTTCGGGGTAGCGGGCGCCCTTTATGGCGATATCAGCCTGTTCGATCTCGTCGAGATCGGCCTTATCCAGAGCGACATTCAACGCGCCGATATTCTCCTCGAACCGCTCCAGCCTGCGTGTGCCGAACAGAGGAACAATCCCGGGCTTTTGCGCCAGCAGCCAGGCAAGCGCGACCTGCGCCGGTGTCGCATCATGCTTCTCGCCAATCTTGCGGATCAGATCGATCAGCTTCTGGTTGGCGACACGAGCCTCCTCGGAGAAACGCGGGATGTCGGCCCGGATATCGGAGCTATCGAATGTGGTGCTGACGTCGATCTTGCCGGTCAAGAACCCCTTGCCCAGCGGGCTGAAGGGAACGAGCCCGATACCGAGTTCCTCGATGGTCGGGATGATTTCGGTCTCCGGTTCGCGGGTCCAGAGTGAATATTCGCTCTGCAGTGCGGCAACCGGCTGCACCGCATGCGCCCGGCGAATGGACTGTGCGCCAGCTTCCGACAGGCCGAACCACAGCACCTTGCCCTCGGCAATCAGTTCCTTCACCGTTCCCGCGACATCTTCCATCGGCACGTCGGGGTCGACCCGATGCTGGTAATAGAGATCGATGTGGTCGGTGCGCAGACGTTTCAGGCTTCCTTCGATGGAGCGGCGGATCTGCGTCGGCCTGCTGTTGACGCCGCCACGATGCCGGCCGGTTTCCTGGTCGATATCCCAGCCGAATTTCGTGGCGATCTTGACCTTATCGCGGACGGGGGCGAGCGCCTCGCCCACCATCTCCTCGTTGGTCCACGGGCCATAGACCTCGGCGGTGTCGAAAAAATCCATGCCGCGTTCGACCGCGGTGCGAAGAAGGGTAATCATTTCCGCCCGGTCGGGAAGCGCGCGCGCCTTGCCATAACCCATGGCGCCGAGCGACAGGGCAGAAACCTCAAGGCCTTGGCCCAGTTTGCGCTTTTTCATGTTGCAGTTCCTTCCTTGGAGTTGGTGTTCGACGGCCGGCATCATCAAGATGCGGATGAGACGCCGTGCTTCTCAGGATTGCGCGCCCCGAACTTCATGCGATCCGACCTCACCCTCAGCGTTTCTCGCGGAGGTCGATCCTCATGGTCGCCGAGCGTGCCCGAGCGCTAATCATAGGCGCCAGATACGGGCTCTTGCCGTATTTTGCGCGATAGGCGTCGTCGATGCGGTCGTTGATCGGCCCGTCGATCGGCTCGAAGGCGACTTCCCGCGTCATGCCGGCGGCAATAATCCGGCCGGCTTTCTGATGATGCGCGGCCTGGTACCAGCGCGACTTCTGGCCATGGTAGCCACGCACATAGAGACTGCCATCAACCACGACTTCCCAGATCCATGTCGGGGTGCCGTAGGTCGCGCCATCCTCGCGAAATGGTGCAATCTTCAGATTGTCCGCCTGATCAATTTTCGCAAGCTCATCCTGTGACCAGTTCATGGCCATCCCTCATTAATTATTCGCCAGTCAACAACCGCATTCGCGGGACAGAAGCCCATGGGAGCCGTCGATACTCCTGCAGATGGCCGAGGCGGACTTGTTTTCGTCGGAGCCTCAAACCGCCCAATGATCTCAGCGTTCCACTTTCGTAGTCACGAGCCCAGTTGAATATAGCGTGGTTGCCATCGTTCGATTAGGCGCAGCAATTCGCATAGGCTTATGAGCGTGCCTAATCAATGGAGACTTTTCATACGGGACGGCCCCAATTGCCCCACGCTTTATTAACCAAATGAGACGAGGCGGAAGGCCACTCGAACTACCCGATGCCTGCTGTGATGCTGCGGCGACGATTTTCTCCCGATGCGTGGCGAGCAATATAATCTCGAACGCGCACGCGTATGGACAAATGGCGTCCATGCGTATATACGCTCATTGTCATGACAACAAGGACGCCACATGCTCAGTATCCGAGATCAGGAAGTTCGTACCCTAGCGGAAACCGTTATGCGCAAACGTGGCGCCTCCAACCTGACCGCGGCTATCAAGCTTGCGTTGCAGCACGAGATTGAGCGGGCTGACGAAGCTGTGCCCTTGAAACAGCACGTCGCAGAGATCCGTGCGCGAGCACTTGCCAAGGCAAAGCTCCCACCTGCCCCACCCTTAACGAAAGAGGAACGTGACGCACTCTGGGGTCAATGATGTTCATCGAGACCTCAGCCTTCGTCGCCATCCTTGCCGGAGAGCCGGAAGCCGATATCTACTTGGACGCGCTCGATGGCGCCGCACGGCGGCAAACTGGTGCGCATGTCCGGCTTGAGGCGACCATCAATCTGGCGCGTATTCTTGGGCTAGAGGTCCTTGATGCCCAAGAGATGTTCGACGCTTTTCTTCAAGCGGCCAAAATCACCGTGGTTCCGATCACCGATGCCATCGCCCGGCGCGCGGTGGAAGCCTTCGCCATATACGGCAAGGGAAAGGGCCATCCCGCCCAACTCAACTTCGCCGACTGCCTGTCCTATGCTTGCGCGGACACTCTCAAGATGCCGATCCTGTTCAAAGGGCGTGACTTTATAGAAACAGATCTTAAGAGCGCACTATCCAGCGAGAGCTGAGCCGCGGCGATCTCTCGATAGGTGGACCAGGACCGAGATCTCGAGGAGCCGCAGAGCGACTAATATACGTCCCTACACTTTCAGTTGAGAGGCGGAAATCTTTCACATCGAGGTGTCCCTCATGGATGTCGAATCAATCGGCTTTAGGAAGCGCCAGAATACATGTCGCCGTGAAGGGAATCGAACGACTGACTCGGTTGCTAAGCCGCCCGATCAGGGCACCCAACGTAGTTGTTTCAGTGTTATAGCCGGCCTGCCGACTATAGCAGAAGCGTAGGGAATTTCTTCTCCCGAAGTTGCTCTATCGCCCTCTCCGACGACTTCCATGCCTCGCCTTTGAGAAGCGGTAAAACATGATTCCAGATCACACCGAACGCATGAATAGCATCGTCGTCGGTGAACTCGACGCCTGGGGGAAGCAACGGCGCAATGTCCTCGGTCAGACTCTTCGTCAGCTTTTCGAGCATTCGTTGCTCCGCGTTMGCCCTGGTGATTACATTTTCTTCGAGCGCAAGGTAGTGCTCGAAAGCTGCGACGAGTCGCCCAGCGTCGAGGGAAAGCTCGCGCCAACCTTCATGTAGGTCAAAGAGATCGCGGTTCTTTCGCCGCTGCAGGAGAGCCCTGAGTTTTGTGCCAAACAACTCTTCCTTATCGTAGGATACKACGTCGGCAGCACCGGCGAACCACCCATTCTCGACCTAGAAGGGGTACGCCTGAGTCCCAAACAATGATTTGTGCTCGCGTGTATTGATCTCCACCTTCAGCTTAAGCCAGGAATCGGGCTCCGCCTCTGGTGCGAAACGGAAAACCAAGTGCGTAGAATGACCAGCCTGCTCTCTTTTGAACTTCCCCAGCCATGACAGTGCGTCGCGGATTGCGTCGATCGTCGGTCCAATAGGCTCGGCAGTGGTCTGAACCAAATCGATATCTTCCGAATAGCGCAAAGGCCTTTTGAAAAGCAGTTTGTTGATTGCCGTGCCACCCCGGAAGGCGATCTTGCCCCGAAGCTTCGGCGCCGAAAAGAGATCACAGAGGGCGCGCGAAATAATAAGATCTTGTTCGATCTGACGAGAGTCAGGCCAAGGCGCCTGAGAAGCCCAGGAGGTAAGATGCGAGTTCGGGATCAAAAGTCGATCTCCACAGTTTCATTAATGTCGAGACGCCAACGGTCATCCCTCGTTCCGGAAATTGAAAGACCCTCGATCAGGGGCCTCACCGATGGATCGAGGGGTGTATATTTGTCGGTTTGCCGGGCGAATGGCTGCAATGCATTAGCCTGCCTCCTGTGATCCGACATATCGAGCAAGTAGCCGAGACGTCGGATGGACGTATTCTCGAAGTGCTGCGCAATGGATGCCAACTTCTTGGGATTCGCTCTGTCGCCAATATCCTTCGCAATTTGCGCAACGCCGTTAATTCCGGTGGCCCGCTTGAAATAACGGATGCAGTCCAAGAGGGTGAGCTCGACGCCTGCTGCTTGGGCGTAGCCGGTATCGGTTTTCAGGGACGCCAGCCATTCCTTTTGGTTGGTTGCACTGAATATGGCAGGCGCCAAATAGATGAACTGGACACGGTGGCGCCCGATCACGATTGAGCGAAACTGCTGCGGAACAACAACTTGAAACACCATGGCAGCCTGGTGCGACGAACCATGCATCGCGGCCGCGCGTAAAAGGGATATCCGGTAGTCGAGGCCGAGGTATCTCATCAACGGGTCAATCCAGCGCGCAGGATCCGGAGCACCGGTAATCTTGTCCTCGGGCCGCAGGATGACGTAAAATCCATGTTTCGGGTTGGCTAATCTTTTCCTGGAGATTTGCCGCGTCAAAGCTGCAGTGAGGGCGTCAGGTTTAAGCGGCAGCTCAGCCAAAACCTCTTCGCGGATGAACGTTGAGAACCCGTTGATGAGCTTTCTTTCGATGTAATCGTCCAGTAATGACATGCGCTGATCATACGCAAAAACAAACAAATTAATAGGGTTTTTGCATATGATTGACGGAAAAGCACCGGGAGAAATGAGAGAAACAACCCGCCCCGAATTACGCCTCGTCCCTCGTTCAACGCAGCTATCTTCGGATGACGGCATCAACAGAAGAAACTTCGTCAACGGCGGTGCGAAACTGGGTAAACACCTCAGCCGAGTAAGGCACGGAGATTCGACACGATGACTTTCGTCATTGCGTCTGGTGATAGCCCGAGAACGCCACCCAGTGCACTTGCGGCAAACGGCGCGTCGCTGGGTTCAGCGGCACGGCCTTGCTGTTTTGTGAACGGGCCATCGGTTTCGGTGAGGATCCGGTCCCGCGGTAGGCTTCCGATCAGTTCCCTGCCACGGTCGGTCCGGGTCATTTCGGCGTTGACCGAGAAATAGCATCCGAGAGCGGCCGCTCGGCGGGCGTCGCTCCTGCTGCCGGTGAACCAATGAAGCACGACGCTGCCGCGTTCTCGCGGAAGATGCGCTTCGATCATATCCAGGACAGCTGGAACGCTCCTAACGCTGTGGACCGTAAGGATCTTGCCGCCCGCTTCAGCGCATCGTTCGAGGATGTGCCGGAACACTTTCTTCTGAGCCTCGAGCGACTTGTAGAAACGAGGGCCCGCGTCGAGACCGACCTCGCCGACATATCGTGTCTCGGGTAGGTGACGGTCCCACAAGCACAGCTCGGAGGATCGGTCTGCGACGAGTTGCGGATGCAGCCCCAGCGCTGCGCGGACATAACGGGTGTGTTGCGTCAGTTCATAGTTGCGCGGCCAGGCTTTCGGCGTCGTCGTTACCGTCAGCGTATAGATCCGTCCGGCTTCGGCTTTTGCAATCGCCGCCTGATGGTCGGGATAGAGATCGAGATGGCAATGAAAGTCCACTCCCCCAATCGACGATATGTCACTCATCCGGGCCGCGTCCTCACGCCCGTCAGAAGCGCACCCACTTCCTCAAGCCCGCGACGGTAGACGTCAGCGAGGGCTGCTTGGCGCCGGGGGACTCGTCGAACAGAGGGCCCGGTTTATGGATCAGTATCGGTGCCAATGCCGGGCGAGCCCGAAGGCGCTCGATCGCGAGCTGGAAAGAGCGAACCTGCACGCCTTCCGATTGGCGAGTGTCGAGCGCGTAGGCTGTGAGATTGGGTACGGTGTAAACCGTAGGGTCGATATCGGGGCGCAGGCCCCTTAGGAGCGCGGCACGTCGGATCAGGCATGGCAGGCAGTAACCGCAGTGCTGGGTACCGTGGCCCTGCCATCTGCCCTTCGTCGGCGAGGCGCAGGAGAGCGACGACGGAGAGAGCCGCCGAAGGAGCGCGGGATTGGCGCAATCCTCGGCCATCTCGCCTTTCGTCCGATCCCAATAGGGATTCTCGATCCGGCCTGAGATGCCGAGCGTAACCCGCATCTGAGGGCTGAAAGGTCGCCTTCGCCTACACGGCTTAATAGGCGAAATGCTGATGATGTCGCCAGACACGTAAGACGGCGTGCGTCTTCACGCGAGCACAGATGTAAGGATGCTCGCGGTAGGTCATGGGGAGAATGCAGCCAGACCATGACATCGGCATCGACTTGCGGAAAGCAAGGGAAAAGACTGCGACCGGCAGCCTCACCAATACGCTAACGTCCAGCATATGAACGAGGGAAGGCATGATGGAATGCTCACGATGTTCTGCATCGCAAGGGAGTTGACCCTGATGTCCATCATGTTGGCGGAGTTCTCGTAGTAGTCCGCGGCAGGGAAAGCTTGCCACATGGCGAAGGAGAACAGTTCAAACTGCTTGAAGTGCAAACTATCTGACCAAAAGAGGTGAAGACCTTTGATAATCAGCGAAATGCAGCACAAGCTCGCAACATGGGCCGAAAACGATCCAAACCGACGGTTTGATCGGCTTCTTCGGCTGATTGCCAATCGTGAATGGCTTGCCGAGGCCGCCCGGATGGTTCTTGCGTCAAGTGGCGCGCGAACACCGGGCATCGACGGAATGGATAAGCAACGACTGCAGGTCAAGCTGGATGAGCATCTGGACGGCCTGCGGACAAGCCTGCTGGAGGATAGTTATCGCCCCCAGCCGGTCAAGCGCATCTATATCCCGAAAGCCAATGGGAAGCTACGACCACTGGGTATTCCGACCCTGACGGATCGCATCGTTCAACGTGCCATGCTGATGGCCCTGGAGCCGATCTGGGAAAGCGATTTCCATCGTTTATCCTATGGCTTCCGGCCGGAACGGAGCGTGCATCATGCCGTCCGCACCGTGAGGATACAGCTTCAGGATGGAGTCGAACACCTCATGAGCGTACACAATATGCTCGGTCCACGGGTGCCAGGGATAAAGAAGCTTTCGCGCGGCGGTCCTGTGGGCGTTCTGTAGCCCTATTGTACAATGCCCGACGTCCACACTCATCTCTTGACCGGCAGACGCCGGATCAGGCTTACTTCAACGCGCTGATGCCAATGATGGCGGCAGCATAACAACGGCGGAAATCCACTTAGCGAAACGCCCGGAACTGTTCAGACAAACCGAGCCAGCTCTCCGGGCGGTATATCAATTTCGGCAACTGGCACCTTGGGCGGCGGTGGAGCCGATTGGTTGAACGGAACTGCTGTTACCAAGCCAACGGCAGCGAGCTTTGTGCTGCAGACATCTACAACGCCACCGACTGGCGCGACACTCACAAATACTACTCGAGGCATCGCACTGTCAGCATCAGCTGCCGTAAATCTAGCGGCGATGATGGCGGAAACGGATGTGCCGTCGGGCCATTGGCAGGCGACAATGCTTGGGGTCTACACGGGAGGCCTCTCCAATTTTACCTTGCCGTCTATTGCCGTGCGGGATGCAGTTAACAACAAGGCCGTCGAATTCGGTATCAGCGCCAACGGGCTGGGAGACTACCGCCTCGATTATTACATTACGTCGGGCGGTGTCGGACTAAACAACCGTGTCAATGATATTGCGAGCCAGGATGTAGGTTTGCCTCAACCCGCCCAGCCCGTTTGGCAGCGATTGACCTATGATGGCACGAATTTCATCTGGTCTTTCTCCCGTGACGGCGAATTCTTCATCCCAGCCTATTCGGTTTTGGCCACAGCCGCTTTGACCAATCTGAGCAAGATTGGCCCAGCCGTCATCTTCGCTCCAAACATTGCGCAAACATGGTCGGCTTCGTTCCATGTGTTGTCATGGAGTGTCATCAGTCTGTGACGCCACGAAGCGGAACGCACGCGGCACGAAACTGACCGGTTGGCATCTTTGGCACATAATCGGCCACCCTATTATTTTCGCGTACTTTTCATATCATTCGGTAGAGACCTAGAGCAGGTCCTGCGATCGATGAATCGATTGTGAGGTGACGTAACGATCGGCGTCTGATTCAACATCCACACAGCGAAGAGGTGGATGATGGCACAGGCACTGAGCGATGATCTTCGATTACGCGTATTGAAGGCGTCTGCGGCGGGCATGTCTGCGAGGCAGGCTGCAGCCCGGTTCGGAATTGGAATTTCGACGGCGATCCGGTGGATCGCAAGAGCAAAAGAGGGCGAGCCGACCTCCCGGCCGCAAGGTTGGAGACGGCCGTCAGCGCTGGATGCACACGAAGCATTCGTTGTTGAACTGATCGAAGACCGCAAGGACGTGACACTCAATGAGATGGTAGAGCGTCTGTTCATCGAGCAGCAGGTGAGGATCAGCCGGAGTGCGCTTGGTGCGTGGCTGCGAGGTCGCGGATGGACCTTTAAAAAAAGTCCGCACATGCACTGGAGCAGGAGCGGCCGGATGTCCTGAAACGCCGGCGCATCTGGTTTGATGGCCAGCTCGATCTCGATCCTGAGCGACTGATATTTATAGACGAAACTGGGCTTTCGACGAAGATGGCGCGTCTGCGTGGACGTGCCATTCGAGGCGAGCGCTGCCGAGCCGGTGTGCCGCATGGCCATTGGAAAACAACGACCTTTACCGGAGCGTTGCGTCTCACGGGAATGACCGCACCGTTCGTCTACGACGGCGCCATGAATGGACACGTCTTTCTGGCCTATATCGAGCAGGTGTTGTTGCCGACCCTTAAGGCTGGTGACGTTGTGGTGATGGACAATCTACCCGCCCACAAAACACTTGGTGTGCGCGATGCCATCGAACGTGTCGGTGCTAGGCTCTCGTTCCTCCCGCCCTATAGCCCCGATTTTAATCCCATCGAGAATGCATTCTCCAAATTGAAAGCCATGTTGCGAGGCCGGGCGGAGCGAAAGATCGATGCACTGTGGGACGCAGTCGGCGCTTTGATACCCCGCTTCACTCCGCCAGAATGCGCGAACTACTTCAGGGCTGCCGGATATGACCCGGATTGAACAGGATCTGCTCTAGTTGTTCGCTGTAAGCGGTATTTCGACGATCTCGCCTTGAACGGAATCGAACCGCCGACCACCCCACTCGTGATAGCTAAGTGATTGGCAAGCAACACGTTCTACTGTTCGTCGGCCGGAGAAGTTCCCTTCGATGCATTATGCGATTTTCCTGGCCTAAACCGTGAACGCGATAGCAACAAGCCGGACGCTGCGGAAAGTTGAATATAATAACTTGAGATTAGACTCAGGTCTGCGGACAGGAAGTCAGCCTGAATAGTTGGAGCAGCGCTCGAGTGCTTCTCGTGCGTCGACGAGATCAACGATGGGGAGCTTGGTCTCGAATGAGTCGATTAATGTTCGCAGGCGGGTCCCGCCGTCGTGGACACGTCCTTGCCGTGCAAGAGCGAGCGTCAGTTGTGTGCTGGCGCGGAGTTCGAAAAGTCTGGCTCCCTGCCGCTTGGAAGTGGCGATGGCTTTTTCGAACAGGTGAACGGCCCCTGTCAGATCATTTCTGCCGGCAGCGATCTGTCCACGAAGGCGAATACATTCTGCTTGGTGGGACGCTTCGTCCGTACCGAAAGCGAGGGCATTGACATCATCAAGTATTTGCGATGCTTCTTCAATGCGACCCGCCCGCATCAAAAGGTCACAAAGTGCGCACGCTTTTTCAGTCGTGTGAAAGACGACTCCTTGGCCACGCCAAAGACGCATGCTCTCCCGGACGTCCTCGATCCCGCCGTCCAGCTCACCTAGATGAGAGCGGGCATAGCCACGCCACCTGATTCCGCTGCTTCGACGCGCCATGTAGCCATGCCGTTCGCAAATGGCGACGATCTTCGTGGCGTGCTCAAGCAGTTCCTCGTGTTGTCCGAGTAGCGCGCACAATTCGCACTGGGTGAGATGGTGCCAGGCGAGCTCGAAGGGCCTGTCGGATTGGTCAAACGAACGGATCACCTGCTTTTTCGTTTCGACTGCAGCGTCGAAGAAGCCCATTAGGGTCAGCGTTTCAGTAAAATATTCCTGGGCAGAGACACGTTGATCCGCACCAGCGAACGAAATGCGATGAGCGGGGTCGACCTGATCAATCAAATCCAAAGCCTTGCGCAGGGCCTCCGCTGCCAACGGTAGTTCTCCCCGATTGGAATGCGCGATCCCTTTTGTCGCCCAGAGACCGGCCAGATAGGCCGGTTGAAGGCGGTCGGAACAGTTTGCAAGCTGCTCTTCAACAAGCGTCAGATAATCGCGATTGCGCCCGGTCGCGTAAAAATACGCTGCGAGTGAAAGCGCAACGTCACACTGCAGTTCGACCAATGGAGTGTCCGCGGCGGCAACACGAGCGTCTTCGAGCGTATTTCCAAGGCGGTCGGACCGATATCCTTCGGCCTGCATTAGGGCGTTGGCCATCGAAAGGTGCAGACGTGACATCCGTTCGGCGCCGCCGGACACTTGGTCAAGTCTCCTGCTGCAGGCAATAGCTCCGCCAAAGTGCGACACGGCTTCCTGGGTGGCGGCTCTCGCCAAGGCCGCATCTCCGGCCCTTTGCCAGTGATCGAGCGCGCCGGCAAAATCCCCCCCTTCCTGGAGATGGTGCGCGAGCAGCTCAGGGTTGCGATCTACCGCTTCGGCGCGCAGCTCCGCCAGGGCGGCAGCGATCCGGCGATGCAACTCAGCCCGCTGATAGCGAAGAAGGGTGCCGATGGCGGCATCCTGGATCAAAGCGTGCTTGAACTCATAGCTTTCCCTGTCGCGATCCCTCCGCAGGTAGATAAGCCCGGCCTCGGTCAGGTCGCGCAGCGCGCGTTCCACAGTGTCGGCATCTCGTTGGGTCACCTTGGTCAGAAGATCAGCGTCGAACAGGCGGCCCAGCAGCGCCGCTGTCTGGATTATTTGCCGGATTGGCGCGAGACGGTCCAAACGCGTGAGAAGCGCGGCCTGTAAGGTCGCGGGTATCTCGAACGTCGTGCCAAAATCACCATGACTCCCGTTTTCGGCTATCGACTTGGTTAGCTCTTCGACGAAGAGCGGCACACCGTCCGTCTTGGCAATCAGTTGTGCTAACATGGCTTCCGGCAGCTCACGAGAGGCTATATCACGGATCATCGCTTCGGTCTCACGATAGCTGAGCTTGGCGAGTGGCAGGATCGCCAGCGAGGAGCTCGACCAGGGCGTCCGGAACTCCGGCCTGGCGGAAATCAGGACGAGGAGCCGCTGGCACGCCATGCCGGAGAGCAGTTGACCAACGAGTTCTGCCGTCGAAGGATCGATCCAATGGGAATCCTCAATAATTAGTAGCGTCGCGCTCCTCTGCTGCATCGCAGAAATAATCCGCGACAGTGCGAGGAAGACGGCGCGACGCACCTGCTTTGCATCCGAAGGCGTCGTGTCCATCCCAGGTGCCACAGGCGGGCCCAAGAGCCTGGCGAGGGGATCGACTACCTCGGCGACATCCAGATCGAGATCAGCGAGAAACTGTCGAAGGCGCTGGTGCTGCTTTCCGCCACATTGCTCGCCCACCGAAGCAAGTGCCCGATGCAATTGCTGGATCACCGGCCAGAGAGCACTGCTCTGATGCTGGGGAGAGCAATAGAAGACAATCTCGGAGTGCGGCGTTTCGCAAAGCTGCGCACGAAGCGTCTGCAACAAACGAGATTTCCCAATGCCGGGTTCTCCCTGCAGAAGCACCGCCTGACCTTCGCCTTCCATCGCGTGCTGCCAACGCTTGGCGAGAAGGCCGAGTTCGGTTTCGCGGCCTATGAGGGAGGTCAAGAATTGACCGGTTCTGGCTTCGAACCGGTTGGGCGCGCTACTTGAACGGAGCACCCGGTAGGTTTCGGTTGGCGCGCTGACGCCCTTGAGCACCTGCGGCCCAAGCGGTTCGACCTCGAAGAGGCCCTCGACGAGCCGCAAGGTTGCGTCGCTCATGACGAGGTTGCCCGGAGGCGCCAAGCCCTGTAATCGTGCCGCAATATTGGGTGCTTCGCCCACTATGCCATCCCGAAGCCGCTTCTCGCCGGCTCCCATTTCACCAACCACGACCTGGCCGGTGTGGACCCCGCAGCGGGCTAACAGACCATCCTTCCGAAGCTCCGCCAACGCCGCTAGGATGTCCAGGCCCGCTTGAACTGCACTCTGAGCGGAATCTTCATGGGCTTTGGGATAGCCGAAATACGCGGTMACGCCATCGCCGATGAAAAGCCCGATTTGTCCGCCGTTGCGCTGAACGGCATCTGCGCAAACCTTCTGAAAGGATAGGAGGAGATCTCGGAGATCTTCCGGGTCTAGCGTCTCAGCGAGGTGCGTTGAGCCGACGACGTCACAGAAAAGGACGGTCAGTTGCCGTCGCTCCGCTTCGGCTGCCGGATCAACTTCCGAAACAATCGGACGCGGTAGCGGCTCCAAGCCGTCGTCCTTTGACAGTTCCCCAATCGCCTGAAGCAGGCGCTTGCGCGCGCCAACGGGTAAGCCCGCCGTGGCGAGATCGGCGTCTGTCAGTTGGGGCAGGATATCGCTTTCGATGTCGTGGGCGAGTAGCGCGGCCGCATAGCGTCCGAGTCCCCGCGACTCCAGCCACTCGCGAAGTTTTGCCATACCCGCCCCCATGCCGAGCTCGACGTAGCCCCCTCAGGATACTCCTATTCTAGGTTTTGGCCAGAAAAAGAGCGGGCGGAAATCGCGAGCAAATGCGGGCACGAGCGGCCATGTCCGATCTCGAAGTCGATCCGCATTCGCAGCTGCGCCACCTCGGTACGCGCAAAGAACAAGTTCCGAAGAGCGAATGGATTGTGCGGGGTCTGTAATCGTGGATTTGGCGAGGTCGGTTACAGCCTTGGCATTTCCGATCTCGCTGGGTGGCTTCGGTCTGAAACTGCGTCAGTTCCCCTTGCAGGCGCCGCTGTATTTCTTTGCCTTCTTCCAGGGAGAGGCCAAAATTATCGAGACGGGCCCCATCGACAATCCGTCCGACGTTGGTAACCTCGCGACGCTGCAGAACGCCGTCCATCCCAACAAACTCTACCGAAACGATCATCTGCAATTGCGCTGTCACGATTGCCCCTTCACAAAAGGCACCTGCTTACCTGAAGATCCTTACCCCCACCTTTTTCCCGCTCCCTATGAAAATTGCATCCCATCTGCGCCGGAGCAGACATTCAATGTCGGGTGACTGTATTCGAAATGCCATCGAGCGTGATCATAAGCTTTTCGAACTCACTTAGCACACGATTGAACTCGGCACTCTGCATGCCGGCGATTTCCGGCATCCTCGAAGAGACGCGCGCGATGAGCCTGTCCATCCAGACGAAATGGTCGGCTGACGCATTTCCGAGGAGTGAGCACCGATGCGTCTTCAGCTCGTTCAGGATGCGAACAATGAGTGCTCCCCGGTCCGCCCTGCTCAAGAACGAAGCTCTTAACTGAGCTTGCTGGATTTCTGTTATCAGCGTGGCGGTCATCGCCAGTCTCCAATTTCACACGTAATTCCCTATCATGAAAGACGCATTTTTAATGCGGATGCTGCCCGGCCTATCTAAGTTGGTGTAGTTCACCCACCGGCCTAGAGGATTCAATCCCTGGTCGCAACGCGATCAGGGCCAAGAACGGTGTCTGGGGGATCGCAGGTGCGTCGCGGTCCTTCCCACGGTTGGTAGCTATTGTCTTCCGGTCGATACGACTTATAGCGCGCGGCGCACCAGGCTTCGGCGCCCGCATTTTCCTTCGGGCCGACGTGTTGATCTGCCGTATCGGCGAACTGTTGGAACGGCGAAGAGCATTCTCGCATTCCGCCGCCATAGGATCGATAGCTGTTGGTTATAGGATTGAAGGAGCGATAGCGTTCCGCACACCAAGCAAGGTGCTCGCCCGAAAGCTTTGGCTTGGGTGTGGGCAGTTGACGTAACGAGTGGGCGGGATCTTCCGGCACTAATTTTACTGACGAGGCTTTGGTGACATAGCTAGAATAGAGCGGCGGAATGCGTTCGTAGTGCTGCTGCCAAGGATCGACTTTCACCGGCTTCGTTGTCCATAGGTCATGCGCTGCAATGTCCTTGAAGGCATGGGGTTCCGGATCTGCCACGAACTGGGAGGCGACAGATGCGAGCATGACGCAAGCCCCGACCGAGCTGACGATACCGAAGGCGGCGGATGCGAGCGCGTTCATTTTCCCGGACCCCGCTATTGGACCTCTGGAACTAAGACGGGGCCGGGAGTACCGCTATGCCGGCCCCTGGCGGCGACAAGCGCGGCCAGAATGTCGGGGATCGCCAACAAAATGGCTATCAGGGGCATTGCCAGGCCATGGGACTTTTCTGTGGAATAGATCATGTTCTCTCTCCCCGTTGCGGTGCCGTAATAGCGAGGTATTTCTGCCTTTCCTGAGGCAGGCCTCATGACCGCTGGCGAACCAACGAACCGCATGGCAGGTCGTTCCACAATATGGACTTCAGTCTGAGGGCCTACGGCCTTTGGTCTCAACCCCGTTTTAAAGTCCGCTGCCAGCCCTACTTGCGAAGGGAAGCCTTATACTCCCGGGCACCGGCAGGAGATTAACGGAGATGACGCGATCCAACAGGCGTGAGGCCGGACGCAGACGCCTCGCGATGCGTTTGCCAGAAATGCGAAACCTTATTATGGAAGCGCGCGATCCTTGGCAGCTCGAACTCTTCGAGGCCTACCAGGCCGCTGTGGAAGCTCGCAATGCTCTTCAGGGACAATCCTTCAAAGTGGATCTGGCGCGGAAGTACGATGAGACTTGTTCCGAGATTGAAAAGCACATCGTTCGAGCGAGGCTCGGAAATTCTTGGTCCCAATAGCGCAAGGTTGGAGCACCATTGAGTGCTGTAACGCAAATCCGAGACGAACAATCCGCGCTCGATAACGTCGCCTCGAAATCCGCGGCTACAATCCGGTTACCAGGAGCGTGCGCAACAAAGATGCTGCAATGCGATGGATGCCAAATGCGCGCGGCGGAAGTGCGGCGCTAAGCGAAAGAACCCAGAGTCGCAGCGGTAACAATGATGGTACCACAAGGTTCGACGGCTGCTGGAGGCCTACCCAGGCGCGAATCCGCCAGGGTGGCGTTCCGTTGCCGTTAGCAGAAACCAATCGCCGCTAACGGCTTTTATTTGCTCTTCGTAGATTTCACCGGCCGATGTAGCGGGGGGCGTCATTGACCGGCAGCTTTTCGTCAACGGCATCGAAGAGAGCCCGTGCCACCGCCTGAAAGGCTGTCGTACTGCGGTCACCAGGCGGCTCCTCGAACATGTATTGGGCAGCACTTTCAGTGCTGTTGATGATGACATGCCTGCCAGGATGGCGAATTTTGATTCTTACAGGATCATCCCACCCCTGGCGTTTCATTTCCTTTTCACCGCACGCATTGAATTGTATCAGAATCTACATTGTCTACCCCAGGATATTTCCGATGGGCCGCTTTCTGCGCGGCGACAATCACGGTGAGACTCTAAGGCGTCCATCAGCCGGGCGACGGCATTCCGTATCGAGAAAGAGCAGCGCCTTCCGTCACAGAACAAGCCGTCGCGCGGTTGGCGGCGCGCCGATCAGCTTGAGCATATCTTTGATGCAGAGTTCGTTCCACTCCTCAACGCCGCTCCCAGCATTCGTGCCGTCGTCGTTCACGACGAGATGCTGCGGCGTCATCCGGAATTGCCCGAAAGCTTCGCCGCTCTATCACGCTGCGACAGCCTGTCGGCTGCCTTCAGTACCCTCGATGCCGATGCCAAGGTCGATCTCACAGACCGCTATAAGGAACTGTGCGCTCATTATCGGATGACGCCAACCCACAACAACAAGCGCGTCGCCACATGAGAACGGCTCGATCGAAAGTTCTCACGGCCATCTCAAGAGGCCTGTTCGTTGAGCGGTTCGAGCTCCAATCATCCAGTATCAGGAGCTAAACATGGCCCAAGGTCCGTTGCAGCCGGGCATACCTGCCGTCACCACGCGCGAGCGAAAGCTGGTCAAACAACCTTGGAACGCGCTGATAGAGAACTGAGCGATCGTCTCGGGAAGCCTTGTGGCCGAGAAATGATGGCAGATAAGTATTTAAGGTTGCAGAGCAAGCATTGATCGAAGCTTGCGACGGTAAGGACTCAGTCGAATATGCCCGCGGCGCTTTTATAGCTGCAGCAGAAGAAGCGGGTATATTCTTTTTCGGGCCGTGATTACTCAAGAATGATGATGAAAGACATCTTATCTAAATTATTATGGTGGAATAAAATAGCGCATGATCACTCTGCGCTACGAACTTAAGAAGAACGACTGGAACGGTTATTGGTCGATCAATGATGTCTTCACGGGTCAGCCGGTCGTTGTCGACGGACATGTAGTGGATTGCCTCACGAAGGACGAGGCCGAATATTTGATGGAATGTCCAGGACCTGATCCAGAGGAACGCCCTCAAACCTCAGCGGTAAACGATGCCCGACGAAGATATCGGGCTTTATTCAACGCCTTGGCTCTTACTCGTTAAGTTGGGCAAAGACCTTTTCTATGATATGGCGACATCATTCTTACTGTCAGACAACGCCGAAAAACTATCACCGCTCGTTCTGTCGAGATGCTGATAGAGGATCGGACCAAGTCGCCTACGATTTCTGATTTAACAAACTCAAATAGAGCCGGGCTTCTTTCTCCAAATCGGCGCAGAGTCCCTCGTATTCTCCCAAACGATTTGTATCGACAAGTTTCTTTCGCTGACGGTCGCGATGCATCACCGCTTTGCTATAGTCTTTGCATAAATCCCTGAACCATGGTGCATTTCTGGGACGCGAGCGAAGACCAGGACACTTTAACGCAAGTGAAGCCAGCCATGCCGGAAAAAATTTATTCGTGCGCCTTCCATGATTAGCGATCATAGGCGTGTCCACGTGGATTTTACAGTTGGCCGATTGGCTTTGCCCATTTGTCTATGGAACGAACGGCCTTCTCTCACGATTTCCAAAATGGCGAGCGATCCCCCGTCCTCGCCATCGTAGCTCCTAACGGCGCCACGAGACGGTCTGTCGCCAGCAATCGCCCCCGCGGGCTGACGGCAKACTTGTCGAAGACTGACCACCCATGTCTTGCACCGCTGCGGAACACTGCCGGCTCGCCACTGGCACCTTAATATTCGAGCCACATACGTCCGATCTGCCACCGGTTGGGAACCTTTGCTTCACTTGATGGTTGCATTGAACCACCCTTGCTGAGGTGGAACATGGCCTATGCAAGATATCGCGCGGTGCAAGAGAGAAAATCGTGGTCCGTCATAGATGCCACCGCGGGGGAGGTGGTGACCTATTCTGGCGTTGTCCTCGCCGGACTTGGCGAGCGAGTTGCGAAGGATCTGGCAGACCTGCTCAATATGGAACGTCCAGACGACGAGTCCGATACACCGCGGTCGCGGTCATAAATCGCCAAATACAGGCATATGGCCTCTTCTCAGGGTTTTAGATTAGCACTCTTCGGGATCTCGACGCACCAATTCATTCTTTGCCGGCGTCTCGTGGTTTTAGTCGTGCTCCTGAAGCCGCGGAACGCCGCCGATTTCAAAGGACCCTGTGGTGCAAAATATCCAAACAGCCCATAATTTCTATGCAGGATGCGGATTTGGTCGCTGTCTACTCATAATATCCTCAAACCTCCACGCCCCGGCAGGTTGAAAGGCACGAACCAGGCGGTCTGCGACCCATGTGTTTACGTTTCGGTCTTTTCCGGATGTCAACTATCCCAGAGGAAGCAATCGGGAAACCTACTCGCGCATGCCGTGCGACCACTCGCCTTAATGCGAAAGGACGAATTGAAATCCGGCGGGAATAAGCGGCTGAATGTCATCAAGGATTTGATGTAGAAGGCGAATCCCTTTCGCGCGCTCCCGTGCAAATACTGTTAATGAGTCTCGGGGTTACATGCGTCTAATACTTGTCAACGACGTCTCAATCATTCGCGGCGGAGCGACAAAGGTAGCGCTGCAATGCATTGATGCGAGCAGGCAAGCAGGGCTGAATTGCGCCATCCTGGTCGGCGATGACGGCGAAGGACTGAAGCCGCGCTTTGCCGGCATCCGCACGGTCGCGCTCGGCGAACGGCCCCTTCGCGACGGGCCTGCTTTCAACGATGTCTTCGAGAAGAATTACAACAAGCGTGCCTACGAGGCGCTGGACGGTCTGCTGAAGGAAACGGACGAGGAGACYGTCGTGCATGTGCACGGCTGGTCGCAAATTCTCTCGCCGTCGATCTTCTACGCACTCGCCAAACACAAGGCYAAGGTCATCATCACGGCGCATGA